>URYG01000283.1 GCA_900551985.1 uncultured Prevotella sp. | reverse complement strand
GCGAGAAGGCTAACATCCAGGATCGTGTAGCTCAGATCAAGAACGAGATTGAGAACACCAAGTCTTCATACGATAAGGAGAAGCTTCAGGAGCGTTTGGCTAAGCTCGCTGGTGGTGTGGCTGTTCTCTACGTAGGTGCTAACTCTGAGGTAGAGATGAAGGAGAAGAAGGATCGTGTTGACGATGCTCTCTGCGCTACCCGTGCAGCTATCGAGGAAGGTATCGTTGCTGGTGGTGGTACTACTTATATCCGTGCTCTCGAGGCTTTGAAGGATATGAAGGGTGACAACGCCGATGAGACAACAGGTATCCGCATCGTAGAGCGTGCTATCGAGGAGCCTCTCCGTCAGATCGTAGCCAATGCCGGTGGCGAGGGTTCTGTAGTCGTAAACAAGGTTCGTGAGGGCGAGGGTGACTTCGGTTACAATGCCCGTAAGGATGTTTACGAGGATATGCGTCAGGCTGGTATCGTAGATCCTGCTAAGGTTGAGCGTGTTGCTTTGGAGAACGCAGCTTCTATCGCTGGTCTGTTCCTGACAACAGAATGTGTCCTGGTAGATAAACCAGAGCCAGCTCCAGCAGCACCTGCTGCAGCTCCAGGTATGGGCGGTATGATGTAATAGAGTGCAGATTTGCAACCTAAATATAACAAATAGGGGTGATTCTCAGTGAATTATCCCTATTTTTTTGCTTTTTTAGCAATTGATATGCAAAAAATCGCAAAATTGTTTGGTGCTAATACGCTTTTTTTGTACCTTTGCAAACGAAAAGAAAAGGTAATACCGACCGCAAGGTCGATGAAGATATTTTTTTGATTTGTTTTAGTAGATTAGTTTTTAAGTAGTTTGTTTTTGAAAATCGGTTGTCGTGAGACATCCGATTTTTTTTTGTGCCCTTCTCAAAAATATGCTTAATCTTATGGCTAACTCGGAAAAATGTTGTATCTTTGCAGAACAAATAGTTTTTTTAGTATCATGTACAATATTGATTGGAAAAAGGCATTGGTCTTCCTGATTGTTATCGGAGGACTGATTTATATAACAAAGGCGGAGTTAGGAATGACTACTACGAATTCTTTCCTCACTACGCTAGGTATCTTATTGCTTCTCTTCATCGGAGATAACTTCGCACAGAAGATAGATGATGACAGAAAACGCAGAAAATTGAATGATGATGGAAAAGCTAATTAATCTCTACAAGCAATGGGCTGGCGAAGAGCCTGCTGATGTCATCAAGTTGGCAGGGCAGGGAAGTAACCGCCAATATTTCCGTATCATCAAGCAGGATGGGGATACGGTGATAGGTGTTATCGGTACAAGCCGTGATGAGGATCACGCCTTCGTGTATCTGGCTAATCATTTCAATCTCCGTCAGTTGCCGGTGCCTAAGATACTGGCAGTGAGCGATGATGAACTCTGCTATATCCAGACTGATCTGGGCGGAACTTCGCTTTTCGATGCCATCAAGGGCGGAAGAGAGGCTGGCGGACGATACAATCAGAAGGAGAAGGAACTCCTGAAGAAGACGATCCGTGAGTTGCCTAACATCCAGTTGCGTGGTGCACGTGGACTGGATTGGTCCAACTGCTATCCTCAGCCGGAGTTTGATGTGGACAGTGTGCTCTTCGACCTCAACTATTTCAAGTATTGTTTCCTGAAACCGACAGATTTGGATTTCCATGAATTGAAGTTGGAAGCTAACTTCCGCCTTTTTGCGAAGGATTTGACGTCAGAAAAGATGGATTGTTTCCTCTATCGCGATTTCCAGGCTCGCAACATAATGTTAGACGAAAATGGCAATCCGTACTTTATTGATTTCCAAGGTGGCAGAAAGGGACCTTTCTATTATGATCTGGCTTCTTTCCTTTGGCAGGCTTCAGCCAAGTATTCCTTCAAGCTCCGCCGCGAGTTGGTGTGGGAGTACTATCAGTCGCTGAAAAACTATACCGAGGTGCCATCTGTGCGCCATTTCGTGCATCGCCTGAGTCTCTTTGTGCTCTTCCGTACCTTGCAGGTGTTGGGTGCTTATGGATTCCGTGGCTATTTCGAGCGCAAGAAGCACTTCATCGAAAGTATTCCGCCGGCTATCCAGAATCTGCGTGATCTGCTGAAGATGGGCGAGAAGGTTTTCCCATATCCTTATATGATGGATATGCTGCGCCGACTCACGGAGTTGCCGCAGTTTAAGCGCATCGAGAGTGCGGCTATGACCCGTGCCGATGGTTATAAGATTACAGATAACAATATCTACTGTGCGCATCCGCAGGATGGGCCTGCCACTTATTCCAAGTATGATGGCAAGGGACCGCTGGTGGTGCGGGTATTCAGTTTCTCCTTTAAGAAGGGAATCCCTGAAGATCCGTCTGGAAATGGCGGCGGTTATGTCTTCGACTGCAGAAGTACCCACAACCCGGGTAGATATGAACCTTACAAGAAACTTACGGGATTGGATGAGCCGGTGATCCGATTCCTGGAGGATGATGGTGAGATCCTGACGTTCCTGGAGAGTGTCTATAAGTTGGCAGATCATCATGTGAATCGCTATATCCAGCGTGGTTTCACCTCCCTGATGTTCTGTTTCGGTTGTACGGGCGGTCAGCATCGCAGTGTGTATTCAGCCCAGCATCTTGCCGAACATATCCACGAGAAGTTTGGCGTAGAAGTGCAAATATGTCATAGAGAACAGCATATCGAGCAGGTTTTGCCTGCAAAACAATAATATTTAGCGTGCAAATTTGGCTATCTCGCAAAAAGTTAGTAAATTTGCACGCACATTAATATATAGCTATTTAGCAATGATGCAAGCAATGATATTCGCAGCAGGTTTGGGCACTCGCCTGAAGCCACTTACTGATCGCATTCCGAAGGCATTGGTAAGTGTCGGGGGAGAACCTTTGCTCAAACGTGTCATCTTTCAGTTGAAGGATGCCGGTTTCACTCGTATTGTGGTGAACGTGCATCATTTCTCTAAACAAATCATCGATTATCTTCGTGATAATAAGAATTTCGGTATGGACATCCGTATCAGTGATGAGAGCGAAAAGCTCCTCGAAACGGGTGGTGGTATCAAGAAGGCATGGTCTCTCTTCGATCAGACAGAGCCTATCCTGATTCATAATGTGGATATTCTGAGCAATGTGGATCTGAAGAAATTCTATCAGATGGAGTCGAAGGAACTTTCAGATGATTCTTCGGATTCCGTGAAGGAGAAGGCTCCCTTGGCTGCCCGCCTTCTGGTGAGCGAACGCAAGACCAAGCGTTATCTCCTTTTCGATGATACCATGCGATTGGTTGGCTGGACGAATATAGAGACAGGCGAGGTGAAAAGTCCTTATCCTGGTCTCAATCCAAAGGATTATCAGATGTATGCCTTCTCTGGCATCCACATGGTTGCCCCATCGCTTTTCCCGCTGATGGAGGATGAACCGGATAAGTTCCCAATCATGGACTTCTATCTGAGGCATTGCGACAAGGTTCGCATAGAGGGATACGTGAAAAACGACCTCAAACTGATGGATGTGGGAAAGCAGGAGACGCTGAAGGAAGCGGAAGCGTTCCTGAAGGAATTAAAGTGAAGAGCAGAGAAAGTGAAGAGTGAAGAACGAAGAGTGAAGAATTCAATAGTCTAAGCTAATCATAAAGTTCAAAGTTCAAATTTCACAGTTCAAAGTAACAAGTTCAAATTTCAAAGTTAAATATATTATGCAACAGAAGATTATTATTTTGGATTTCGGTTCACAGACCACACAGCTGATTGGCCGTCGTGTTCGTGAGCTTGATACCTTCTGCGAGATTATGCCTTACAACAAGTTTCCAAAGGATGACCCAT
>URYG01000282.1 GCA_900551985.1 uncultured Prevotella sp. | reverse complement strand
CTTACCTTGTCGGTGACATCGAAGACAAAGGTGGAATCCTTACCGTTGTTGAACTGCATCGTGACATCAAAATAATGCCGGTTGTTCAAATCCGCCTTTCCAACTTCCTTCAGCGATTCCGCATAGGATCGGGTGTTCAGGCGGATTGGGTTAATCTTCGGAATGCCAAAGGTAACAACCTTGCCTCCTACGATATCACATTTCGTTCCATCCTGAAAATCCTGGTCCTTCTTCAGTCGCATATCAAAATTCACCGTAATGGCATCAGATCCCGTGACGCCCGTATTCAATACTACCGAACGAGCCATACCGCTGAGGTTCGCATTGCCGTCGATGGCGGTGATGATGCGACCGTTGCGATTGTTGTTGTGAAGGATTACCTGCATGAGATAGATGTACGTCATCGGCTGCAGACTCATCGTGAGATTCCTCACCCAACAGTTGCGGTCGGCATCAAAGACAAAGCCGTCCAGATTCTTGTTGATATTGATCGCCCTTTCATATCCGGCGAAAAACTCCTCCGGCTGATAGAAGGCTCGGGTGAATCGGGTACTGTAATGGGGTGCCGAAACCATCGTCTCGTTGGTATAGGCAACCACCTCATCGTTCGAACTCTCATCGATGGTTACGCTCTGGATGCCATCGGCGGTATGGATATCCGTCCAAGCCAGAATATCCCAGTAGCCAAACTCGTAGCTGGCGGAGAGATAACGCTCTGAAATGGAATGCTTGTAGGGAGAACCATGCGCACCGTTGGGTGTATCGCCCGTGAAATAGCGGCGGATATTGAAGGTGGAGGGTTCCGTATAGCCCAGTTTTCCGAAGAGCATATCATCGGTGGCATCCCATTGGTACTGCCATTCCGCTTTCCAGTCGTATTCCACTCCGTATTCCAGTTGGTAATCCCAGATAACGGGCAGGTCGAAGTTCACGATCGGAATCTCTACCGTCAGATCCTTGCCTTCCTCGTGGAGGTAGAGCATCGGTTCGCGCTGGCAACTCATCATCGCTACGCAACCGAAAACAAGGCAAAGGGGAAAATATCTTATTTTATTGATCTCTTTCATTTGCGTCGATAAATTATATCGTAACTCAATGTAACTTCTACGCGGGTAGGACCGATCCAGGTGTAGGAATGCTGTCGCTTTTTGAAATCCTTGGCATCACCATACCATTTGTAATAATAGCGGTCGATGTCGGTACCGGGATCCACCGGGCAGCGCCATTGGTAAGGATCGTATCGGGTGTTGAGGTAACCAGCCTGGAGACCGAACTCTATTCGCCAGTGCTCCTTCCGGTCGAGCGGCAATACATATCCGAATCCCAATCCGGCTCCCCATCCTTCGCCTTCCCAGCCCCTCTTCTCGCCGAAGCATATATTATATAGGTACGCGTGCGCGTAGGAGCTGAGGTAAAAGCCCTTGAAGGCGGCTCCTTTGCCCGGCTGGCGCAAAGCTACGTCGCCGCTGCGCAGATAATAGCGGGCGTGCAACTGGTAGTTGCGTAACTGGAAATACTTGTGGGCATCGTAGTTCTTCCACCAGGGACCGTCGAAACTGGCACCATAGGTGAAATGTCCGTGAAGCGGATAATATTCTATAGCCACATTCGGGATAGGACAGAAGCGGTTGTAGCCCGGCATATAAGCCAGATCGAAGAGCAGATTGGTCTTGATGCTGAGCAATTCCCTGCGGTATGCTTTTGTGGTAGAAGCGATAGGGATGACCTGCTGCTTCGGCATCATCGAATCGAGGGATAGGAGAGGGCTCTGGATGGATGAAACCAGGATGTCCATCTGTGGTTTCTCTGTGCGGGCAAGCGACTTGTTGATCGCCATGATTCTCACGGAGCGCAATCTCGGGAAATAGTTGTGATAGAGATGCAGCCAGAGTTTGCCTTGATCCTGGCGGATGGCAGCCTCCTTGAGTTGCTGGAGATTGTTGCCGTACTTATTGAACAGAGAATCCAAGACCGGATAGTAGGCATCATGCTCCAGCCTCAGCAGGGTGCGCAAAAGGGCAAAGTCCATCGGAGCCACATCATATCGGATGCGGTCTGCCTGGATGCCATAGCTTCTGAGCAGGGCATTCATTGAATTCTTTCGGGCTTGGGCGAGTCGGGTATTGATATACAATGATCCTTCAGGTGATGAAGAAGCACGTCCGAGGATGATGCCGCTATCGCCTAATGCCTGCAGTTTCGGAATCAGTGTCTGGAGAATCCATTTCCTATCCTGTGCCTCGATGTCTTTCTTTCCTACGACAAACGGGATGATAGGTCGGGAATCGTGGATGAATGTGCTGTCGGTAGTCTTTATCTGGGCAGAAGCATTCAAGTTATATCCTAAAAACACGAAAAGTATCTGAATAATTTGTTTCAAATTTTATCTTTAGTGATTGGGTTTATAAATCATTTTATATTTCTTCGATATATTGAAGGAAGGCTGTTGGCAGATAGGCTGTTGCAATGGTGAGTGAATCCTCAATGGTGACTGCTACACGCTGCTGACCCTGATAGCGTGCTACTCTTCCAATCACACCCTTGAACTTGCCTTCTGTGACACGGACCAGTTGTCCGGTTTTGAACTTCGTTACTTCTTCCGGAATCATCAGAATGTCATCTGCTTCTGATTCACAGATAATCTTCAGACTATCCATCTCTCTGTCGGGAACGATGAGTGGGACTTTCGTTATCCTGCTTCCTTCGTGATAGTGGCGATAATAGAAACGGAGGTAGGGGAGATTCACATTATCATATACATATCTCTGCATTTCTTCTTCTGTTGCCTGAGCGAAGAAGATGTTCGGTATGCGTGATTCTACAACCAGTTTTCGCTGTCCCCTTACTTCCTTGATTCTACGGACGGTAGGGTAAAAGGCTGTGATGCCCTTTGCCACCAGATAATCGTATGCCTTCTGCTCTCTTCCGTAGGTGGTTCGCAGTGCATACCAGTGAAGTCCTGGCGGACTTGCCGTCTGTACATAGTTGGTGGACACCCCTGTATCTGAACTCTCTGCCGAATCAAAGGCTTGAGCTTCGGGGAGGACGCTGGAGGTAAGTCCAACGCTAGCTGGAGAAACACCTTTTCCGGAGGTGCTTTCCTTGTCCGATGTCTGTTCCATAACCATCATATATCTGACTGTATTTACCTATTCTAGACAGAACCCGGGAAATACGGGTGCAAATATACACCATTTTTTCCAAAAAAGAACATATCTTTTGAAAAAAGTTCAAACTATATGCTTGGTTTAATTATTTTTAAGAGTTGGAAAGCTTTCAGTTAATGAACTGGAAGCTTTTCAACTCTTGAATTTGTACTTTCTGATACTGTAAGATGACGGCTCCCATCGGAGACCACAATGTGTTGTTCTCTATCATCATCGGCAATACGCCTACCGAAGCTGCTGACGAGGTGAGGAAGATAGGACGCATACGGCGTTCACCAGCCTGGAAAGGCGGCATCTCTTACCGAAAGACGAATGTAAGTGGAACAAAGTATTAAATATGTTTAAGAACTAACGTTTTTTTAGAAAAAAGATGTACCTTTGTATGCTGGAATAAACCATATAATTAAAATTCAATATGAAGAAAATCTTATCTATTGCTTTTGCAGCCTTATTGGCAACATCTTCTTTTGCCCAGAAAAGCGAAACGCTGCTGGAGCGCAACCAATTAGCAAAAACTCCTCCTATGGGATGGATGACATGGAACCTCTTTAAAGGTGACATCAGTGAACAGCTGATCAAGGAAACTGCCGATGCCATGGTAGAACACGGTTTCCGCGATGCCGGTTACGAATACATCTTTATAGATGACTTGTGGCCCCATTCGCAGATACCGAGAA
>URYG01000281.1 GCA_900551985.1 uncultured Prevotella sp. | reverse complement strand
CAGAACTGGCGCGCGCCATTCGGTCAGAAAGCGATAAAGATATCTGGTGTTTCACAGGTTATAGATACGAGAACCTACTGAAGAATCCAAAACAGCTGGAATTATTGAAGTTGATAGATGTATTGGTAGATGGTCCATTCATGAAAGACCTTCGGGACGAGGACCTTTTCTTCCGTGGCAGCAGCAACCAGCGGCTTATCAACGTACAGAAATCCTTAGCCGTAGGCGAAGTCATAGAACTTCACCTTACCAAGGACAATCCGAATCCTGAGCTTTAATTTTTTAAAGCTCAGAATAGGATATTGCTTTCTGAACTATACATTTAATCTATGGATACACCTAATTGTTGAAGTAGATTTTTTACATAACCTCTGTTCCAATCCGTCTCATGCAGACGTTCTGAATCAAAAAGCAGCAAATCAATATCGACAGCAATAATACCCTTTCTACTTTCGGCAACTCTCCTTCCGCATTTACGCTCTATGTTTTTGATTGCCAATAAGGTTCGTTCCATATTGACATTAGTATAGCCCACTCCTAGAGTATTTAGGAATTTATCTGAAGACAGCCCAATAGGCTCCGTCCAAAGTGAAGTACCAAAAGTCATATCTTCGAAAGTAGCCTCAAGCCATTTCTTCGCTTTCTGAATATGAACCTCCTGATCAACATTAGAACCCAACGCTATCACTATTTTTACTCGTTTACTTTTCATATTTTTATAATTTCAGTGCAAAGTTAGTAAAAATTCTTAAATTAAGTATAGCTTATCCGTTTTTTTTGTTATTTTTGCACTATGAATAGAATAAAAACGTATATAATAGGTATTCTTTTACTCATCTGCACTCCATCTCAAGCACAGATGAAATGGAATCAGACCTATCAGACATATATCAATCAGTATAAGGATCTCGCCATCGAGCAGATGCTTCGGCTATGTATTCCAGCCAGTATCACCTTGGCACAGGGACTCTTTGAGAGTGCAGCAGGCAAGAGTGTATTGGTCTTACAAGGTAACAACCATTTTGGCATCAAATGCCACAACTGGGCTGGTCCAACCCAATACCACGATGACGATGCCAGAGGCGAATGTTTCCGAGTATATCAAGATGCCAGAGATAGCTATGAAGATCATAGCAAATTTCTGGCTAGACAACCGCGCTATGCCCGCCTGTTTGAACTTAACCAGCGCGATTACAAAGGCTGGGCTAGAGGTTTGAAACAATGCGGGTATGCGACAAATCCACAATATGCCAACAAACTGATACAGATCATTGAACTCTATAAACTTTTCGATTATGACAAAGCAAAGCGATATGATCGATTTATGGCAACCCATAGCGGTACCGACCAACCCGTCAATGCACAAGGCATATTGCACCCTATCCAGAAGTTTAATGATAACTATTACCTAATAGCCAGAGAAGGTGACACCTTCAAGGCACTGGGTAAAGAAGTAGAAATCAGCTGGCGTAAACTTGCAAGATATAACGAGCGCGACAAACATACGGTATTGCACAAGGGGGATATCATCTACTTGAAAAAGAAGCGTAAGAAAGCTCCAAAGCAATACAAGAAGCGTCCTCATATCGTGCAACCGGGAGAAAGCATGTACACCATCTCACAAAGATACGGAATCCGCATCAAGTACCTTTATAAGATGAACAAGCTTGATCCTAGCTACCAGGTCAAGGTTGGTGACAGACTGCGAGTGAGATAATCACTCGCAGTATAAAAACTCATTCATCACCAAAGAATGACTATCATTACCATACTATAAAAATAGAAAAAAAACAAAATAAGAAATGAAGAAGAACATTTTATCTCTAGCTGCTCTGGCAATAATGATGTTGCCAAGTGATATGCAAGCACAGAATTTCGACGACTATTTCGTTGACAAGACTTTGAGAATAGACTATACTTTTGCCGGCAACAAAGCCCAGCAGATGATAGCTGTAGATGAACTGAACGTAATGCCTCGATGGTATGGAAAGAAACTGCGACTCAATGAGCTACCAGTAGAAGGCAACGGTCAGATTACAGTTAAAGATCACCGCACAGGTAAGGTTATTTATCGCAACTCATTCTCTACCCTATTTCAGGAATGGCTCTCAGAGCCAGAGTCAGCCGACAACACCAAGAGTTTCGAGAATGTATTCCTCGTACCGATGCCTAAAGACACTATTGATGTGACACTCGACTTGCGCAACAACCGTCGTGAGATTATGACCTCTCTCACTCACCAAGTTGCACCAAGCGATATTTTGATTCACCACAAGGGCGAAAAACCGACTCCATACGAGACCTTGCAGCAAGCAGCCGACACTACCCGCTGTATCCACATCGCCTACGTAGCTGAAGGTTATACGGAAGAGGAAATGCCAATATTCCTTCAGGATGCAAAAGAAGCAAACGAAGCCATTTTTAATCATGAACCTTTCAAGAGCATGAGAGACAGATTCAATGTAGTTGCAGTAAAATCAGCTTCTCTTGAAAGTGGCACAAGCGAACCTGGCAAGGGTATATGGAAGAAAACTGCTTTGAGTTCACATTTTGACACATTCTATAGTGAGAGATACCTCACCACACTTCATCTCAAAGACCTGCACAACTGTCTGGCTGGCACCCCATACGAACATATCATCGTATTGGTTAACTCTACAAGATATGGTGGAGGCGGAATCCTCAATTCCTACAATCTCACCACCTGCCACCAGAAATGGTTTAAGCCTGTTGTAGTGCATGAATTCGGTCACTCTTTTGCCGGACTTGCTGACGAATATGCCTATGAGAGCGAGCAGGTACCGATGTATCCTCATGATGTAGAACCATGGGAGAAAAATATCACCACATTGGCAAACTTCCACGGAAAATGGGAAGATATGATCAAGAAGGGTACCAAGATTCCTACCCCACTTTCTAAAAAGGAGAAAGAGGCTGTAAGCAAAGTTGGTGTTTTTGAAGGTGCAGGCTATAGTCCAAAGGGAGTGTATCGCGGCGTACAAGATTGCCGTATGCGCATCAACGAAACTCCAGAGTTCTGCATAGTATGTAAGAAAGCACTACAAGACATCATCGACTTTTACACCAAATAAATGAGAAGCCAGGAGTCCCAAGCTCCCATTATCCAATAATAATAATAATTAATGAAATAAACACCAATCGCTTATGAAAGAGCAAACCTTAAACATCCAGTATCAGGTAGCTCAGTTAGACGAACTGAGCGACATTGAACAGCAATTGGTAAAGAAAGCCATAGAGGCCACCAATAATTCTTATGCCAACTACAGCCACTTTCATGTAGGTGCAGCCTGCCTGCTGGCTGATGGCAGAATCGTAATTGGTGCCAATCAGGAGAATGCAGCCTTTCCGTCCGGTCTCTGCGCTGAGCGTAGTGCCATCTTCGGAGCTCAAAGCAACTATCCTGAGCAAGCCATCACTACACTGGCCATAGCTGCACGCAACGAGAATGGCTTCCTTAAAAGCCCCATCTCCCCATGTGGCGCATGCAGACAGGTAATATTAGAGATGGAAGACCGATATCAGCAACCCGTTCGCATCTTGCTTTACGGAGAGAACTTCACCTATTGCTTCCACAGCATCAAGGACTTGCTTCCATTCTCATTCGTAGATGCCAATATGAAAGAATAAGATTTTGGATTATTTCTTCAGATTAGTATTCATACAAACATTTAAAAAGGCACGAATCCCCCAGGAATTCGTGCCTTTTATGTTATTTTTCTGTTTTATGTTATTCATCAAACTCATAACAGCCCGCATCCGGTTTCTCATCACGAAGAACGCCCCGCCGATCAGTTGGAAATGAAGTAGCAGCATCAGCCACTCCTA
>URYG01000280.1 GCA_900551985.1 uncultured Prevotella sp. | reverse complement strand
ATGGGTGCTGTTATGCGTCCCATGCCTGTTGGCAAGTTGCGACCATAATGTTCATGATGGTGAGGATGAGGGTGGTTTGTCAGTATCGCTCACTTGGGCGGATGAAGCCGACCAAGGTACGGAAGTGAAGGACGTGAAACTCTGGATATTCAATGCCGATGACGGTTCATTAGTAGAGGAAAAACATTATGGCAGTGCGCAGGAGGTGGCAAGCCAACGCTTCGCTCTTCCTGAAGGGCATTATCAGATATTGGCTATTACCAATCTCATAGAGCCATTCTTCACCACTGACCAGACCAGGGCTTTGACTAATTGGAACAATATCCAGATAGGCTTGACCAATCCTAAGGATGTGAACCATAATGCTTATTTCGGAGTGACCGACGTGAGGATTGACAACAAGGAAGGCAACTATGTGGTACAGAATCCTGTCAAGAGCGTGCTTGCCGAACTGACCATCATCATAGAGAATGTACCTAAAGGTACAGAAATGAGTGGTAAGGCATTAGATGCAGCCTGGTGTCTGTTCCCTACACAGAAGAATGGTGATGGCGACTATGGATTGCCGAGCATAGATCCAACGGAAGTGGAAATGCCTACTATCTTGGCTACTGAGTCAACTTTGCAATCAGAAGTCATCCGGCTGATGCCGACCATACAGGGAAGCCCCGCCTCTCATGTTTATCTCCGCCTCTTGCTGCCTAACGGGACCTTGCAAGAGTATGACATCACCGCTCCTGCGATGAAGGTTGGAGGAAAGTATGAGTTGCGACTCAACTACAACCAAATGCAGCCAAAGATGAATCTGGAAGCTACCATCAACGGTTGGACGAACCTCAACAATGAAGTAGAAATAAAATAATAATAACTTTTAAAATGTTTATAAGATGAAAAAGATGACTAAGTTCTTCGCCCTTGCACTCTTGGCTGGTGCAATGGTTTCATGCAGTACAGAAGACACCGCACCTTCTACCCAGAACGATAAGGTAGCCGTGCAGTTTACTGGTGGTATCAGCGTAAACACCCGTGCTGCTGGTGTAGCTTGGGCTGATGGTGACAGGATCGGTATCTTCATGACAGAAGCAGGCAAGACACTCTCTGCGGATGTAATCAAAGAGGGTGTTGACAATGTTTGCTATCAGTCAAATGGAAGTATAGCCTTTTCACCTGTTTCTGGTGGTAAGACTGTTTTCTTCCCGATAGATGGAGATGTGGACTTCTATTCTTACTATCCACAGACCACTGTCAATGACTACAAGGTTGCACTTGATGTAACAGACCAAACGAAACAAGAAACTATCGACTTCATGTATGCCAAGACAGAAGGCTGCAACAAAGCTACGCCACAGGTTGACTTGAAGTTCTTCCATAAGTTAAGCAATCTTATTTTGGATGTTCAACCAGGTAACGGTCTCACGCAAGAAGACCTTAGGAGAATGACTGTGACAGTGAAAGGTCAGAATACCAAAGCCACTTTCAATCTTGTGGATGGTACTATCTCTGGTGAAGAAAATCCTGCGGACATCACGATGAAAACTACCGAAGCTGGCAAGCTGTATGAGGCAATCCTGCTCCCTACAGAAGAAGCAAGCCGAGTGATAGAGTTTGACCTCAAGAATGGTTACGACGCTCCTTTCGTATGGACAATGCCTGTAAAACTTGAGGGTGGCAAAAGATACCACTATACAGTAGTAAAATTGAGTCGTTCTGCCGTAGATATTTCTGGAACCATTAAGTCTTGGACAGAGGCAGGAGACAATAATGAACATATAGCACAATAACAACTCTTAAATAACAAGATATATGAAGAAATTTAGATTCTTATACATCGCTGCCGCAGCATTGCTGTTTGCTGCTTGCGCTAACGAAGAAGATGGTATTGGCAACAATGGTCCTGTTGCTGCTACAGTAAAGGCGGATATTTCTAACAATATCAAAACCCGTGGAACTGCAGACAACGACGAATGGACAACTGGCGACGCTATCGGTGTGTACGTCACTTCCGCAGGAAACACAAAAGGAACAAATGTAAAGTATGAATATGACAGATATGGTGAATTTGTTTCGGCAAATCCTATTTATTTTAGAGATAACGCGGAACAGACATTCAGTGCGTATTATCCATACATTGATGACCCCAATAATGACAAATTCGATGAAGATGGTTGGTTAAAAAATGATTGGACTATTGATTACAGCAATCCAAGTAATACCTTATTAGCAAACGATTTTCTCTTTGCCTCGGGAGCAACAGCCAGCAAAGCATCTCCAATGGTTAATTTCACTGACTTGAATAATGTGGGTGAATCCTTGCCAGAGAAAGACCATCGCTTTAAGCACAAGATGAGTATGATAGAATTTACGGTCTGTGCAGGAGAAGGTATTGAGAGCAGCAAGAGTAATCTTCAAAGTATAACATTGGACAAGATAAAGACACAGGGTAAGATAAATGTAAAAACAGGTGCGACAGAAGTCACAGGGACTTCTTCCCTAAAAACCTTACCAGTAACAGGTTTTTTGACCGATCTCAGGGTCTGCAAGTTCATACTCTTCCCGCAACAGTTCGAAAACAAAGAATTGACCATTAGTTGTAGTGTGTTGTATAACGAAAATACTATTAACAATTATACAACAAAGATACCCCTACCAAATGGATTCGAAGGTGGTAAAAAATATACTTATACTATCACTGTTAGAAATAATAGTATAGTAATAGGAAATGCAAACATAACGGGTTGGGGTATTGGCACTGACAATGAATCTCTCGATGCAGAAATAGAATAATAAGGTACTGAAAATAGGAAATACAGGGTTAGTGAGCTTGGCCGCTCACTAACTCACTAACAATAAAAAACTGAAGATTATGAAGACGATAAAACAAAGAATTTCCTATGCGGTAATGGGCCTTATGGCTATGGGCTTTACAGCATGTACGCAAAATGAAGATATGGCTCCAACGCTGAAAGGGCAGGAAATCAATGCCACTTTCTCTGTTGGAGGTATGCAGACTCGTGTCAATACATTGGGAGACGGTGAAAATTGGGAGGATAAAGATAAACTGAAAGTAAGTATATTTACGGATTCTGATCCTGGTAATGCGGCTTTTCTTTCTTTTAATGGCGAAACCTGGTCTCGTACAGGAAGTTTTCGTTGGTTAAATGGATACGAACAACATACTATTTTGGCTGTATATCCATCTGACACGGATTTTGGGAAAAATAATCTACAGTATGATTTACAGACAGACCAAAGCAGCGAAGATAAATTGAAAAACGCTGATCTCATAACTGGATATTGGTACGATGTTCCTCGGTACGATTTAAGAATTCCTATGCAGCATCGCATGTCGCTGGTTACAATAGTATATCATGTTGGAACTGCAGATTATCCTAATATGGATATTAGTGAACCACAAGTGTATTCTAAACACACCAGCGTTTATTTTAACAGAGACGACCGAGCCCGAGGGCAATTTGTCATGATTACACCTACTGCTAATCCTGCTTGGGTAAAAGCCTATAAGCATGACGATGGTATGTTTTCTGCAATCGTTATCCCTGGTTCATACATTAAAGATGAAGTCTTCTTGAGATTCAAGATAGGCGACAATATTTTTAATGCTAAAATGAAGATGCCTACCGACTTTGAAGAGGGTAAACGCTACACCTACAAACTCGATGTCGGAAAAGATATAGTGAAACTGACCAGAATCAGTGTAGATGATTTGAAAGGTTGGACAAATGAAGATGATCTCAAATAATTGGAGGGAAGAATATGAAAAAGATATTTCAATACATCATGCTGGCTGTCGTTACTATAGTAATGGCGTCATGCACAAGTGATATAGAAGAAACAACCGCAA
>URYG01000279.1 GCA_900551985.1 uncultured Prevotella sp. | reverse complement strand
TTATCGTGGTAGCCCGGCAGCCACAGAAGTGCCGAAATATCTGAGCCATCTGCTGCGGGAAGCTTCCTTCTTTGGAGAAGCTTTCTCTTCCTTTCCTTCTTTCTTTGGGATATTCTTTTCTTCATCTTCTAGAATATCCTTCTTTTCTATCTCCTTCTCTTCTTCTTTTGGAATTTGAGAAAGATTCATCTGTTCGAATCCGATATAGCTGAAGAGGGCGCGATAGGATTCCCATTCTTCTGGAATATCATTGCCATGCTCTTCGAAATATTTTCTGAGCCTTGCCTCTTCCTCATTGGATGTGGCACCATCCATATACTTGTCGAGCAAGTTCTGTATCGTCTTGAATTCATCGATACCCTTGAATTCATCGATTTTTTTTATTTCATCGTTCATATTCTTTCCTCCTTCTTTATTTTGTTCTGTTCTGTTTCACGATATTCATATAGGTCTCTCTGATTTTGAGTCGGGCTCGGGAGAGATTCTTTCGGAGATTATCGGCAGTGCATCCCGTTATCTGCATGATTTCATCAGCAGTATAGCCTTCTATCTCCTTCATGCGGAATATCTGCTGCTGCAAGGGCGGGAGCTGTGCCACTATCTGTCTGATGAGGTTTACCTCGTCCCGTTGCTCTGCCCGCCGGTCTTCTATGGGTACTTCCATCACCTTGTCGGTGGTGAAGTTTCGCTCCTCATGTCGGCACTGGTCATAAAACTTGTTGCGCATGATGGTGATGGCGAGCGCCTTGAGGTTGTCTTCTGCCTGGATATTCTGGCGCATGTCCCACAGCCTGAGCATGACTTCCTGCACGAGGTCTTCGGCATTGTCGTCACTCTCAGTCAACCTAAGCGCATACGCTTTTAAGTCGCTGCGCATCGGTAGGATGATATGGTTGAATTCTTCTGTTCTCATAACCTTTACACTCTATAGACGTATGAAATTGAAAAATCGGACATCTTTAAAAAAGTTTTTTTCAAAAAAATGCTTTTTTTTTCGAAGAAAATTATTATTTTTGCAGGCATAAACATAAAATTTAGCAATCGAAAACATTAAAAAACTGAATGGCTTATGGCATCAATTGTTTCTATTATTCCCATCGTGTTGCTGTTCATCCTGATGCTCGGCTTCAAGATGGCAGGTCATAAAAGCGCCTTGCTGACGCTCGTAATTACCGTGTTGCTCGCTCTCTTCACTGCTTCGCCGCTGGGCATGATAGCCCCGGAACATGCGGATGACAGCGTTATCGCCCTGACGGGATGGGCGGTGGTGGAAGGCATCCTGAAGGCGGTATTCCCGATTCTCATCATCATCCTGATGGCTATCTACAGCTATAATATCCTTGTGGAAAGCAAGCAGATAGAGGTAATCAAGAGGCAGTTTACATCGATTACCGATGATAAGGGACTGCTCGTGCTGCTCCTCGTATGGGGATTCGGCGGACTGCTCGAAGGTATGGCGGGCTTCGGAACGGCGGTGGCGATTCCTGCTGCCATCCTCATCGGACTCGGATTCAAACCGATGTTCTCGGCTCTGGTTTCCTTGATCGGTAATACCGTGGCTACGGGATTTGGTGCCGTGGGTGTACCGGTTACTACGCTCTGTAACGAGGTGGCTGAAAGCGGATCGGCTTCGGCGGCACAGATTTGCGAGACTTCGGCCTTCGCCATCATCCAGTTGGCACCTCTCTTTATCATCCTGCCTTTCATCATCCTGACGCTTACCGATAAGCATAATCTTATCAAGAATCTCATCATCGCCCTCTGGGTGGGAGTGATTTCCGTGGTTGTGCAGTTTGTCTGCGGCTATTATCTCGGTTCGGAGACTCCAGCCATCATCGGTTCGTTGGCTGCCATTATTGCCATCATCGCATACGCCAAGGTGTTTGCCAGAAAGAGCAAGGTACAGGATAAGGAAACTTTTACTTTAGCCGAGAGCCTGAAGGCATGGAGTGTTTACCTCTTTATATTGATATTCATCCTGGTTTCCGGAGCCCTCTGTCCTCCGGTCAATGCTTTCCTCAAGAGTCATCTGGTGAGTGCGGTTCATCTGCCTGTGCTCGATAGCACCTTTAAGTTTGGCTGGATTTCCAATGCGGGACTGATGCTCTTTCTGGGTGCTACGATTGGTGGACTGATACAGGGATTAAGCCTCAAGCGATTGATGGTGATTCTTGCCCGTACCACAGTGAATCTGCGCAAGACGGTGGTGACCATCTGTTCGCTGATAGCCCTGGCGAGTGTGATGAACTATTCGGGAATGATTACTTCCATCGCCTCAGGATTGGTGGCAGTGACGGGTGATTTCTATCCTTTGGTAGCACCGATGATTGGTGCCATTGGAACCTTCGTAACGGGTTCTGATACCTCTTCGAATATTCTCTTTGCCAAGCTCCAGGCTCATGTTGCCAACCAGTTGGGCATGACGGGACAGAGTACATTCTTCGGTATGGAGGGCGGTCAGGAGAACTGGCTGGTTGCTGCCAATACCACGGGAGCCACGGGTGGCAAGATGATCAGTCCGCAGAGCATCGCCATCGCTACTGCAGCCTGCGATATGGAGGGAAAGGATGGGGAGATTCTCCGTTCGGCTATTCCATACGCCCTGTTGTATATCGTATTGGGCGGACTGATGGTTTACTTCGGTTGCTGATATTCTTTTCCTTATAAAACTGAAACTGTCCTCATCTGTTATCTCAGATGGGGACAGTTTCTGTTTATAAATTGACATTTAGATATCTATAAAGCTTTTGCCCTTTCAGGGCATGTGGCGTACATGATAAGCTTTCTGTCTTTTAAGCATGTCTTTTCTCGTAAGCGAGACTGTGGTCGTGCTTGTCGATATCATGCTTAGACTTGCTCTTCACCACGAGCCATACACCCGAGAAAACGAGCAGGGCTGCTATCGCCTGCATACCCTTGAACACGGCGAGACCCACGATGACACTCACGCTCACCGATACTAATGGCTGCACATAATTATATACACTCACCACGGTAGGGCGCAGGGTCTTCTGGCCGATCATCATGCAGATGTAGGCCACGAAGGTGCCGAAGAATATCACATAGCCCGTCTCCCACCAAGTGCTCATCGGAACTTCAGCGAATGGAATGGCTGATACATGACCGATGGTGAATGGCCAGATGAAGAGCGTGGCCCAGAGAAACATCCACTTGTTGATGGTGAAGAGGGAATACTTCGACAGCAGATTCTTGAAGAGTGAGAGATAGAGCGCAAAAGAGAGCTGAGCCGACATACAGAGCAGATCGCCCCAGATGTTGCCCACCTTCGCATTACCCGCCGTGGCACTCGTCAGGATGATGATGCAGGCACCTGCACAGCCCATCAGCACACCGAGCGCTTTCTTCCAGGTGATAGGTTCCTTCAGGATGAAGAAGGAGAGAATCATCGCAAAGATAGGCATCGAAGTAGTCATGATGCTGGAGTTGCTCGGAGAGGTCATGTTTAGTCCGATGGTATAAGAACATTGGTTGAAAACGAGGGCGAAAAGTCCTGCTGCAGCAAACATGAAGATATCTTTTACCGGTACGTGCTCCTTCTTGGTGAAGAGAGAAGCGAGCCAGAAGAGAATGGCACCGCCCAATACACGGAAGCTCACGAGGTCGATGCCGTCAATGCCGTGAAGCATCGCATCCTTGCCTACGGGAGCCATCAATCCCCAGAATGCACCGGAGCAGAAAAGACACAGGTGGGCGATGAGAGGTCGTTTGTTATCCATTTTTCTTTATTTATATTAAATTAGTCGATATTTATCGTTAAAATCGGGTGCAAAGGTACTAATTTTCAAGGAATTTTGCTATATTTGCGGTAGAAAATTTTAAAATAGGAGATGTTCTTATGCAGAA
>URYG01000278.1 GCA_900551985.1 uncultured Prevotella sp. | reverse complement strand
GATCGGGCTCATATAGTCGATGTGGATACCGTCGTGCTCCTCAATCCCCTTGAGCGAAGTGGCGATAAACTTTCCAAACTTCTGATAGCAGTCGTCTTTCAGGTTGATGGTTCCTCCCCGTCCGGTATTCGTGGCGAGTCCATTTTGCGTATAAAAGACGGGAGCAGAATTGCAGAAAGCCAGCAAATAAGGAACTCCTCTCTGCTTGGCGAGTTTCAGGAAGCGTCGTTGCCCCGCCTGCTTATTCCAGTCGTAGGTTCCATCGGCATTCAGAAAGCATTGGGTTCGGGTACCTCGCTGAATCTGCGAAGCCTCTCCCTGTTCCTCGCTTCCTGCTCCTAAATTGAATCTCCAGAGCGACAGACCAATTCCCTTCGGTTTCCCCGTCTCATCATTTTCCACGGAGAACAACCAGTCTGCTATCTGCTCCTGTTGCTTTTCCGGCCAGAGACCGAGAAACTGCATACTCCACGCATCACTTGCGCCAAAGTGCTGGATATGCTGCTCTGGCGAAGTAGGAAGAATGGTAAAATGAACCGCCTCTCCTTGCGCCGGCAAGAGAGAAAGGCTGAAAGCCACGGCTGCCATCAGGCATTTTGAGCCCCTCTTCCAGGGCATCATATTCTTGTCTTTTTTCATATCTGATTTTCTGTTATTCAATTAAACTTATGCACGTCTCCAAGTTTTTTTTGAAATCATGCACGTCTCCAAGGGACTTTTTGCTTAATCCACCACTTTTATAAAGGTAGTTTCTTATGCAAAGATAATGCAAATGAGCGCAATGAAAACTTGTTTTCAAATTGCCGAGTGCAGCTTATCTTATGCAAAGATAATGCAAATGAGCGCAATGAAAACTTGTTTTCAAATTGCCGAATGCAGCTTATCTTATGCAAAGATAAGACTTTTAGCGAAATTCTCAAAATATTTCAGAATAAATATATCGAAATCCGTAAATTGTTAGATTGCAATCTACTGTCCAAGAATTAGACGGTTATGTCTAATTATTAGACAGCTTACTTATTAACTATTTCACCTAACAACCTGATTATCAGTATGATTAAAATATTGGCACGGCTCTTGTCCTTATCATGCCAAAATGAAGAAGATTATGAAAAGAATAGGAATATTGATAGGATGGTTGGTCTGGGCGGCTGGTGTCTCGGCACAGAGCTGGAGCCTTGACGACTGCATGAAGTACGCCGTGGAGCACGCCACGGAGGTGAAGCGGGAGGTAGTTAACGCCCGCCAGCGCAAGCAGGATTACCAGCATGCTGTGGCAGGATTCCTGCCTACTGTTTCGGGAGGCGTGCAGGGACAGTATGCCTGGGGACGAAACATCGACCCGGAAACCAATACTTATAATAATGTAACGACATTCAACAACTACTATCAGCTTTATGCCGAACTGAATGTCTTCGATGGTTTCGCCACCATCAACGCCTTGAAACAGGCTAAGCTGAGCCGGGATTATTCAGCCACGGCGATGCAGAAGATTCAGGACGACCGAGCCATCGACGTGATGCAGAAATATGTGGATGCTGCCTATGCTGAGGCTAGCATTCAGATAGCAAGCGAGAAACTGAACGAAAGCAAGCGGATGCTGGCTAAGATGCAGCGCCTGTATGAACTGGGCGAGAAGGGGCGCCCGGATGTGGTGCAGATGGAATCGCAGGTGGCAGAAGATGAATACAATCTTACGCATCAGGAGAATGTGGCAAAACAGAGTCTGCTCGCCTTGAAATCGGCTATGAATTTTCCGGTGGATGAAGAGCTGAAATTGGAACTGAAGTCAGGAAATAAAGAGGTTTCTGAATCTGGAATAAACTACGAAACCGTTTACCAGGGCTTCCAGCATATTTCTCCCGATTTGAAGTCGGCAGAATACGAAGTAGAGCGGGCACGGTATGATTATAAGATTGCAAAAGGCAGATTGCTGCCATCACTCTCTCTCGGTGGCGGCATTTCTACCAACTATTATAAGAATCTCTCTCAGAAAGGGCAATACGATGGGTTTGCCTCGCAGTTTCACAACAACCAGGGCGAATACCTCGCGTTGACCCTTTCCATACCTATTTATAATAGCGACCGCTGGCACAGCGTGAAGAAGGCACGCAACGACTGGCAACTGGCACAGGTGAACCTGGAGGAAACCAGGCGCAAGCTTCACGACCAGATAGCTCAGGCGGTAATGGATGCAGAGGGTTACGCCAAGGAGTTGCATCAGATGCAGAAGAAGGTGGCCTCCGATTCGCTCGCCTATCACATGTCGAGCCGGAAGTTTGAGGAAGGAATGCTTTCCACCTTCGATCTTCATACCGCAGCCCAAACGCTTCTGGAAAGCAGAATCAAGGAACTCCAGATGCAGATGCTGCTCATCATCAAACAGAGACTGGTAGGATATTATCAGGGAGAAAATTTAATAAGATAAACTATTATGGATATAAAGATAGAAAAGAAAAAATATCTCGTGCCTCGCAAGTATTGGGCATGGATTGGCGGAGGAGCGGTTTTGATCGCAGTCCTCATTTGGTTGGGATTGAGCAATTTCTCTTCCACTCTGAAGGTAGATAGGAAGGGATTGAGCATCGGAACTGTGGAGAAGGCGCAGTTCAACGATTATGTTTCGGTGGATGGACAGGTGGTTCCTATCTCCGTGGTACAGATCAGTTCCGAGGAAGGCGGTATTGTTCTGGAGAAAGTGGTGGATGAAGGCGCCCACGTAAACAAGGGCGATGTAATCGTGAAACTGAGCAATTCGAATCTCGACCTGGAGATTCTGAATGCCGAAAGCGAACTTGCCGAAAAGCAGGACATGCTTCGCAATACCCAGATTTCGATGGAGCAGGACCGTCTGAACAATAGCAACGAGGAACTGTCGCTTTCGCAGGATGTCATTACCAAGCGCCGTTCCTATCAGCATCAGGAGGCGTTGCACAAGGAAGAACTCAATTCGCGCGAGGAGTATCTCAAGGCAAAGGAAGATTACGACCTTGCAGTCAAGAAGCATGCACTCATCAGCAAGCGATTGAAGAAGGATGCCCAGCTCCGCCGTTCGCAGATGGATCAGATGGGCGATAATCTGGAAGCCATGCAGAAGAATGTGCAGCTGGTTCGCCAGCGCAAGGAGAAGCTGAACATCCGTAGTACCATTTCGGGCGAAATCGGTTTGCTTGATGTGGAGTTAGGACAGAGCATTTCTGCCGGACAGAAAATAGGAGTCATCAACGACCTCAGCGATTTCAAGGTGCAGGCGCAGGTGGATGAGCATTACATCGACCGGGTAAAACCGGGGCTCACAGCCACCTTCGACCAGAATGGCAAGCATTATCTCCTGCAGGTTCGCAAGGTTTATCCCGAGGTAAGAGACGGCAGATTTCGCATCGACTTCATCTTCAAAGGTGTTCGCCCTGGCAATATCCGAACCGGTCAGACTTATTATGTAGATTTGCAGCTCGGTCAGTCGAAACAGGCAATAATTATCCCTAAAGGCACGTTTTATAGTGTAACGGGCGGTCAATGGATTTTTGTTTTAGACAAGAGTGGCAAGAAGGCTTATCGCCGAAAGATAACCATCGGCCGCCAGAATCCTCAGTATTACGAGGTGATTGAGGGCTTGGAGCCGGGCGAGCAGGTTATCGTTAGCGGCTATGAGGCTTATAAGGATAACGATGTATTAGTGATTAATTAGTAGTGATTAATTGGGCTAACGCCCTTACAATATTATATCTTATGAATCATATTATTAACGCATTCAAGAATCTGCCTCGAAGAGGCCAGCACAATTTCGTGAAAATCTTGTGTCTGGCGCTCGGATTGGCAATCAGTTCGGTGATTATCGCCGAGATTTATTTCGAGCAGACCTACGATAC
>URYG01000277.1 GCA_900551985.1 uncultured Prevotella sp. | reverse complement strand
AGGTTCCCCATTCAAGTCTGCCTTCCGTAGGCAGCCATCACGGCTCGGTCGTTCTGGCGATGCGCCTGAAGGAGTTCCTTCGGCATGAGCGTAGGGTCATAGAGGTCGGCGAGCGAGGAGTCGGGGTATAGGGCGCGGGCATCGAGTATTGCCTGGGCACTCTGCTCTATCTTTGCCTTTTGCTCGGCAGTGGGCGTAGGCCAAGGGAAGTTGTTGTACACCACGTCCTTGCTGTAGCGATAGTCGCTCTTCAAGCGACCGCATACTGCTCGCATCCATGCCATGTGGACGTTCGACTCCAAGATGCCAAAGTGGTAGAGGGTAGCGTTGGGAATTATCTGAACAGCATTACTTGATACTACATTTGCAGGCATAAATCCCATAGGGATATACTTTCGACGCTCGGATGAAACAGCTGGTACAATTATGTAGTCAGCACCTTCTGGTTGCGTCATCTGCGCAAACAAGTGTGGAACCTTGGCATAGCCGTTTGTTGTCTTAGCCCTTGAAGCAAGTCGCATCTCCTGCACGGCTTTCACTTTGGCATACAGAGTTGGCGAATGTTTTATTTCTGCAGGAGTAGCATGATTAAGCCATAGACACCAACGCTTTTTTCCTTTTATAAATTCCTCCGCACCCATATATGGACGCAAGAATTTTTCGGCTCCATCATTCTTGGATACGATTTCCTCGCGTTCTTCAGGACTGATAACAAAATGCCCTCCATCTCTCGGCTGATTTCCGAAGCACATCTTTGGAACATCACACAACGGGGTCTTGTGCGACTCTATTGTCATCTCATTGCCTTCTGTCAGGTATGGACTTATGCTGCTCACAACATGTTTCTGCACACCATTATCATAAGTATAATACAGACATTTCTCTTCGCGGGTGCGCCATGCAAAACCAACAATAACACAATGCACGGCAGCTTTGTTGCTTGACTCACTCGTCCACTTAAATGTAGGGTACGCAAAGTTTATATGCACATTGAAGTCTTTATACAACACATTCCAGAGAATTGGCACTTGTACTCCCTGCGAGATTGAGTTCGTTGACACAAGAGCCGTTTCAATTTTTGTACCCTTCATAATCTCTGCCGCTTTCTTGTACCAACAGCATACATAGTCAAGGTCTTGCACATCTTTGATGTTGCCAAATATGTTTTGCACATCTTTCTTTTGCTCACTTCCTTGCTCCATCATTCTTGCTCCTACAAATGGTGGATTACCTATGATATAATCTAACTCATCTTTCGGACATACCTCCTCCCAGGCAATCCGCAATGAATTGCCCTCATGGATGTTGGCGTAGCTCTTCAGTGGCAGGAAGTCGATGTCGTGATGGATAATCTTCTCAGTCTCCGCCATCATCTGCGCCTCACTTATCCACAATGCTGTTGTGGCTACGGTGACGGCGAAGTCGTTGATTTCAATGCCGTAAAACTGGTGGATATTTACCTTGATGGGATTCTCGAAGACGTTGAGCTGCTCCACGCTGTATATCTGCTTGATAATCTCGTTCTCCAGTCTGCGCAAGGAGAGGTAAGTCTCCGTGAGGAAATTGCCCGAGCCACAAGCTGGGTCGAAGAACTTAAGGTTTGCCATCTTGTCCTGCAATCCGTGCAGTCTCTGCATACGCTTTTTGATGTTCGTTTCCTCCAGACAATCATCGAACGTCTTTCTAAGGTCGTTATAAAACAGCGGGTCTATCACCTTGTGGATATTCTCTATCGAGGTGTAGTGCATACCTCCTGAGCGTCGAGTCTCAGGATTGAGAGTACTCTCAAATACTCCACCGAAGATAGTTGGAGAAATCTCGCTCCAGTCGAAATCGAGTGAGGCATGCTGAAGGAGCGTCTCACGTAGTTCGTCTGTAAATTGTGGAATGTCTATTTGCTCGGCAAAGAGTCCGCCGTTGGTATATGGAAAGGCGGCAAGATTGGGATTGAGATACTTGCTTCGCTTGTCGGCAGGGGTATTGAGAACCTCGAAGAGTTGAACCAGAGCCATTCTCATATCTTCCGTCTGATAATGAGCCAGAAAATCATGGAACATATCTCGTTTGCCAAAGATTCCTGCATCCTCAGCATAGAGGCAGAACACCAACCTCACGCAAAGAATGTTCAGGTAGCGGAGTGATTGAGGGTCATCGGCATCATACTGAGTAACAAAGGCATCATAGAGTTTGCCGACAATCTCGCCAGCCTTCATTGATACCTCCATCTCCCGTTGCAGATGGATGCCCTGTTGCTCTACCAGGAATTGCAGGCGATAGTACTCCTTCTCCAAGTCTTTGAGGAGGATGCGGGATGGCTCACCCTTCGGGTTCTCCATATCATAGACATCAAACTCAGAGAAGTTACAGGTAACAATCCAGCGAGGTCGCTCGGAGTAGGGCAACACAGCAGAGTATCGCTGTGCCTGCTGGAAAGGAGTGAGGAGTGTGCCATCGCTCTGCTTGATGGCTTGTCGAAGATCTTTGCCCAGTGACTTTTGTTCTATCATCACATGGGTAGCTGAGATCATACCATCAATGAAGGAGGTATGGTCTAATTGTGCTTGTTGCTCAAAGTGTATGAACTGAGAAGGACTCTCGATGCCAAATACTTCCGTCAAGAGTTCTATCCAGAATGTTTGGCTTTCTCCCTTCTCATATCCCCTGCCTTCCCATTTCTTGGCGAAGGCAGCGGCAGCAATTTTCTGTTGTTTCTCTGTCATGTTCGTAAGTGAAGAGTGAAGAACGAAGAGTGAAGAATTCATCGGTTACTCTTGCGTTGTCTCTTCCTGTTGGCAAAGGTAATAACTTTTTCTTAAAACACCAAGAGCGACAGCCAAAAATGTATTCGGCTGCCGCTCTCTTTCTTTTCTTTCTATTTCTTTTATGGGTTGAGTTTTCTTTATATCCTTATCTCAATGGATTTATACTTCCTTCAATACGGTTTCCAATCTTCCGATGAAGTCATCCACGTTCTCCATGGTCAATACCAATGGAGGGAGGATACGGAGGATGTTGGTGCCGGCGCAACCGGTGAAGCAGTGCTGCTCGTGGATGAGCTTGCTGCGAACTTCCTTGTGAGGAATATCGAGTACGGCTCCTACCATCAAGCCACGGCCACGAACCTCTGTGATATGGCTGTTGCGCTTCTGCAACTCTTTCAGCTGGGCGATGAGATATTCGCCAACCTCATGCGCATTCTCCACAAGGTTCTCCTTCTCGAAGACATCGAGAACGGCGAGAGCTGCTGTACATGCCAGATGGTTGCCACCAAAGGTAGTACCCAGCTGACCATATACAGGTGTAAACTCTGGAGAAATCAAGACACCACCCATAGGGAAACCATTGCCGATACCCTTGGCCACGGTGATGAGATCTGGCTTGATGCCCAACCACTGGTGAGCGAAGAACTTACCGCTTCTGCCATAACCGCACTGGATTTCATCGCAGATGAGGATGGTGCCATATTTCTTGCAGGCAGCCTGCAAGCCCTGAGCAAACTCAGGAGTTACCATGTTGCAGCCACCTACGCCCTGAATAGCCTCAATGATACAAGCACAGACATCGCCCTTGGCAAGTTCCTTCTCCCAAGCCTCCAAATCATTGATAGGAAGATAGGTTACATGACCATTGTCATTGATAGGTGCGATAATCTTTGGATTATTTGTTACCTCTACAGCAAGAGATGTTCTGCCATGAAATGCTTTTTCTAAAGAGAGCACACGGGTTCTGCCGTTGGTGAAAGAAGCCAGCTTCAAGGCATTCTCGTTTGCTTCTGCACCGGAGTTTATGAGGAAGAACTGATAATCCTCATAACCGCTAGCCTTGCCCAGACGCTCAGCGAGTTTCACCTGCAACTTGTTGATGACAGAGTTGGAATAGAAACCC
>URYG01000276.1 GCA_900551985.1 uncultured Prevotella sp. | reverse complement strand
AGCCCATAACTCCGTGATCCAGAAGCCAGGCACGGATGAGTGGTATATCGTATATCATCGCATCAACAAGGATTACATCCATCATCAGCCAGGAGTACATCGTGAGGTTTGCATCGACAAGATGGAATTCAATGCCGATGGCACCATCAAGCGAGTAGTTCCTACCCACAAAGGTGTGTAAATCGCTCATAAAAGAGCATAATTTGAGTATAAATCAGAAAAAAGATAGGTGCTAAATGTTTTTTGACCGATTAGTGCCTATCTTTTATTGTTTATTTCACACTTTATTCGATAAGTTTTGTTATCTTTGCACCGCAAATCAAATGACAATAATAAATTTTAAACCTATCAATATGAAGAGATTAATTTCAGCAGTATTGCTTTCTGCTGCCGTGGCAATGCCTGCGATGGCGCAGAAGAGTGCTAAGACATTGAGCAATGGTTATCCATTTACTCAGGTTCCTTTCACCAGTGTGAAGATTTCACAGAACACTTTCTGGGGTGCCCGCCTGAAGGCAGCCCGAGAGGTAACCGTGCCATTGGCTTTCAGTAAGTGTGAGAGCGAGCACCGTTACAAGAACTTCGAGATGGCTGCCTATACATTGCAGCATCCTAACCACGAAGGGTTGAACACCAAGGAGTGGGATGTAAGCAAGTTTATGGGATTCTCTTTCGATGATACCGATGTGTATAAGACCATCGAAGGTGCCAGCTATATTCTCCAGACTTATCCAGATAAGAAACTGAAGGCTTATATCGACAGCGTACTCGATGTAGTAGGTGCTGCTCAGGAGCCTGACGGTTATCTCTATACTGCCCGCACCATCAACCCTAAGCATCCACACCAGTGGTCGGGAAATAAGCGATGGGTTAAGGACGAGGATTTGAGCCACGAGCTCTATAACCTCGGTCACATGGTAGATGCTGCCTGCGCTCACTATCAGGCTACCGGAAGCACCAAGTTCCTGAATATCGCCAAGCGCTATGCTGATTGTGTGGTAAGGGAAGTAGGTCCTAAGCCTGGACAGGCTACCATCGTTCCGGGTCATCAGATTGCAGAGATGGCTTTGGCTCGTCTCTATACCCTGACCGGTGAGAAGAAGTATCTGGATGAGGCTAAGTATCTGCTCGATTATCGTGGAAAGACTCATATCCGCAACCCGTATTCTCAGAGCCAGGCTCCTATCCTGGAGCAGAAGGAGGCGGTAGGTCATGCGGTTCGTGCCGGATATATGTATGCGGGTATTGCTGATGTGGCAGCCCTGACCAAGGATTCTGCCTATATGAAGGTCATCGACCGTATTTTCGAAAACATCGTTGGCAAGAAGTACTATCTTACTGGTGGTGTAGGTGCCCGCCATTGGGGTGAGGCTTTCGGTGAGAACTATGAGTTGCCAAACATGACTGCCTACAACGAGACCTGTGCAGCCATCTCTATGGTTTATCTCTTCGAACGTATGTTCCTCCTTCACGGCGAGAGTAAGTATATCGACTGCCTGGAGCGTACCTTATATAATGGTGTCATCTCTGGTATGAGCATGGATGGCGGTAGATTCTTCTATCCTAATCCATTGTCAAGCGACGGCAAGTATGCCTTCAATGCTGATAATACCAAGACCCGCCAGCCTTGGTTCGGATGTGCCTGCTGCCCAAGTAACCTGAGCCGCTTCATCCCTTCCGTACCGGGTTATCTCTATGGTGTGAAGGACAACAACATCTACGTAAATCTCTTTGCAGGTAATACTTCTACCATCAAGGTGAATGGCAAGGATGTGGTTCTGGAGGAGACTACCGAGTATCCTTGGAACGGCGACATCAAGATTGCCGTGAAGAAGAGTGGCGTAAAGAATGCCAACCTCCTGGTCCGTATTCCTGGATGGGTTCGCAACCAGGTAGTGCCTAGCGATCTTTACAAGTATAGCGATGCAGAGAAGCCTGCTTATAGCGTAACCGTAAACGGCAAGGCTGTGGAGGCTGACCTCAACGCCAACAAGGGTTATCTGCCTGTCAAGAACATCAAGAAGGGCGATGTGATCCGCATCCACTTCGAAATGCCTGTGCGCACTGTGGTTGCCAACGGTAAGGTAGCAGATGATAAGGGCAAGGTTGCTGTAGAGCGTGGTCCATTGGTTTACTGTGCAGAGGCTGTGGATAACAGCAACGAGCCTGTGCTCCGTGCCGTAATGGCTAAGAAGCCTGCTTTCTCGCTGGTAGATAACTACAGCATCGAGAACACAGAGACCAAGGGTGCTCCTGCCTTCTCTGTCAAGGCTATCCAGACATCTTCTCAGGTGCTCGACCAGGCTGCTGATGGTTCCGTTTCTGTCAAGAACCAGAAGCTCACCCTGATTCCTTACTATGCATGGAATCATCGTGGCGCCAACCAGATGAATGTCTGGTTCTATCAGAACTTGAATGTTTTGGATAAATAATAAATAGTTTTTAAAATCAAGAAGAGGGTGCGTCATGGACTTATGACACACCCTCTCTATATTTTATTTATAGCAAGGGTGTCATATATATTGGCACCAATAAGGTCTGTCCATCTTTTTTAAAATCTTTCGTATATAATAGGTATCTTTTGTCGATTCTATCAGAGAACTTCAGACAAAACTCATCTAGCGATTTGTGACTATTATATCCTGACGACTTCACTTCTATCGGATAAATCTTCTTGCCACGAGATAGCAAGAAATCTATCTCATAGTTCTTGTGGCTCGTTGCATGGGGAAATGTGTAATAGAACAGTTTGTTTCCTGATGCGGTAAGCATTTGGGCAACGAGATTCTCATAGGCATATCCCATATCGCTACTCAGTTTATCGCTCAACAACTTTTCGTAAATGGTGTTCTCTGTGTAGTCTTTATCCCAAAAAGCAAGTGTGACGAATAGACCTGTGTCTCCAACAAACATTTTATAGTAGTCCTCGTCACTGTGTAATGAAAAACCAACATTGGGATCATTTGCGTGGTAGGCGAAATTGACCACCATGCTGTCTTTCATGTCTGCCAAGACTCCCATAAGGTTCTTTCTGCCTGCATCATCCAATACGCTTGCTACCTGGTATCTGGCTGAATTTTTGTTTAATTCGGAAGGGATGCTCTCGAATAACTTGGCAGCTCTTCCTGTTTTGTCAATCTTTCTAAAGTCATCAAGATAAAGCTCTATGATTTCTCGTTTTACGGCATCTGTCTTGCTCAGATTGTTGGTGTCTAAGTACTCGTTTACGGCTTGTGGCATTCCGCCTACGAGCATATATAGACGAAGGTTGCGCATGGCTTCTCGATGCGCTGCTCCCAATGGAACTTTTGCATCGAAAAACTGCTTGAGTAGGGGAAATGTTGCAGTATCGCCCATTGCCCATCGAAATTCCTCGTAGTCCATCGGATAGAGATCCAAACGTGTTTCTTCGCTTGGAATCAAAATGTTTTCTACATTCTTTTTGATGCTGATAAGAGATCCTGTCTCTATGTAGTCGTATCTTCCGTCTGCTACTAGGTATTTGATGGCTTGCCGGGCTTGTGGGCACATTTGTACTTCATCGAAAATGATGGCTGATTTGCGTGGCTCCAAGATTACCTGGTAGATTGATTGGAGACGCAAAAATATGTAGTTCAAGTCCATGAGGTTGTCAAACAGTTGTTTCACTTCCTTAGATGCTTGTACGAAATCTATAAGGATATAGCTTTTGTATTCATTTTCTGCGAAAGCTTTGGCTACTGTTGACTTTCCTACACGGCGTGCTCCTTTGAGCAAGAGGGCTGTGCTACCATTTCTCTCTCGCTTCCATTCGAGCATTTTGTCGTATACTTTTCTTTTAAAGATTCTTTTTCTCATAACTTGCTGATTTTGAGCGCAAAGATACATATAAGTTCCAAATCCCCCAAATGTTTTTTGTTAAAATGTTCCAAATCCCCCAAATGTTT
>URYG01000275.1 GCA_900551985.1 uncultured Prevotella sp. | reverse complement strand
GAGCGATTATGTGTCTCTGTCTCTTCCATCAATTTCTTCTCTTGACCCTAAGCGTTCCCTATTCAATCGCTCTCACATGTTTTCAACCTCTCACATGTGGAAGAAAAAAGCGGTAGAATACAAGGGGCAGATAGATTATTACAACTATCGCAACAAGATGTCTGCGGCTTCAGAAATAACCTATTTCATGCCAAATTCCACAAAGGTTATCAGGGAAGACAGGAATGGCATGGAAAGAGGAAATCAACTGACGGGCTCTTTTGTGGTGGAAATGAACAAAAAGTCGTATTTCTTCAACAATACCTTCAAGCCTGTGCTGAAATGGTATGATAGTTCTGTAGGCATGAGCGAGAACTTTCAGAAGGTTGAAACCCCCAACTTTTACCTCAGTAATAAGACCAAAATAATCAAACACTTTGCTGAGAAGCATCTTATTACATTTTATGCAGACAATGAGTGGGAGAACCTGACATCCAATTTAGATGTCAACTTTACCAATCAGACCAAAGGAAAGATTTATCAAATGAATCAAGACCATGCTTTCTTCACCAACGAAAAGGCGCAATATGCTTTCAACTTGTCAAAGGTGCAACTCTCTTTGGAAGGTGGTGTCGAAGGGTATTTTCGTAAAATGGATTCAAAAGCGGATGGTGTTGCCGTGTCGGTAGCAGGAGAACCTGTACAATATGGTGACTTGACAACCAACTATTTGAAACTGTTTGTCACTCCACAAGTTGAATACACATTAAGTAGATTCAATGTGGATTTGTTGTGTCCTATATCTTATGATTCCTATCATTTAAGTGCAGCCGATGATAGCGAAAAACTATTTGTGTCACCAACCTTGAAGTTGCGTTGGCGACCTATTCAAGGTTTATCAATGACAGTTACGGGAAGACTGAATGAGGCTCCAACAGATTTGCATGACATCCATGAAGCCCCATTGTATGCCGACTACAGGACAATAGTTCTTGGAGTCAACAAACTCTATACAACAAAAAACAAACGACTGTCGGGTAACTTCTCTTATCGCAATGTCAGCGAGGGATTGTTTGCCAATGTGATATTGTCAAAATCATGGCAAGACACACCAACCTTGCCTGCCCAAAGATTTTCCGATGACAACATCATCAGCTATTATCAGGACGTAGCCTCCTTCTCGCAGTCATTCCAAGCGATAGGAAATATAAGCAAGACGCTTGACTTCATTCGAGGCGGTGTTTCTATAAATGGCATTTTTAGAAGAAATAGCTCTGCAGTGTCGAGTGAAGAGACACCCGTTCATTTTGTTAGAACATACTATTCTATAGGAGGACAAGTGAATGCCAACTTGAATAAATGGTTGTATATGACCTATGCTTTTAAGGCGTTTGGCAGCTCAGCATTTAGTAAAGGAACTTCACTTGACAACAGGCGTAACAACGTGCTGCACAGATTTACGATGGATATTTCGGGCACCTCCAAACTGATATTTGAGGTGGCTGGCGATTATTTTCATAACCAGCAGTCTGAAGACACCTACAAGGACTGCTTCTTGTTGGATTCGAAAGTAAAATACGCATTGGGGAAAAAGATAGATTTACAGCTGTTGACTTCAAACATCATGAATACCCGCACTTATAGTTATTCCATTTACGACACCCTCAGTCGTATAGAGTCTGTTCGGTATCTACGTGGAAGAGAAATCATGTTGTCAATATGTTTTAAATAAGAAGAATAATGAAAAAGATGCCATTATGTTTACAAAAGGATTCCATGCAATGCGGCATTGCTTGCTTACAGATGGTATGCAAATATTTCGGCAGGGAATATTCTATGGATTCCCTGTCAAAGCTTTGTTTTGCAACAACTGAAGGTGTGTCTATGCTAGGCATTAATGAGGCAGCAAATATTCTTGGATTACATACTACATGTGTAAGAGCTGCAACTTCTATTTTTAGCAAAGCACCTCTACCATGTGTTCTTCATTGGAACCAGAATCACTTTGTGGTTCTATACAAGGTGAAGAATGGGAAGGAATTCTGTATTGCAGACCCTGGGAAGGGATTGGTAACATACAGCCTTGAGGAGTTCAAAAAGCATTGGATAAGTACAAGATCTAATGATGAAGACAATGGAATCGCCATGTTCTTGGAAACCACTCCTGCATTCTTTACCTATAAAATGGAAGGGACAGAGAATGTCAAAGAAAATAGGTCTTTCCGCTTTCTCTTTGGGTATGTGAAGAAATACCGCAAGTATTTCGGGCAAATCATCTTGGGGTTGGTTGTGGGAAGCCTCTTGCAACTTGTCTTGCCATTCCTTACCCAGTCTATTGTCGATATTGGCATCAAGAACCAAGACATAGGTTTTGTCTGGCTTATCTTGTTGGGGCAATTGATGTTAACCATCAGTCGCACGACTATTGACTTTATCCGCAGATGGCTGTTGCTGCATATCTCCCTGCGCATCAATATCTCTTTGGTAAGCGACTTTTTCATCAAACTCTTGAAGTTGCCTATGTCTTTCTTTGACACGAAACTCATGGGAGACTTGATGCAAAGAATAAACGACCATAGCCGAGTGAACAATTTCCTCACACAGCAAACGCTCAACATTACTTTTGCAATGCTCACTTTTGTAGTGTTCTCGGTGGTGCTGTTCTTCTACAACAAATTGGTGTTTGCTATCTTCTTGCTTGGAAGCATTCTGTATGGTGGTTGGATGACCCTGTTCTTAAAACGGAGAAAGGTGCTCGACTATGAATTGTTCGAGCAACAAGCCATCAACAATAACAAGACCTATGAGTTTATTACTTCCATGCAGGAAATCAAGTTGCAGGATTGTGAACAGCGCAGAAGATGGGAATGGGAGGATACTCAAGCTGACCTGTTTGGAGTACAGATGAAATCACTCAAGCTCCAACAGACACAAGAGGCAGGAAGCATTTTTATCAATGAGGTAAAGAATATCATCATCACGGTAGTAGCTGCAACCGCTGTGATTCATGGACAGATGACACTCGGTATGATGCTCGCCGTGCAATACATCATCGGTCAGCTTAACTCACCAGTGGAGCAACTGATGAACTTCTTCTATTCTCTGCAAGATGTGAAGATTAGCTTGGAGCGTATCAACGAGATTCACCAGATGGATGATGAGAACGGAAAGGAAGGCTTGAAAACTTCAATAGAGAATAAAGACGAGGGCATTGACATCAAGAACATCATGTTCAAGTACGACCCGCATACTTTGCACAAGACCATAGATGATGTAAATATCCACATACCTCAAGGCAAGGTGACGGCAATCGTTGGTGCGTCTGGCAGTGGAAAGACCACCCTCATCCGCTTGATGCTTGGCTATTATCCAGTATTGGAGGGACAAATCTATATCGGAAATACCGACATCAATACTCTCAACAAGAAGTGGTGGCGCAGGCAATGTGGTGTTGTTATGCAGGATGGTATCATCTTCTCGGAAAGTATCGCTAGAAACATTGCTGTTGATGATGGCGACATAGACAAGGAACGTCTGCTGAAAGCTGCCGAGATAGCTTGCATTAAGGATTACGTGATGGCTTTGCCACTGAAGTTTAATACCAAGATCGGGCGTGATGGCGTAGGATTGAGCCAAGGGCAGAAGCAGCGCATTCTTATAGCAAGAGCTGTCTATAAGAATCCAGACTACATTTTCCTTGACGAAGCAACCAACTCGCTTGATGCCAACAACGAGAGAAGCATCGTGGAGAATCTGGATAAGTTCTATAAGGGCAAGACGGTTGTAATAGTAGCTCATCGCTTAAGCACGGTGAAAAATGCCGACCAAATAGTAGTCATAGATCATGGTAAGGTGGTCGAGGTAGGCAATCATGAATCATTGACAGCCAAGCGAGGTACATACTATAATTTGGTGAAGAATCAGTTGGAATTGGGAAACTAAAATGCTTTTGATATGGAACAGAAAGAAA
>URYG01000274.1 GCA_900551985.1 uncultured Prevotella sp. | reverse complement strand
ATAAGGAGTAGCATTATCTGCCTGCGAAAGCGTATCATCTGCTGCCACGAAATGGCTGGAAGCCGTAGGCATCCAAAGCACCTTCCCGCCCTTTTCCAAGACTTTCACCACTTCCTGATTCAAATCCTTGGCTATGATAACGCCTTTCTTCTCTATTACCTTCTTCGGATAAATCCAAAGCTCGTACGAGTTTCTTGCCTCTGTTTCTTCTATATTTAATGTAAGAAGCAGCTTGGTTGGTTTCTGCACGTGGAAAAACCCATTCAGTTCGCCCACATCCACCAAACCTTCATCGTATGAAAAGATGTTCAATACTCCCTCATCCTCTGCCATCAGGTCGCCCACATTCTTTCTCACTTCACCATCCTTGGTACTGAAGGTTCCATCATCCATACAGAACAATCCGTTCTCGGCAGTCAGATGCCATTTCAGTTTCTTCCCCTTCAGCGAAGAACCACCATAGTTGGCAACCTTTACCTTTGCCTGAATCTTCTCTCCATCCTCAAAGCAGAACTTCTCAACTTCCAGCAGAGGAACCACAGGCGAACACCACTGGCGCCATTCCTCGGGCGTAGTAATTCCCTTGCTCTCCATAAACGCATCCAGAATGCCTACAAAGGCACTTCCCTGACCGGGATAATCCTGAATATCGAGCAGTTGGAAGCCCGCCATATTCCGGGTTCGCAAATCCATCTCTATATCGGCCTTATAAAGCTTCACGCTCCATAAGCCCGAAGCCTTGTGGAAATCATCTGCCTGCGAAAGCATTCCGCCTGCAGCCAGGCGACGGCGGAACACTTCGAAGTTATAAGGATGAAGCACTCCTGTGTATTTCTTCATCTCCCGATAATCAGGATAGGTCTGAAACTGACCTGTTTCGTGAGAGATGATTGGGATTCCGGCCTTATCACAAGCCTCATCAAAATTCATCGTAGAATTAGGATGGAAATGATTGATCATTCCTCCATCGTAGGCGTCGGCAAACGAGAAAGAGCCACGGGTGTGGGTATTGTACTTACCCCATCCCTCGCCTCCGATGCGGCAAGTGGTGAAGTAATCCATACCTTCTTTTATTCCCTGATAACCGAGATAGTAATTGCTTCCGAAAGTATAGTATTTATCGGGCGCAATCTTGCGGAAATCATCCACAAACTCCTTCATCTTGTCAATATCTCCCCAGAGTTCATTACCCAGTGCCATCATTCTGAAAGAAGGATGATGACCATATTCTCTGAGGATGTTCTCGCCTTCCTGATGCAGGAACGCCATCAGCCTTTCATCTTTCTTATCAAAAGAACCCCAGAAAGGAAGCTCCGGCTGGAGATAGATTCCCAGACTGTCCGCAGCTACGAAAGCCGCCTCAGGAGGGCACCAGGAATGGAACCGCACATGATTGATTCCATACCCCTTGCAGATTCCGAGATATTTCATCCAGCCTTCCACGCTCATATCTACATGTCCCGTCAGCGGCCAGACTGCCGCATCGTGCTTGCCACGAAGGAATATCCTATGACCATTGGCGTAGAAGTGGGCACCCTCGATATGGAAATCCTTGGCGAAATCAGGCATCTGAAGGGCAGTAGGAGAAGCTACAGAACGGCTTGGAATAATTCCTGCTGGAGTTTCTGCAGATTGGCTCTCTGCAAAGCAAGCAACCTGGAGTTCTATCCTTCCGATAATTCCATTCCAGTTGGTCTGCGTATCTTCCGTATAAGCATGGCTGGAGCCGTAAACCTGCTCAGGCACACCTTTTCCATTATCCACCACGATTTCCAGAAGATGCTTGCCCGGCTTCACCTTCTTTGGCAGAAGATAGCGCTGGGGAGTAGAGATGAAGTTGCAGGAATCCACCAGTTCTCCATCCACATACACCCATGTTGGTCGGGTACGCTCCAGGAAGAGTTCTACCGGCTTCTTCTTCCAGTCCTTCGGAATATTGATGGTTCTCGAATATCTGGCAGCTCCTTTATAAGCATAGAGTCTCGTAAGATGCGTAGTTTCCATCGTATCTTTCGGAGCGAATCCCAGATGGTTCGTATCAATAGTACCGGGGAGGATGGCACGCTTTGCCTCACCCTGCGAGGCACGCTTACTCTTGGCAAAAGCACTACCGCTCTTTCCCAACTCTACATTCCATTCACCAGCGAGCGAAATGCTCTGTGCTTGCAAGCCCAGACTTACCAGTCCCAGGCAAGCGATAAGAATAGATTTCTTCATTGCTTATAATTGTCTAATAGTTCATACCAAAAGCCCAGAGAGGAATAACATTGCCCATGCCTGTCTCTATATCATCCTTCACAACATATCCCTCTTTAGCCCCAGAAATCTGCTTCTGACCTTTCTTTTTACCACCAATTTCAAATGTCTTGTCTTCTATCAGGAAATCAGAGATTGGAGAATTGAAGACAGCATGATTCACACGCATCTGATTAAAGAAGAAAGTCTCTCGTTGATTGCCAATATCCGGCATCGAGGAAGAGAGAGCAAAGGAGAGGTTGGTATTATCAAGATACACCTTTTCTACCTTACCCAAACCACGCACTCCTCCTGTAGACTCATGAAGTTGGGCTATCAAACCTGCACGCTCCATAAGTTCGAAGTAATCGGGCAGGTTATTGCGATCTACCTTAATAGTTGTAGCAATGGTACTCATATTTGGTTTGAAAGGCACACTATCAGCTATTACCTGCATCAGTTCCTTCAGTTTTCTGGACACCATCACCGTATAATTGGCATATTGTGGAATATCCGTCTCCAAAGTCATACTCACCACTTGATTCAGTCGCATCCTATAGCCCTCATCCTTAGAAAAAGGATAGTAGCCCTTGCGCAGATATTCATTAAACAATGCCAACGGATGCTCTATCTCCTCCGGCAATACGACCTCATTATTTATAATTTGTTCCAATGTAGAGGCAGGAATGTCTATGCCCTTTTCCATACCGATGTATTCACGAAAAGACAAACCTTGCATCGTAAAGACCAGTACTCGGCGACTTAAATCTGCTGTACCTTTATAAATATCAAGCACAGAAGAACCGGTAAATACCACTTGCAAGGTTGGCAGATTATCGTATATCATTTTAAGTTCTGTAGCCCATCCCTTATATTTATGTATTTCATCGATAAAAAGATGCTTGCCTCCAAGTTGGCTAAACTTCATTGCTGTTTCAAAGAGAGTATGATTAGCAAAATAGATGGATTCCGCACTCACATAGAGTGTGTCTTTCATCTGAAGATTCAATTTGATATACTGCAAAAGAAGTGTTGTCTTGCCGACTCCACGAGGTCCAACAAGAGCTGTCATCCGATTCGACCAAGGAATCTGATGATACATATATCGTAGGTATCGAGTATCGGTACGCTTGATAAGATTGTCAGAAAGTTGCTTCAATAATTCCATATTTCTTGTCTTATTTGATGTTTACGGCTGCAAATATACAAAAATTGCGGTAAAAACACCGCAATTTACCAAAGAAATTGCTGTATTTTTACCGCAAAATATGGATATTGCATCAAAACATCCCTTTGATGCAGGCTTTCATCTTATTATAAATCACTGCCTAAATTACTTTTTCTTAGGTCTGCGACGAGCCCAACCTTCTTCCTCGAAGTTTGGCTCCTCGCCCTTGAACTTCACGTTGTCGTTATTCTGGAAGAACTGGCGCCAATCGCCTGTATCCTCCTGGCTGCGTGATTTTCTTCCGCCACGAGATTCGCCACGGCTTCCACGACCTCCCTTTCCACGAGAATCACGAGAGTCATCAGAAGAACCTCTGCGGCTACGACCTTCCGAGCCACGTCCGCCTCTTTCAGAACCACGGCCGCCTCTGCCCTCAGAACTGCGTCCGCCACGGGCTGCTCTGCCATGACCTTCCTCATCAGCATCGTTACATCTTACGGTTCTGCCCTTGTACTCAGTACCGTTCAATGCCTTCATCACGCGCTTAGCATCCTCCTCAGGCACCTCGATGTAGG
>URYG01000273.1 GCA_900551985.1 uncultured Prevotella sp. | reverse complement strand
GTTGAAGCAGTTAAGTGAGGACATTGACAAGGCTACCAACACCTTCATCAATGCCGCACTTGAACTGGAATCTTCCATTCAGCAGTATCAGCGTGCAGAAGTAAAATTAGGTGGTGCTGTGACTACTATCAGCCAAAAGGTAGATACTATCAATCAGCACATAGACAAAGTTTTGGAAAATGCGCCAACACAATTAAAGGTGTCTGTAAATGTCAATGATGCTGACTGGCAGAAAATTCAAGAACTGTTTGCCAAAGAACGCCAATGGATGACGGCACAGATGCAGACGCATATCCGTGAGGTCAATTACATGTTTGCCGATGAACGGAAGAAAGTCCGTGAACGATACAAGGAATATGATGGCTGCTATCTCGGTCACTATGCACAGTGGTTCTTCTGGTTTTTCTTCACGTTTGGTATCTTTGTGGTTGCAGGAGGTGTTGGAATGATAATTGCGCAGAACTATACATGAGATAGACGAGTTACTGCCTAACATTAAGTTTGCACTTAAAGTTAGGCGATTACTATTATTATCTCGATAACCAATCAACCAATTATATTGCCTTCTTCGTGCCATAATGTTAAGAATGATGCTGCGCAAGAGATACATTATCGAAACCATAAACAATATGTTGAAGAACATGGCGCAGATTGTACATTCGCGTCACAGGTCTGTGAACGACTTTATCATGAACCTTATTTCTGCCTTGGGAGCATATGTTGCTACAATGGCGGTCATGCAATAATGACCGCCATTGTACTATTTCTATTAAATTGTTTTTTTGATACAGATGTACAAGCCACTGATTACATATTCTTTTCTTAAATTTTTAATGGCTTCTCCCATCGTGGAACCATCTGAATCTTTACCTTCATCTGGGTCATAACAAACGAATTTATCTTCTTTTACATGCTTTACAGCAATCCAATGTTTATTATTTACCAAGACCAATATATAATCCCAGGTTGTTTCAGAGTAAAGGACATCTAAAGCTTGAATTTTCATACCCAGCCTTTCACCTGTTATTCTGCTTATTTCTTCAGATATCAAATTCTCAAAAGGACCTCTTTCAAAATTTGAGTTATAACATACCGTAACGGTTCTATCTGTTACATAATCTTTAAATGCAGCGCATATCCCCGATGGCAAAGACATAAGAGTGCCGCTTGATTTATTGCCCAGCAAGTATATGCTTGCCGAAGAATTCGGATTCTTTTCAATAATCTCTTTATTCTGATAGTCCTGTATCCGCATATAAACCTCTATGGGACACGTACCACTTCCCAGATCCACCAAGACCGCATTCAAAGCGAAGCCTCCACAGAAATTATTGGGGGTTGGAAATGGAGTTATACAATGTTCAGGCCTATTCTGGTTTAATTTATTCCCAAAACACATTATATTTCATTTTTAATGGTTAATACTAATTCTGTTGTTCTGTATTATTCTTGTTCATAGCCTGGAGAAGTTTCTTGTAGTCTTCCACAAACTTAGATATAGTTACAAATCCTGCTGCCATTTCATCATCGGATATCTCGTCCATGATGGTACTCTTGTCTGCTGGTGTCGCTTGCAGATAGTAACCGATAATCTGAGGAGTGGTAATCTTGATGTTGAAACTCTTGTCCGTGGAGCTGGTGTGGATGCCACAAGAACCGAATGAAGAACTGCTACTTTTTGCACCGCTGAAAAGCAGGAAGCCGCCGCCATGTGAGACATGCTCTTCCATGGTAGCCGAGAAGGTGTTCGAGAGCTGGTCGCTAGTAACCACTTGGATGGAAATGTCTTTGGCGACGAGCATGGCCACAGGATAACAGGGTAGGATATGGCTGCGGCTCATGTCTGAAAGCCTTTCTTCTGTAATTTCACTGTAATCTTTTATTGGAGACACACGTGAGGTGGACACGTTAAACATATCCTTGGTCAAGACAAAAATCCCAGGATTAAACCATTCTCTCTCGATGCCCACTTTTGCCACATTCATTCCGACCCGAACAGACGTATTTTGGGAGTGGCATAGCTCTGCAAAGGTCGAAGAATTCGTTTCTTTCTTCCCTGAGTAACCTGCGAACCATAAACTGGCACCGTATGGGCTGTTTGAAGCAGACGAGTGGTTGTTGCTTTCCTTGTCTATCTGTGAGGCGGCTACGTCGATTAGTACCTGCGTGAATCCTTCAGGAACAATCGGTGTCTGTACGCTTTCAGTCTCTTTTCCTGAATTTACCGTTTGGGCAACTTTCATTTTCTCCAAGATTTCCTGGATTTCAGTATTAATCCTCTCCAGCTGTTCTTGAATTGGTGGAAGCAATTGCTTGAGTTGCAGGAGGTTTTTATTTATCGCCTCTTCCAGTAAGACATTGGATAACTGTTGCGATTTAGTTATATAATCGTTTTGAAGTTTTTGGTTTTTTGACAGTATGGCTGTAATTTTATCGACCAAACTGTCTACACTTTGGTCATTTTTATCAAATTTTAATCCGCTTGCCAGTCTGCTGATGATACTATTAGGTACTCCTCCACTGAATATCGGTGCAATGGTAAATGCAGTATCAATGACAGTCTTGACACCTTCACCGTAACTGCTGATCAATTCATTTTGAGCTTTATTCAAAGCGTCCCTTGCATCTTGTGCATCATTTTTGTTTTTTTCCAGTTCTTTACTCCTATCTTCTTCATCAATCAGATTTGTCAGATTGGAGATTTGTGAGGAAAGGGTAATCCTGCGTGAAGACAGATTACGCAATCTCATAGCCAATGACTCCGGGGAATCAAGTAAGTCGGACGGGATGAAGGATGTGTTCAGCAGTTCAAACCAGTTTGTGGGGTTGAATTTTACGGGATAGACAATGCCTCCGTCTGGAGTCAGCCTCTGAATGTTTTCCAAAATCTCTCTGGCCTGCTCCAGCTCCGCACCTGAACCGCTGTCAAGAACTCCATTGAGGATGTCCATATCGTTGGGGGAGAAGACGGATAACACTTTTGCCCGCTTTTCGTTCAATTCCAAAGATTCTCCTCTTGCAACTGCTTCATACCATTGCAAGTATTCATTGTTGTAATGAATATTATTCTCCTCTGAAGTATCAGGATAAATTTTTCTTAAAGCTTCTTTTTTCTTGTTTTGTTTTTCAGACCATGCTCTTTCTGCAGCCACATAGTCATCATATAGGCGATAAAATACCTCCTGAAGCGTATAGCTTTTCGTATTTTCGTCACCAAAATCATAAGGATATGGGGTCAGCAGCAGCTCGCGCAGTTGATTTTTCGCTTTTGCGATTTTTTCGTTCAATTTAGGAGTTAATGTATCCAGAGCCGAACGGTACTGATATGGCAATGTCATGCCGTTATCACCGCCTGTAACGCGACATGGATCGAAGAGTTTGTTGGCTAAACGCGATTCGTTGGCTTCCACCATCGGCCCTTTTTCCGCATTGTTTTTGTAGTCGTAGGCAAAGTCCTTGGCTGTGAGTGCTTGCCCTGGCAGGGTCAGACAAAGAAACTGATTCGGATTTTCACCTCCGATTACGCTTTCTATCTGATTGTATAGCAAGTCGATGAATGGCTCACTCGCAAGGCTTGCTCCACCATTGTCCTGTATGCTGGATTGGGAATCGTTGCCGATGTCGGATTTGGAGGCTTCATTGGAATTTGTCTTTCCTTTGGAGCCGGTATCCTCCTTTAACTTAGGAGGAGAATCATTATTAACTTCTTGAGGGTCATTTGAAACCACAGGAACAGCAGTTTCCTTTACTTCTTTTTTAGTATTCTTGGGCAAATTCTGTTCGTTCATAGTTTTTACTTTTAATTATTGATTAATACTACTCTAAGAATCATCCAATTTAGTATCAATTGAATGTACGAATTTAGTTTGTGCCTGACAAAAATTTGCAGACACAACCACTCTCATTGGTGGATTCTCCGTGTGTTCCATCACGTCCTCCTTTTTTTATTGGGGTTATACTTCGGTTAATGTTCGTTGCGGGCGGAACTTTTCCGCC
>URYG01000272.1 GCA_900551985.1 uncultured Prevotella sp. | reverse complement strand
ACAGAATGAATGCAGAGGATGAGTTCTTCCAGGCTCTGGAAGACAGGGATACAGCTATCATGAAGAAAGATAAAATCATAGAAGAACAAAACTCGGTACTTAAAAAGCAGAAGACGGCACTTGAAAAGCAGAAGACGGCACTTGAAGAGCAGAAGGCATCCTTGCGTGCAGCAGTCTTGGCATTATCTAAGTCGGGCATGACTGCAGAAATGATAGCAAAGACTTTGAATATCGGAGAGGAGAAAATACAGGAAATATTATCCTAACAGATATCCCAATCCCATTTCATCACTTGAATAACAGATAAACAGAATCCCCCATCCTACTTTCGCAAGCGGGATGGGGGTTTTGCTTATGTGATAAGGGGTGTCTTCTGCTAGGCGACTCGCACACCCGCCAGAACGCCTAACGGAGGACAGGGCATACCAGGCGCTACATCAATAGACTTCATCTATCGCCACATAGACTGAATGATTTGAGCATACGGTGGTAATAGGACACCAAAGTTTTACCTTTTTTTCTTGCTAAACAAGAATAAAAACTTATCTTTAGAGCGCTATCATATAGAATCTCCCTATAAGCACAGCTCTGCTGACTTATAGGGAGATTTTGGGCTAAAATAGCCTGTAAATAGCTGTAATGATAAATAATTTTCACTATTCAGCCTTTAGCCGGGCTCTCCCAGAAAATGGTAAATCAATTGCACCATTTTGGGAGAAAAGTATTGACACCGCTGATGATACCCCAGTTGGCGGATGCCCTCCCACAGGGGTGGACAGCGCTTGATCCATGACATCAGGTGTCGGCGAGCCGTAATCTTGTCGCCCGCCATCGGGAAATACTGCAAGGCAAGATCTGCCTTGCCCATCATCATATAATTATTGTGATTGGCATCTTGCATAAGCTAGTCATTTTTGAGGTTAGACGGAACAGGAGGAAAAGGCTTGGCTACGGGCGTCGGATCCGGAGAGGATGCTCCGGAAGATTTCACAGGCATACTGCCTCTATCCTTGAAGAAGCCACGCAGGGCGCTCACGATATATGCCGCCTTCTTCATAGGCTGATGCAGACGGATGCGCTCGGCAACATATTTTTCCTTGCGCTCAAACCACACCACAAAGTCGCCCAACATCCCCAGAAAGAGATGACTGCTCAGCTCCTTCGCAGTAGCCTCGCTTACATCGTAACGATTCATCAGCTTGATTTTCAACTGGATACGCTGAGAACGCAATTCCTCCGGAATCTTATCTTCCTGCTCTTCATCCGAACGGCAGTGGACCGTAAAGACCAGGTAGGTAGGCCACCCCACGCAGCGCTGCTCGGCTCTCAGGGCATCCTCGTCTGAATAACAGACAGATAGCGTGAGATACTGATCTACCATGCCACAGTCGTAGAGTCGCTTCTGGTCGTCGAGTGCCGGCTGGAGGCTCTTCGACATCAGATCGCTGAAGTATTTGTAATAATCCTCCCTGCCGTGCATCAGCGCCACAAACTTCTTGGGATCTATCTTGGTATATCCCTTCAACGCCCAGCAGAGGGTGATGATGTAGAGCTTGATGGATGACGCACTGCTGCAGTGATTCACCACATCCAGATGCACATGGGCCACCCCCTTGTCGAAACTGTAGAAGTAGTCCAGCAGATCGTTGGAGAAACGGAACTCCACCGCCAGATGACCTCCCACCCTGATGAATTCACAAGAGAAAAGTCTTGGAAATTCAGCGTAATAGGTCACCTGGTTCACATCACACTTGTAGGGGATGGCTATCGGCTTGCGCTTCGCCATATCCACTATCGCATTCTTAACCTGACTATAGCGGCTGGTGTGGGCGCATAGATCCGCCAGGCGGATAACGACTACAGTGTAGCCATCTGCCATCTGCCTAGCAGTCAAATGCTTACGCATAGACTTATTAGGCATCTGACCATCTACCACGTAGTCGTTAATCACTTTCTGAGCATGGCCAATAATGGCCAAAACTACCTTGAGCTGCACAACGGAATAATTGTTTCGCGACAGTCCTTGAACTCCCAGCAGGGAGATTACATTGTTCATAGGTTTTGTCATTTCTTTTCCTTGTTAGCTGTCTGCCTTTTTAAGGTAGGCAAATTCATATTTTAAAAGGAAATCGACACAGAAGGATTGGTGAAGATAACAATCAGAGCACCTACTTATATACTCCTCAGGGGAGTTTTGCACTCACTTTTCGGCACCCGGCTGGTATATACTATCTTACCATCCATTCCGTGCCGATTATTCTTTTTGTTCCAAACAATCGGACACAGAATGCCCAGGTAAGGATCCTATACCAAACCCATAAGAGATAGGAAAAGATTGAGTGCACCTATTCTCTCCGGGCGATTGCAAAACCCTCACTTGTATTAGCCTCATGACACTACTGCTTTGTTGCCAAAGCTTTTTGCCATAGCTTTTGATGCCATTTCAGCTAACCGATTGCAAAAGTAACACATTTTTTCGAAACAACCAAGAAAAACAAAGAAAAAAAATACATTTTCTATCAAATTTTCTAAAAAAAAAGATTTCTCACACGCGTTTACGTATAGTATAAAAAGTATAATAAAGTATATATATTACTATATATGGTATAGTATAAAGGCCATTTTCTCGAATCTATCCGCCTCATTATCAACAACTTAACTTTTCACCACTCGCTGAGAGTGTAGCTTCAGCCACCCCCATTCTCCGAGAGTGTAGCTGTTTCTCGCTGAGATGGTAGCATAAAAATCACCCACTCCCCGAGAGTGTAGCAACATCAGGAAAGATGGTTTCAGATGTCGGCATATAGGGTGCTTGCAGGAGGCATATTGGGCATCAGAATACGCCCAATATGGCATGAGAGTGCATCATATATGACGCTGACGAGTATCATATATGACACAGGCAAGTATCATATATGACGTAAGCGATCATCATATATGATGCAGACAACCATCATTCTTGGCTTCTGCCAGCAGCTAATATGATACAGGCGAAAGAGTACCATCTTGAACCAAAGTGAACCAAAAAGGACGAAAGTGAACCATCTTGGACCAAAGTGTGCAAATCGCCCCTGCCGGATGTCGTATCTTTGCATATGTAATCGGGAAGAGTCCGATACACAACAAGAGTTATTCATCTTTTAAATTTTTAGTAGTATGGCAGTAAATTTCAGTTTAGCCAAGCATTTGGCAAAGCCGGGTGACAAGACCTCAGACAGCAAGTATTATGCTTGCACACAGATCAACGATTCCATCTCGCTCAAGATGTTTGCGGGATTGATAGAGAAGCAGACCACCGTATCCCGTGCAGACTGCACCGCAGTACTGGTGAGCGCAGTAGATAACCTCGTAACAGAGCTTCAGCGTGGCAACCAGGTGGAGTTTGGCGAGCTGGGCAAGTTCCGACTCCAGCTTACCAGTACTGGAGTAGATAATCCTGCCGACTTCCGCAGCGACGTCAACATCACCGGGGCAAACATCCAGTATATTCCTGGAGAGGGAGTGAAGAACAAGTTCAGCGAGCTGGATTACAAGCAGGTGGCATCCAGAGCTCTGCAGATTGCAGCCATGAAGGCTGAGAAGGCGGGCGCCAAGACGATCGACATCGAGGAGGCAAAGAAGTACAAGAAGGACGAGGCGGCTGGCGACGGCACAGACGAGACCGGCAAGCCAGGAAGCACCACCGGAGGCGGCACATCACAGGGCACCGGCAGCACTGGTGAGAACACCGGCGGAACATCGCAGGGCACTGGCAGCACAGGTGAGAATTCCGGCAATACCGGCGAGGATTCCGGCAACGGCGACAATGTAGATTTCTAAAACATTAATTATTAACAGATTAGGTATATGAGTATCAAGAACAAGCAGACATGGAATGAGATCATCAAGTTTGTGGTGACGGTATTAACAGCCCTTCTGGGCGCTATGGGAGTTTCTTCCTGCTCTTTTTAGGGCACCGCCACCATGTAATCACCAGTTTTACTAACAATCAAACTGTT
>URYG01000271.1 GCA_900551985.1 uncultured Prevotella sp. | reverse complement strand
GTTCGTTCAACTTGAGAGAGAGTGGTAAATCAAAATCCTTGAGGCAACGGTCCAGTACTTCCTGAGAGAAGTTAGGATAGAACCCCTGGTTCATCTTCACGTAGGTGGCGAGGGAAACGTTGGGCAGTTCAAACTCTTCGGGCACCATAAAGATGTCCTTCAGCATCTCGGCTCTGCGATCTTGTGCCGAAATGCCATCCACGAGAATGGTACCTTGTTGCTGGCGGAGCAATCCGCTGACGAGGTAGAGCAGGGTACTCTTGCCTGTACCGTTCTTGCCAAGCAAGCCATAAATGTTGTTCTCTTTGAGTTCCAAAGAGAAATCTCTAAATACGAGGTGCTTGCTACCTGGGTATCTGAAATCAATGTCTTTAATCTGTATCATAATCTTTAATGTTTTAGTGTACTACTTCAATGGAACACTGCAAAGGTATGCTTTTTCCCAATAAGTTCCAAACTTTTGGGCAATTATTTTCATACTTTAACGTAATGTTAACATTATCACCTTATTATAAAAGGCAAAGGTATCGTTCATAGAAGAAAAAAGATGTTTTTCTAAAAAACAAAGGCATCGGAAAGCCTTCACTTTTCGATGCCTTGATTCTTATTCTTATTCCTTATTCTTATTTTTGGTTTCTATTCTTGAGTCGTTTAGATATATTTCATGAGGATGTCCCAAACGGCGATAATGTGGCAGATACTACCTGCCAGGACGAAGAAGTGGAACACGGAGTGCATGTATTTTTTCTTGTTGATACTGTAGAACACGGCACCCGTGATGTAGCAGACGCCCTCTGCGATAATCCAGATAACCGTGGCTGGGGATACGGAATCTATCAGAGGCTTGAATGCGACAAGTACCGATAATCCCATACCCACAAAGCAGAACGTCTCCAGATTACTGTGGTCCTTGAGCTTGGCAAAGCTCATCACTGTTCCGGCAATGGCGCATGCCCAGATGAAGATAAAGAGACTCCATCCCCAATAGCCTTGTTCGCGCATCGCAATCAGGGTGATAGGGGAATAAGAGCCGGCAATGTGCCAGTAGATGGCGGCATGATCCCATTTGCGCAGTCGCTCCTTCCACTTGCTCCATGCAGAGATGGCGTGGTAGGTGGTAGATGCGATGTAAGACATCAGCATACCGAACAGGTAGAGGATGATGCCTGCCGTAGCCCATCCGTTGTGCATGGTAAAGCACCAATAAAGGAAGATGGCTCCTACGACAACGCCCATCAGGATGCCACCGGCATGCGACCAGGAGTTCCAAAGCTCCTCCTTGTGACTGAAATGTATTTTGAGTTTCATATAGCTTTATTTCTTTTGTTTCTTTTGGATTGTATGATACGTGATGTTTGTATGATACGTGATGTTTGCGGGGCAAAGATACTAAGAAATTCCGAGTTTGATGATATTTTTAGAGATTGTTATGATATGGATGTGATTATCTGGGGCATTTATCCCTGCTTCCGGCCCTTTTATTTGCTTTATTTGCTCGATGTGTGACTTTTTGTGCTTTATTCCAAAAATAAATCAAGAAAGTGTTGGTGGTTCTTATTTATTTTCTTATTTTTGCATTCGAAAACTTATCAATAGCAATAACTAATAACGTAGATAATAAATATGATGAAATTAAAATCACTTGCACTTTTGCTGATGACTATCGCCATGCCTGCGATGGCAGAACAGGTTTCGGTAAACAGTAAGGGGATTTCGCTCATCCTTGATGTGGAGAACGGAAAACCTGCACAGTACCTCTATTTTGGTTCTAAGCTGAACGCTGCTGATTTGCAGAATCTCACTGTAGCTACCAATGGTCGTATGGATGCTTATCCTGCATACGGTCTGAATACTCCTGCTGAGGCTGCACTCGCCATGCGTCACAGCGATGGCAATCTTTCTACTGCTCTCGTGGCTACCGGTAGCGATGTGAAGCAGGAGGCTAATGCCACGGTTACTACCATCCATCTCAAGGATCCTGTTTATAATATCAAGGTGGATCTGAAGTATCGTGCCTATAAGGATGTGGATATGATTGAGGCTTGGACTGAAATCAACAATGGCGAGAAGGGTACTGTTACGCTGACTACCTTTGCATCAGCTATGCTTCCTATCCGTCGTGGCGATGTATGGATGAGTCATCTTTCTGGCACATGGGCAGCTGAGGCTCAGTTGAGTCATGAGAAGTTGCAGCCAGGCGAGTTTGTCATCCGTAACAATGATGGTGTGCGTAATTCTCATACCGATCATGCCGAGGTGATGTTCTCTCTCAACGGAAAGGGACAGGAGAATACGGGTGCCGTGATTGGTGCTGCACTTGCCTATAGCGGAAACTATAAGCTCAAGATTGTAACTGATGAAACAGAATATCACTATTTCTTTGCAGGTATCAATGAGCAGAACTCTGAATATCATCTCAAGAAGGGTGAAACTTTCAAGACTCCAGCTCTTGCGCTTACTTATTCCAATGAGGGCTTGAGCGGTGCCAGCCGCAACTTCCACAAGTGGGGACGTAAGTATGTGCTTACTCATGGTGATCAGGAGCGTGATATCCTCTTGAACTCTTGGGAGGGTGTTTACTTCGACATCAACCAGAAGGGTATGGATCAGATGATGGCTGATATCCATAGTATGGGTGGTGAGCTCTTCGTAATGGACGATGGATGGTTCGGAAAGAAATATCCTCGCAAGAGAGATAATACTGCTTTGGGCGATTGGGTAGTAGATACCGAAAAATTGCCTGATGGTATCGAAGGTCTGCTCCGTGATGCCAAGAAGAATGGTGTGAAGTTCGGTATCTGGATTGAGCCGGAAATGACTAATACCAAGAGCGAACTTTACGAGAAGCATCCTGACTGGGTAATCAAGGCGCCTAAACGTGATGCGGTAGTTGGTCGTGGTGGCACTCAGCTGGTTCTTGATCTCGGTAATCCGAAGGTGCAGGATTTCGTGTTTGGTGTGGTAGATGATCTGCTTACTAAGTATCCTGAGATAGCCTACATCAAGTGGGATGCCAATATGGCTATCATGAATCATGGTAGCCAGTATCTTTCTGCCGCTGATCAGAGTCATCTTTATATCGCATACCATCAGGGATTTGCCAAGGTTATCGATCGTATCCGTGCTAAGTACAAGGATGTGGTTATCCAGTGCTGTGCCAGTGGTGGTGCTCGTGCCAACTGGGGATTCCTCCGTGGTTTTGATGAGTTCTGGGTAAGTGATAATACGGATGCCCTGCAGCGTATCTATATGCAGTATGGTACCAGCTACTTCTTCCCGGCTATTGCTATGGCAAGTCATATTGCTGCCGTGCCTAACCATACTGTCTTCCGTACAACTTCCTTGAAGTATCGTATTGATGTGGCTATGAGTGGTCGTCTCGGTATGGAGATGCAGCCTAAGCACATGAAGGAAGAGGAGAAGGCTCTTTGCCGTAAGGCGATTAGTGAGTATAAGGAGATTCGTCCTGTGGTACAGTTTGGTGATCTTTACCGTTTGGTTTCCCCATACGACAACCAGGGCCTGTCTTCTATTATGTATGTAAGCGAGGCTAAGGATAAGGCAGTGTTCTACTGGTGGAAACTTGCTAACTTCTACAATGCACACCTTCCTATTGTTAAGATGGCTGGTCTGGATGCAGGCAAGATGTATAAGGTACGTGAGCTTGATGTCATCGACAATACTCCTTTGGCTTGCGAGGGTAAGTCATACTCTGGCAAGTATTTGATGGAACATGGCTTGGAAATGCCATTGGAGCATAATGTTGACTGGGGTAAAAAGAACGATTGGTCTTCTCGTGTTCTCTATTTGGAGGCTCAATAATGGCTGGTTTTGTTCTTTCGCGCGTATATATATAATAAGGAGAAGAATGGATTTGAAGCATGAAAAGTGTTTATGAGTGTTAAATTTGAAAGAAAAGTGCAACTTTCTTCTCGGAAAATTTGGTGGAATGAAAAATAGTTAGTACTTTTGCACTCGCTTTTGAGAAATACACTTTCTCTTAGCAACA
>URYG01000270.1 GCA_900551985.1 uncultured Prevotella sp. | reverse complement strand
AATCGGAGGTTAATTATGAGCAATCCATCGTTGCCCCAGCCACCCAGTTTCTCTTAGAGATGTACCTTCAGACCAAGGACACTCAATATTTGGAAGGTGCAGAAAAGATGATGCCCCTGGTGGAAAACCTCTGCGGTAACCAGCCAGACTATCGTCTCAACGAGATTCCAATCCGTCACTGGGACTGCTACTGGTTTGGCAAGCACCAGGTGTTCGGCGATACTTTCCCACACTACTGGACCTGCATCAATGCCAACGCCTACTACTATTATGCCAAGGCAACAGGTAAAGAGCAGTATCTGAAGAGGGCGAAAGAAATCGTAAGAAACAACCTCTGCAATGTCTTCGAAGATGGAACAGGAAGCTGCGCCTTCGTTTACCCAAAGCGCATCAATGGCGAAAAGGCCCACTTTGCCGATGCCTTCGCCAACGACCAGGATTGGGCACTCGCTTTCTATCTGTTAATCAATGTATAGCTTTCTATCTGATGGTAATCGAATAAGTTATCCATCAGATAGTTTAAAGAAAAATAATTAAAGACTCTATAAAGAAAAGTCCGATAAGAGCTACGTTACCATACTCTTATCGGACTTTTGTTTTTTATAACCAAAGATCAGAACACATAGGCTTTATCTATTCTGACAAAGCAATCATCCGTACCAAACTGGCGTTTCGTTTTATCCGACCAATTCGTACGTTCGCCTGTTACCTTCACTGTCAAAACGTATTTTCCTAATGGCATCTTCGGCGTAATCACCCGAATACCCTCCTGCGGAACCTTGCTATAGCAATCTATTAACGAAGAATAAACCTTCTTACCTTTTCGGTCGGTAATCTCTACCAAGGCATAACCGCCATGGGAATCCGTTTTACCCGTCAGGGCTATCTGCGTACCCTTGAAAGACAGTTTCACCACCTTTTCTGGTTGATTGGAATTCAAGCGAAGTGACTTCTCTTCTATCGCCTTCTGCAAGATATCCACCTGCTGAACAGTTTTGGGATTCCACGACTGCCAATACTCAGGGATACTCAACCGCTCGCCCTCCACCTTCATCGGCATCCAGACATAGGTGGCACAGGAAGCCTGATGAGGATAAGACCATCTGTCGCCCATATACATCGGTGTGCCATCAGGAAGCATCAACACAAAAGTACTCTGCGAGTTCCAGGTCAGGGAGCCTTCCGGACAGAACAAACCCTGCTTTTTCCAAGGGCCTGCGATATTCGTAGCCGTGAAATAGTAATTATCGTTTCGCTCCCAACTGGTAAGATTGGAAGTAAGCAGATAATACATGCCATTCTTCCTGAACATGGCAGGCGATTCCCCCATTCCACTGACATTGGCTATCATCGTATCCACGCTGAGATAATCATCACTCAGCCTATAGATAGGTCCATGATGAATGAGCAGATATCCCTTGCCATCCTCATCCTGGAAAACTCCCATATCCCAACGCTTGATAGGTTGCCCCTTGTACCGGAGCGTACCACGCAACTGATAATCACCATTGATGGTCTTGCAAGTGGCGATACCGATATGCGGGTCATTATACTTCAAGTCATCCGCATGCATCAGCATCACATACTCGCCCGTCTTAGGGCACTTCATCACCTTCACTCGCTCTCCTACTCTGTTTGGTCCGAGGATGCCGTCCTTCTGTACAGGAAGGACCACACGCTCGAATTTCCAATTCACCAGGTCGTCAGAAGAATAGCATCCAAAGCCAGGGAAGGCATTGGAAGTATCACTCTTATATTCTCCAAAGAGCCAATACTTTCCGCCATCCCTGATGATGCCGGCACCATGGGCATTCACCGGATTCAGATTCTGATCATACCAAGGGATGCCATTGGCTATCAAGGATTGGGCAAGAATAGGCAGCCTTGAGATGATCAAGGCTGATACTATCATTATTTTCAAGAAATATTTATTCATACACAAAAAAAACTCCGATAGGATTAGTATCCAGTATTTTGCTTGAAATCACCAGTTGTCTGGTCGATAACCGACTGCGGAATTGGTCTTAACAAGATATGATTATCCATCTTGTTAATCTTACCTGCCAAATTGTTGTATTTCAGCGTTCGCTCTATCAGTTTACCAGTACGCTTCAAATCCATCCAACGATTATATTCTCCAGCCATTTCCCGAGCACGCTCATCGAGAATGAAATCAATATCAACCTGCTCAGGCTTAATATCCATATCAGCAGCATGACCAGGAAGGGCGGCACGTTCACGCACCTTATTGATACGTTCAGCTGCCTTCTGGGAGTCGCCAGCCTTATAGTAAGCCTCCGCTGCTAAGAGATAAGTGTCAGCCAAGCGGAAAAGAAAGATATCCTTGGTACTTGTATAGCTAGTGTTATTGGAAGGATAAGATGAATTTGGGTCATAGAACTTCCAAATCATCGGACACATTCCCGAACCACCCACATGCTCTATATCTTGCTTCCATCTATCCTTGGTAACAATAATCGCATTAGGATTTTGGGCGATTACAGCCAAAGAGTCTTCCTTGGTGAAAGGTTGGTCGTATTTTGGGAAATACAATCGCAGATCTCCTACCTTCAAACCGATGTTCGTATCCTCCTTTGTGGCATAGAACTCGCTTTTGAAAGTAGCGTCATAACGGCCGTCCACTGCTGTATTGTAAAGGGAATACAGAAATTGGGTAGGCATAAACTGGTTTTTCTTCCAACCATAGGTCAAGTTACCTTGCTCAAAACCAGAAACAACCTTCGTCCACAACTCAAAGCCATAAAGGTTCTGCTGTCCATTACCACCATACTGACCCCCCAAAGAAGAGGCATCATACTGCACAGAGAAGATAATCTCCTTATTTTTCTCATTGCCAGAAATAAACACATCACTGAAAGTTGGCATCAGCTCATACTGTCCACTGTTGATGACCTCGTCTGCCAAAGAAGCAGCCTTAGAGAAGTCCGTTGACTCAGCATACGACTTATAGCCACGAGTGAGATAAATCAAAGCCATCAAGTGCTTGGCAGCTCCCTGTGTAGCTCGTCCAAATTCGCTCTGGCTGGCAGGAAGCACACTCACCACATCGTTCAATTCACTCAGAATGAAGGCATATACATTTTTTTCAGGAGTACGGGTAAACTCCGTAACAGGCGTATTGATTTCATCTGCAACAATAGCAATATCGCCAAACTGCTCCACGAGCAGATAATAATAATATGCTCGCAAGAATCTAACTTCTGCCAAACGCTGGTTGAGGTTCTTCTCTGACATTCCTGAAACCGAACTAGCCTTGTTGATGGCTGTATTACAAACCTGAATGCCATAGTAAGCATTTGAGTAAAAATCACCCACATATCCATTCTGCGCATCCAAAGTGGCATACTCATTCAATTCGCTACTATAGATATCGCGATTACCATAGCTACCACTCACCAACTCGCTCTCACCACGAGTGTAGATGTCAACACCCAAGTTAAACAACCAAGGCTCATTTTTCCAAAGGGAGCGCAAGGTGGCGTATGAAGCATTCACCAAACTCTCATATCCATCCTTCTCCTGAAAATACTGTTCAGAATTGACATTGCTGAGGTTTTCCTCATCCAGGAAGCTGTCGCAAGAAGCCAATCCCAGTGCCAAGCAAGCACCTGCTATATATAAATTAATCTTTTTCATATCTATGTTTTTTTAGAATTCTACTTTTACACCTATCAGATAGGTTGTATATCCAGTTGCCGTACCCCAAGTATTTTGGGTAGCCCACTCTGGGTCGAAGCCCTTGTAAGAGGTAAAGGTGAATGGGTTATTGGTTGTCACATACAAACGGGCATGCTTGACATTGATTTTCTCCAACCACGACTTTGGCAAATTATAGCCTAAACTGATGCTTCCCACCCTTACGAAAGATACATCCACATAGCGCATCGTATTATAATACTTGCCCTTATTGCCTGGCTGAGGATACTTATTGGATGGATTGTCCTTTGTCCAATAGTTTACGTTTACCTGCTTGTAATTGCCCTCATAAGCCATGTAGGCAGACATAAAGGCACCCTGCAACTG
>URYG01000269.1 GCA_900551985.1 uncultured Prevotella sp. | reverse complement strand
GGACTTGTAGCTCAGTTGGTTAGAGCAACAGACTCATAATCTGGAGGTCCTAGGTTCAAGCCCTAGCTGGTCCACTTTGAAAATCAAGCAGTTAAGCAGAAACAGCTTAACTGCTTTTTTCGTATTTGGGGAACATGCTTGAAACAGCGTATTCAAGTTTACAGAAAGAATGCATCTTCAAAGAGCAACATCGTAATTCCTCTTTTAAAATTTGGTGGTTTCAATTATTTGCCGTATCTTTGTGCCATATTAAAAAAGGAGAAAGGATTATGGCAAACAATGAATACAGAAAGCTGCCTATAGGCATACAATCTTTCAACAAGATAAGAGAAGAAAACTATCTCTATGTTGATAAGACTGACATCATTTGGGATTTGGCGAACAAAGGTAGAAGGTATAATTACTTGAGCCGTCCTCGCCGATTCGGAAAATCTGTGCTCGTTGATACGCTACAGTGTTACTTCGAAGGAAGAAAGGAACTCTTCGAAGGACTCAAAATCATGGATTTGGAGAAGGATTGGAAGGTATATCCTGTGATTCGACTCGACATGAGCCGTGGAGGAGCCAATGCAGAAACCTTGCGTTCGTACCTGAATCTGCGATTCGGATACTACGAGGAGAAATATGCCATCACTCCCGATCCTACAGCCCAACTTGCCGACCGCTTTGATGCCATCATTACGACAGCATACAAACAGACGGGCTTGAAGGTTGCCATCCTCATCGACGAGTATGATTCTCCTCTTCAGCACTCCTGGAAGACCCCGGAACACGAAGCATGCACCGAGGTGTATCGTGAAGTCTTTGCCATTTTAAAAGCCGATGATGAATACGAGCGTTTGGTCTTTATCACGGGTATCACCAAGTTTACGCAGATTTCCCTTTTCTCCGTGCTCAACAATTTAACCAACATCAGTTTCCTCCCAGAATATGCAGCCATCTGCGGCATCACTGAGGAGGAGATAAAAGAGAACTTCAAGCCTGAACTTGAAAAAATGGCAGAGGTGAACGGATGGACTTTACAGGAAACCCACGACAAGCTGAAGGACTACTACGACGGTTACCATTTCAGTCGCCGAAACATGGTTGACATCTACAATCCTTTCAGCCTTATCAATGCGCTTGACACCCAGGATCTGAACAGTTATTGGGCATCTTCGGGAGCCACATCCATGCTGCCGAAGTTCATCAAGGATGCAGAGTTGCGCCTACCGGATTTTGAGGATTGTATGATTCTCCGCAACACATTGGAGACCTCCGATGTTACTGGTGGAGGATCAGAACTCTTCTTATATCAATCAGGTTATCTCACCATCAAATCGTGCGTAGGAAATGTCTATCACTTAGGCTTCCCAAATGAAGAAGTAAAACAGGCGCTATACGAATGCGTACTGCCAGCATTGACCATGCGACAAGAGGCTGATACGCAATCTCTGCAAGCGCAGTTGTACCAATATCTGGAATACAAAGATTTAGACAAGGCGATGAAAGCGCTCAAAGCATTGGTTGCCGATGTGCCTTACAGCAACAAGAAGTTGGCATCCATGGATATGGAAGAGCGTTATCGTCTGATCATCAGCACCATCTTGAATGCCATCGGTTTGAAGGTGGAAGTAGAGCACATGCTTTCTACTGGCAGAATCGACCTCATTGTCAAAACAACTCATTACATCTATATTATAGAATTGAAGTTGAGAAACAATGGTGGTAAAGAAGCTGCCATCAAGCAAATTCAAGACCGACAATACCTGGAGCCTTTCAAGGCCGACAAGCGAGAGGTAGTAGGCTTAGGCATAGAACTAGACGAAGAAGGCAAAGGCGTTTTGGATTGGGAAATGGTAAATGAAAAATAAAACTATAGGGGCATGTCGTTACTTGATACGGCATGCCCCTATTATAGTTTATATTTCTCTATCCATTCTCCTTTCACAAGCGCCATATACCATTGATATTCAATAGCTTTAGTGTGAAGGGAAAATTAGGGCGTATGACAATACTAAAACTGAAGCGATAGAAGAAAAGACTGACAAGAAAGGGGAACGATATCTATTAAAGAAGAAGAAAAGAACGATGGAAGAAGGAAGAAGAGCCTATGGAAGAAGGAGAAAAGAACCTTCGTTCCATCGGATGACTCCCGTCATCTATATGGATGACCCGGGTCATCCATATAGACCACTCGGGTCATCCATACAGACGAACAGAAACAATTGCTTTTTCTCCACATCATTCAGCCGCCACGGAAATATCCTTTCACCCTAAACTCTTTATAACTCAGCCCATTAACTACTTTGTGAAAGGAGAATTCATCTTTTTCTTCTGTTTTTATTGTTTTATCCCAAAATATATTGTATCTTTGCAAGCGTATTTAAAACATATTACAAGCAACATCAACTATAGATGCATTAAGCGATATGTTGAGAACATACGAAGTTAACAAAAAACAAGATACAATGAATAAGATTTTTAAACTCATCTTCGTGCTCTGCTGCTTCTGCGGCATTGCACAGGCTCAACCTCAACGACCAAAGCTCGTTGTAGGCATCGTGATCGACCAGATGCGATGGGATTATCTCTATCGCTACTACGCCCGCTACGGCGAAGGCGGATTCAAGAGAATGCTCGGCGAAGGATTCAGCGTGGAAAACTGCAAGATTCCTTATATCCCTTCGGTTACAGCCATCGGCCACTCTTCTATCTGGACCGGTTCCGTGCCTTCTATCCACGGAATTGCAGGCAATAACTTCGTAAAAGACGGAAAGGTTGTGAACTGTACCGCTGATGATACCGTGAACCCTGTAGGCTCTGATAGCAAGGCGGGCAAGATGTCGCCTCGCAATCTGTGGGTAACTACTATCGGCGATGAACTCCGTCTGGCTACCAACAACCGCTCCAAGGTAGTAGGCGTGGCATTGAAAGACAGAGCTTCCATTCTCCCTGCCGGTCATCACGCCAATGGCGCTTACTGGTTTGATGATAAATCGGGCAAGTTCATCACCAGCACCTTCTATATGGAGAAGTTGCCAGAGTGGGTGAACAAATTCAACAAGCAGAAACTCCCAAACAAGTATCTTTCACAGAAATGGGAGACGCTCTACCCTATCGATTCCTATAAGGAGAGCACCAGCGATGACAACAACTATGAGAACGGTATCGCTGAGGGCGAGAAGGCTGTGTTGCCACTCGACCTGCCTACCTTATATAAGAAGCATGGCTACAAGATTCTCCGCAATACCCCATTCGGCTGCAACCTGACCTTCGATATTGCCAAGGCTGCCATCGATGGCGAGAACCTGGGTAGAAACTCAGATACAGACCTGCTGACCATCAGCTGCTCAAGCACCGATTACATCGGTCATCAGGTGGGCGTGAACGCTATCGAAACAGAGGATTGCTATCTTAGATTAGATAAGGCTTTGGCAGATTTCTTCGCTTATCTCGACCAGACCGTGGGCAAGGGAAATTATCTCACCTTCCTCACCGCTGACCATGGAGGCGTAAACAACGCTACCTTCCTACAGGATCAGCGAATCCCTGCCGGCATCTGGAACAAAAAGGGACTGGTAGAAGAGCTGAATCAGATTCTGAAGGCTAAGTTCAATACCGACAAGGAACTCGTAAAGACCATCATGAACTACCAGGTGTTCTTCAATACCAATACCATCGAGGAACTCGGTCTGGATTATGCAGCCATCAAGCAGGCAGTAGTAGATAGACTGAAGAAAGACAAGGATGTGCACTATGCCTTCGACATGGAGAAAACCTCGACAGAGAGCATTCCAGAAGAACTGAAGTTCCGTGCCATCAACGGTTACAACCGTGAGCGCAGCGGAGGTGTTCAGATTGTACTGAAACCAGGTCACTACGATTATTACAGCAGCAAGGGAACTACCCACGGAGCATGGAATCCATACGATATCCATATTCCTTGTCTGTTTATGGGTTGGGGCATCCAGCATGGCGAAAGTGCCCAGCCACACTATATGACGGATATTGCCGCTACCGTCTGTGCGATGCTTCATATCCAGGCACCTAACGGCTGCATCG
>URYG01000268.1 GCA_900551985.1 uncultured Prevotella sp. | reverse complement strand
AAGTTTATACCTTACGCTGGAAAATCAATAGATGGCAGTCATGTTCATTACCACGTTGAAGGATATGGTACCGCAGATTGGGCTATACCAGTTGAGTTTGATGACTTTCCTGCAAAAGTTCTTACCAAAATGAATTATACTAAGGAATTTGGTGATATCTTGAATGCATTGACAGATGTAATAAATCTACAGACAAAACTAACATTTGAAAGTGAATTGATGTATGGGATGGATTGATACTAAAATAGCAGAATACTATCAATGGCTGAAAGACAACACAGCTATTAGAGAAGATAAAGGTACAGGATGGTTTGCTGTATCTACACCTTTCGTGGGACTATTTAATGACAATATAGATATATTTGTCAAAAAAGAATCCGAGACCAAAATTTTACTTTCTGATGATGGTGATACTATAGATAATTTATTCCTTTCGGGGGTCGATGTGTTGCATTCGCCAAAACGTAAGGAATATATGAATAAAGTTGCAAATAATTTCGGTATAAAGATAACGCCAGAAGGAGAAATTACCGCAGAATCTAATGGGGCTGATTTTGCTAAAAAGAAGCATAATATGATTTCTGCTATATCATCTATTTCTGATATGTCAATGCTTGCTAGCGACAAAATAACTTCTATATTCGCAGAAGATGTTGTAGCTTATGTTGAAAGTCTTGATGTTATTTCTACACCATCTTTTTTGGTCAAGGGACATTCAGGACTAGATTTCAGTTTTGATATACAGATTTCTGGTAGAAAAAGCGAGCTAGTGGTAAAACCTTTTAACCTATTGAGACAAAATGCAATAGAGCGATTCCTCTTTTGTATGGGGGATATAAAAGAGGTTAGAGAGAGGACAACTGGTAAGGAATTGAAAAGTTTGGCGATTGTTAATGATACAACAGAGCCTTCAGAGAGGTTAATAAATGCTTTAGAGCAATATGGCACGTCTGTTATGCTTTGGAGCCGAAGAAATGAAGAAGAAAGTAAGAATCTTTTTAAAATAGCATAATCAATAGTTAAGGAGCAGTGCTTGGCATTGCTCCTTTTTTATATTAAGGTGGAGTTCAATTTCAGGAAAATCATTACGTAAGTTATCTGTCCCTCGTCCACATCTACAGCCAGACGTTTCGCCTGAAGCACACCCTCCTATCGGCATTACAGCTATCCATCGGAGTTTTTATGACTAAGAATAAAAGAAAGAGAGAATTTACCCTTATTTTTCTTGCATTATAAAAATAAAAGTATTAACTTTGCAGCAGACTTAGAAGAAAGCCGAATATCTCGGAACAAATAAGGATAAAATGATAAGGAGAAGAAAATATGATGTATCTAGATCCGAAGGCAGATTTGACCTTCAAGAAAATATTTGCAAAGCATCCTGATCTGCTCATCAGTTTGCTAAACTCCCTCCTACCCCTTTCCGATGAGGAGCAGATAGTGGAGATAAAATATTTGCCGACAGAGCTTGTACCAGAACTTTATGGACGGAAAAACACGATCGTAGATGTACTATGCCAGGATGTTTCCGGCAGGAAGTTCTGTGTTGAAATGCAGATGGAATGGAGCAATGCTTTTATGCAGCGAGTACTCTTCAATGCTTCCAAGCTTTATGTAACGCAACTCCAGAAAAATGAAGATTATAGTATATTGAAGCCCGTGTATTCCCTGAACCTCGTGAATGAAATATTCGAGAAAGATATGCCCGATTGCTTCATCCACAATTACCGCATCGTTCACGACAGAGACACGAAGAAAGTGATAGAAGGTCTGCACTTCACCTTTATTGAATTGCCGAAGTTTACACCTCATACTTTTATGGAAAAACGAATGAGCGTATTATGGCTCCGCTTCCTTACGGAGATTAACTCCAATACAAGAGAGGTTCCTGCTGACCTGTTGGAGTGTCCCGAGATAAGCAAGGCGCTGGAAGAGCTCAAGGTTACCTCTTTTACAGATACAGAGCTCCGTACCTATGATAAATTCTGGGATACAGTAAGAACAGAGAAGACCCTCCTGAAAGACAGATATGAGGAGGGAATGGAGAAAGGTGAAGCTAAAGGACTAGCTAAAGGACTAGCCCAGGGTGAAGCAAAAGGCAGCTACCAAAAAGCCCAGGAAATTGCAAAGAAAATGTTGTATAAGGGATTGGATGATACTACTATCATGGAAATGACGGGATTAAGCCAGGAAGAAATCAAGCTGCTGAAATCATAGAATTAGCAATATCCATGGCATTGGGAATATAAATAGGGAACGCAGTGCGTTCCCTATCTGTTTTACGGTAAAAGTTACGCCACACACTCTATCTATTGGATGGTAATCCAGATACTTTCGTCTCGGTCGCGAGCCGCTGTCATGGCGTTGATGAGTCGCTGCAGCCAGATGCGGGAGTCAACCACCATGCCCTCGAGCTTGTTCGCCCCAACGAGGATGCAGCCTTGCGTGTCGTCAGGATAATTGCCGGCATGGATGCGGATGCCCTCGAAATTCGGAACGCCCAACAGCAATGGCAGCCAACGCTTGAATCTTGGCGAATACGATAAGACCACGGGATATGAGCCCTCAGGAATCGCCGTATGACCAGGTACCTTACGAGCCTTCACGCCGCTCTGGCGGCTATAGCGGGCATCCACTTCCTTTGGCTTTAGATTGATACCCAACAGATTGCGCCATGTAGGCTCCATGGTATCGCAGAGATATGTACTCTTGGACAACAACTGGCTGTCGAAGGTATGAACCAATCTACTCTTGTCGCCTATCTTCTTGCCGGGCAGCGAGCTACGCTTCACACTCGCATCGGTCAGCAGATAGAGTCTGCCTATGGTATAAGTTCCTTTTTTAGCTATACGCTTTAATACTATTTCCATTTGTCTGAATATTAAATGTTAAGTTTCTTCCGAAAACTATTAAACGTTGAAACCTCTCAGGTCGAGTCCGTCGGAACGATATAATAGCTTCTTAAAACTGAATAACTGAATACTGAATACCTTTCCGCCTTGCTTTCCGTCAGCTCCACCTTGCTTTCCGTCAGCTCCGTCGGTATTTGCTCCCTTCGGAGGAATTTTCTCGATGTAATGGCGGTTCATCCAGTTTCTCAGCATTATCGCCGTGCCCTTCTTGCCGAAGTCGTTCTGCTGGCGCACCATCTCAGCCTGCGCATAGGTGAAGGTGTCAGGCAATTGCTGCAGCAGGTTGGCTGGTCCTCGCTTGCTCGATTTCTCTCCTGTCTCATTAGCCTTGGCTATGCCTGCGCCAAAGAAAATCATCTTGCACCACAGGTCGTAGCTCTCGCTCCATCTGATGAACTCTTCTATTTCGGGTTCCCATTTGCAGCCGTTTGCCACATATAGCACGCAAGCCTTGAGGAAGGCAATTACGTTGCCACGGAAGGAAAGATTCTCGAACACCCTGTTTTGCGACATGCGCGAAAAGTCAGCGTTCTCCTCCTTCAACTTTTCTGCCAGGGCGAAAGCCTCAGCGCAGTCTATTCTACCCGACGCCTTGCACAGATTCTCTATGTAGGGTCTGAGCGCCTCTCTGAAAGCCTCGTCGTATTCGCCATATACTGGCATTTCGGCACCGATTTCCCGCTCCGGGATGGTACAGAAGTTGATGCGGCTGATAGGTCCGTCGGTGAGCACTTTTGAGAAATAACGCTGCCCCAGCTGGATCGTGGTCGATGCATTCCAGTTGAACCGGATGGTGATGCGCTCGGTGATGCTCGATGTACCCACGCGCGTCTGACCGTACTGGTTGCCTGGGTCGAAGGCAAGGCACATGATCTTGAACTGCTGGTTGCCCTGCCCCTTGAGGGCGTCGAACTGGTCTATCTCGTTGAGCGATGTATAGAGGAAATGCCCCTGAGCCTCAGCCGTGCGCATCACGAATGCCGGGTTGGTCATATCGGCGTCTATCTCCTGGATGATGAGGTTTTCCGGGCGCTTGCGCTTATCCTTGTTGGCGCCCTTGCGTGTCACCTCCTCTTTCCATTCCTTCTCCCGGTTCAGGTTCTCACGGTCGCGCTGTCTGATGTCCTCCATAATCATGT
>URYG01000267.1 GCA_900551985.1 uncultured Prevotella sp. | reverse complement strand
TATTATTCCGTGGCAGCTATGGCAGCCGTCCACAGCAGGGTGGCTACAACAGCCGTGGTGGCTATAACAGCAACCGTGGTGGCGGTTATGGTCGTCCTCAGCAGGGTGGCTACGGCAGTCGTCCTCAGCAGGGTGGCTACAATAGTCGTCCTCGTTTCAATAATAACGCAGAAGGTGACGATCAGCATCCATCAACTGGTGGCTATCAGCCACGTCAGCAGGGTGGTTACAATGGTCGTCCTCAGCAGGGTGGCTATGGCAGCCGTCCTCAGCATGGCGGTTACAACAGCCGTCCTCAGCATGGTGGCTACAACAGCAACCGTGGTGGTGGTTATGGCCGTCCTCAGCAGGGTGGTTACAATAGCAACCGTGGTGGCGGCTATGGCCGTCCACAGGGTGGTGGCTATGGCAACAACCGTGGTGGTGGCTTCCGTCAGCACACTCCAGGATACGATCCAAATGCTAAGTATAGCATGAAGAAGCGTATCGAATACAAGGAGGAGAATATCGACCCAACAGAGCCATTGCGCTTGAACAAGTTCCTTGCCAATGCTGGTGTATGCTCTCGCCGTGAGGCTGATGAGTTCATCCAGGCTGGTCTGGTAACTGTAAATGGTCAGGTAGTTACCGAGTTGGGTACCAAGATTCTTCGCACCGACGAGGTGAAGTTCCACGATGCAGTAGTATCTTTGGAGAAGAAGGTATATGTATTGCTCAACAAGCCAAAGGATTACGTGACAACCAGCGACGATCCTCAGCAGCGCAAGACTGTGATGGACCTCGTAAAGGATGTATGCCCTGAGCGTATCTATCCTGTAGGTCGTCTCGACCGTAACACAACAGGTGTACTCCTGTTGACCAACGATGGTGATCTGGCTTCTAAGCTGACTCACCCTAAGTTCTTGAAGAAGAAGGTATATCACGTACACCTTGACAAGAACCTCACTGCTCATGATATGCAGCAGATCAGCGAGGGTATCACTTTGGAAGATGGCGAGATTAAGGCAGATGCTGTAGCTTATGCTGACGAGCGCGACAAGTCACAGATAGGTATCGAGATTCACAGCGGCAAGAACCGTATCGTGCGCCGTATCTTCGAGAGCCTCGGTTATCGTGTAACCAAGCTCGACCGTGTTCAGTTTGCAGGTTTGACCAAGAAGAATCTCCGTCGCGGTGACTGGCGCTTCCTTACTGAGAAGGAAGTAGATATGCTCCGCATGGGTGCTTTTGAATAAAACAGAGTAATAAACAATGGAAAAGATTAAAAGAACTAAGGTCGTTGACTTGCTCAAGAGCACTGCCTACGACTCAATCGTGAATGTTAAGGGATGGGTTCGTACCCATCGTAGTAGCAAAGCAGTCGATTTTATCGCTCTTAACGATGGTTCTACTATTAATAATATTCAGATAGTAGTCGACCCATCAAAGGTCGATGAGAATCAGCTCCGCCAGATTACCACTGGTGCCTGCATCAGCGTAGTAGGTACCTTGGTAGAGAGCCAGGGCGCTGGTCAGAGCGTTGAGATCCAGTGCGAAAGCATCGAGATCTATGGTCTCTGCGGCAGCGACTATCCAATGCAGAAGAAGGGACAGAGCTTCGAGTACATGCGTCAGTATGCTCACCTCCGTCTCCGTACCAATACCTTTGGTGCCGTGATGCGTATCCGCCACAACATGGCGATGGCTATCCACACCTACTTCCACGAGCATGGATATTTCTATTTCAATACTCCTCTCATCACAGCCAGCGACTGTGAGGGTGCAGGTCAGATGTTCCAGGTTACAACCAAGAACCTCTACAACCTGAAGAAGACTGAGGATGGCAAGATTGACTACTCTGATGATTTCTTCGGCAAGCAGACTTCATTGACTGTTTCTGGTCAGTTGGAGGGTGAGCTGGGTGCTACAGCACTCGGTGCTATCTACACCTTCGGTCCTACCTTCCGTGCAGAGAACAGTAACACTCCTCGCCACCTGGCTGAGTTCTGGATGGTTGAGCCAGAGGTTGCTTTCCTGGATATGGACGGTTTGATGGAGCTGGAGGAAGACTTCATCAAGTATTGTATCCGTTGGGCTCTCGAGCACTGCAAGGACGATCTCGCTTTCTTGAACAAGATGATCGACAAGGGGTTGCTCGCTCGTCTGGAGGGCGTATTGAATTCAGACTTCGTTCATCTTCCATATACAGAGGGTATCCGCATCCTGCAGGAGGCTATCGCCAACGGCAAGAAGTTTGAGTTCCCATGTGAGTGGGGTGATGATTTGGCTTCAGAGCACGAGCGCTTCCTCGTAGAGGAGCACTTCAAGCGCCCTGTTATCATGACCAACTATCCAAAGGCTATCAAGGCATTCTATATGAAGATAGACGAGGAGGAGAGCGGCTTCGGCGGCAAGAGCGGTCAGACCGTTCAGGGTACCGACGTACTGTTCCCACAGATTGGTGAGATTATCGGTGGTTCTGTCCGTGAGGAGAGCTATGACAAGCTGATGGGTGAGATCGAGGCTCGCAACATCCCTATGAAGGATATGAGCTGGTATCTCGATACACGTAAGTATGGTTCATGCCCACACGCAGGTTTCGGTCTCGGTTTCGAGCGTCTGATTCTCTTCGTAACCGGTATGCAGAACATCCGCGACGTGATTCCTTTCCCACGTACACCAAAGAATGCAGAGTTCTAATCTTCGTTGATATCAGCGAAAACAGAATATTGAATAAGCGAGGCTTCTTTTTAGAGGTCTCGCTTTTATTTTGTCAGCCAGGTGCTTATTTTACTGACTAAGCTCTGGGTTTTGCTTATTTTTACATCTTTTCTTCCTCATTCTCATTATTTTATTGTACCTTTGCACCTAAAAATATAAAATCGTAAGAAAATGGGAAAGATTATATTGACGGGCGACCGTCCAACAGGTAAACTTCACCTGGGTCACTACATCGGTTCCTTGCAGCGCCGAGTACAGCTTCAGAATGCTGGTGACTTTGACAAAATGTTCGTATTCATGGCAGACGTTCAGGCTTTGACAGATAACGCTGACAATCCTGAGAAGATTCGCCAGAACATCACCGAGGTAGCACTCGACTATCTTTCTGCGGGTCTCGACCCACAGAAGTGTACACTCTATATCCAGAGTATGATTCCAGAGTTGGCTGAGTTGACTACCTATCTGATGAACCTCATCTCTGTATCTCGTGTTCAGCGTAACCCAACCGTGAAGACAGAGATCAAGATGCGTAACTTCGAGGCAAACATTCCTCTCGGTTTCTTCTGCTATCCTGTGAGCCAGGCTGCCGACATCACCGCTTTCAAGGCTACAACCGTGCCTGCCGGTGAGGACCAGGAGCCTATGTTGGAGGTAACCCGCGAGTTGGTTCGCCGTTTCAACCAGACTTATGCGCCTGTATTGGTAGAGCCAGAGATTCTGCTTCCAGAGATTGCCTGCTGCCGTCGCCTTCCAGGAACCGATGGTAAGGAGAAGATGAGCAAGAGTCTCGGCAACTGCATCTATATGAGCGATGACGAGAAGACCGTCTGGAAGAAGGTGAAGAAGATGTCTAACGGTGAGCCACGTATGAGCATGGACGAGCCAGGACATCTGGAGGGCAATGCCGTGTTCACCTATATGGAGGCATTCTCTACTCCTGAGGATTTCGCTGAGTTCTGGCCTGAGTTCCAGAATCTGGATGAGTTGAAGGAGCAGTATGTGAAGGGTGGTATCGGTGATGGCACCTGCAAGAAATTCCTGAACAGCGTCATCAACAAGATGCTCGATCCTATCCGTGCCCGCCGTCATGAGTTTGAGCAGGATATTCCTGAGGTATTCAATATCCTGAAGAAGGGTAGCGAGGATGCCCGCGAGTTTGCTGCCCAGACTATGGACGAGGTTCGCAAGGCTATGCGCATCGACTACTTCAGCGATGCTGCCTATATTGAGGAGCAGGCTGCGAAATATAAATTATAATGTTGAGTGTTGAATGTTGAGTTAGGCATGCGCTCTATAATTCAACACTCAACATTCAACATTCAACACTTAATTATGAATAAACGAATATTGCAATTAGCGGTACCGTCGATAATATCCAATATCACGGT
>URYG01000266.1 GCA_900551985.1 uncultured Prevotella sp. | reverse complement strand
ACAAAAAACGTGTCGAAAAATTATATAGATTTTGAACACCCTACCTTTCAGGGCGACAGGTTTGCTTTCATAATTACCCAGGGCGTTGCCCTGGGCTAGGAGCTTCTGCCCTTTCAGGGCGTATTGGGTATTTCAACTATACAGGTCGAAACTTTTTTTTGGCTTTTTTGCAACCTTTCGGGTTTCTTTTGCGTCTAAGCATCAGAATATAGAAAATTTAAAATCGAAAGAGTATGAAAACAATGAGTATTTGGGTTGCTTCGGCAACTTTGTTTCTTGCCTCTATGGGCATCTGTTCCTGCAGTATGGGTTCTACCACCACTTCTGAAATGAGGGGAAGCCTGGAGTTTACGCAGGATGATTTAAGAGAGAAGCCTTTCAAGGCTATCGACGTGGATGTGGTTGCTAATGTCTATTATACACAGAACGACGGCGATGAATGCAGCGTTCGACTGGATTACTCTGCCATCAAGGATGCTGAGTTTGCTCAGAAACTCAAGGAGAAGCTCAAGGTGGTGTATCGAGACGGAGAGGTGAAAATCGGTCTGACGGGAAGACTCAAGGTGCCTGCTATGTGTAATTCTGAAAAGAATAGATTGAAGATTTATATCACCAGTCCAGATTTGGTGAAGATTACCCAGGAAGGCGTAGGTTCATTCTATGCCAAGTCTGTCAACAGCGACCGCCTGGAAATCGATAACGAGGGCGTAGGTTCTGTCAGCATCAATAAGATTCTTGCCAACAAGCTGGATGTTACCAATGAGGGGGTCGGCTCCGTCAGCATCGATGATGCCAAGGGCGACGTGATGAAGATTGATAACGAAGGCGTTGGTTCCGTAAAGGTGGGCAATGTGGCAATGGGCGACCTGAAGGTGGATAACGAGGGGGTAGGCTCCGTAACGCTCGATTTCTTCAAGGGCGGCAACCTGAAGATCAATAATGATGGCGTGGGTAAGGTAAGCGCCAAGGTTGACTGCCAGGTATTGAATGTTGATCTGGATGGAGTAGGCGGCGTGCATCTGAGCGGTGTCACCGGCAAATACACCCGTCATAAGGACGGCGTTGGAAGCATCTCTGACGGAGGTCTGAAGGTTGGTAGATAACGTAAGTTCTTGAAAATCAAAATAAAATGGCAGGGAGAATGAAATCCCAAGTCAAACTTGCGAAGAATGAGCAAGTTTGACTTGGGATAAGTTCTTCTTATTTTTCTATTTTTTCTTTTATTTATTTTCTTTTTTATCTTTTCTTCTTGCTACTTCTTCTTGTCGTTTTTTTCTTTTCTTTTTTTTCTTGTTTTCTTTTTCTTCTTCTTAAAGAAATTCTCTGTTAGACATCTTTAACAATTGAAGAGCTTCAGAAGCGCCCTCTGAAAAGGTTCAAAAAGAACATTTAGAAGTCCCACTTTACACCCAGGCAAGGGCGAACCTTGGCTCCATCGGTGCTGCCGAAGTTATTGGTGATTTCTACCTCACCACCCAGGCTCAGGTTCTCGCAGCCGAAGTGCTGACCTACATTGTACCACAACTGTGGCTCGGTGATGAATACGGTATGGCGGGTCTTAGCCTTGCCGTCGCCATCTACGGTTCCGTGGGTTTCCCACCAGAAATCAGCGAAGCCGTCAAACTTCAATCCCTTTACTCCGAAGAGGTCGTTGCAGGTCCATACGGCTGTCAACTGCATCGGAACATTCTGATCGGTCTTGCGGATGGTCTTGTAGAGAACATCCAGGTTCAAGGTGTTCTTGTAGGTAGCATCGTGAATCAGATACTCCACACCGAAGAGCCAGGCATTGTTGATAGGGTAGTTCTTGGTGATACCACCATTGTACTCTACGTGCAGGCTCCAGTTCTTCATACTGCTGTTCTGCCAGAAGTTCAAGGCACGTGAAATCTCGGTATAGGTGCCGCCCTGTGCTACGTTCGGACTGTTAGGGTCCATCTTGTCGTAGTTGAAGTCGTGGTCAACGAAGAAGTAGGTGCTTCCCCATTTGTCCTGCTTGAACATCTCCAAAGTCAGGGTTACATACTTGCGGTCGGTGCCGAAATCATAAAGAATCTGTGCGTTGGTCTGTGCAAGAGTCTTGCTTGCTGGAAGCAATGCCAATGCCATCAGCAGGAGGCTTTTTAATTTTCTCATAACAATGTTTTCTTGTTTTTGATGATGAAGTTTAAAATATGATTTGAAACTGAAATCTTAAAAAAGATACTGAATTAAAAAAGACTGCGAACATGATACCCGCAGTCTTTTTTTGTATATATAAATCGAATTGATTTTTCTTTGGTTCGATATGAATCAAATTGATTTTTCCTTTGCCTAGTAAGCGAAGAGAGGATAATCCTTCATGGTCTCGTTTACCTTCTCGCGAACGCGGGCGATGACCTTCTCATCCTCAGGTGAATTCAATACTTCCTCGATGAGTTCTGCGATGAGATGCATCATATCCTCCTTGGCGCCACGGGTTGTCATGGCAGCTGTACCCAGACGGATACCTGATGTCTGGAAGGCAGAACGAGAATCGAATGGAACCATGTTCTTGTTCACTGTAATGTCGGCTGCAACAAGCGCATTCTCAGCAACTTTACCAGTGAGGTCTGGATATTTGCTTCGGAGGTCAACGAGCATAGAGTGGTTGTCTGTACCACCACTTACGATGCCGAAGCCACGACCGATGAGGTCGTCTGCGAGAACGGCAGCATTCTTCTTTACCTGCATGGCATACTCCTTCCAGGATGGCTGCAGGTTCTCATTGAAGGCAACAGCCTTGGCAGCGATGACGTGCTCCAGCGGACCGCCCTGCTGACCAGGGAATACGGCAGAATTCAAGAGCATGCTCATCTTCTTTACCTCGCCCTTCTTGGTTGTCAATCCCCATGGATTGTCAAGATCCTTACCCATCAGAATGATACCTCCACGAGGACCACGGAGAGTCTTGTGGGTAGTAGAAGTAACGATGTGAGCATACTTCAATGGGTTGTCGAGCAGACCGGCTGCAATCAGACCTGCAGGGTGAGCCATATCGATCATCAGGAGGGCACCCACCTCATCGGCAATCTTGCGCATGCGGGCATAGTCCCACTCACGGCTGTAAGCACTACCACCACCGATAATCAGCTTAGGCTTGTGTTCCAGAGCCAGCTTCTCCATCTCGTCGTAATCCACACGACCTGTCTCCTTGTTCAGGTTGTAGCCGATAGGATTGTAGAGAATACCAGAAGTATTGACGTGGCTACCATGAGAAAGGTGACCGCCGTGGTCGAGGTTCAATCCCATAAAAGTATCACCCGGTTTCAGTACGGCGAGCAAAACGGCAGCGTTAGCCTGAGCACCAGAGTGAGGCTGCACGTTGGCATACTCAGCACCAAAGACTTTCTTTACGCGTTCGATGGCAAGGTTCTCTACGATATCCACCACCTGGCATCCGCCGTAGTAGCGCTTGCCAGGCAGACCCTCTGCATACTTGTTGGTAAGGTAAGAACCCATAGCGTTCATCACCTCGTCACTCACGAAATTCTCAGAAGCAATCAGCTCCATACCTTTCAGCTGACGCTGATGTTCTCTTTCGATTAAGTCGAAAATCTCTTGATCTTTAACCATTCTTATTTGTTTTATGTGATTGATGTTTATTGAATTCGGGTGCAAAAATAAGCAATATCTCTCAAATTACCAAATAAATCGTAATTTTTTGAGTGATATTGCTTACTTTTTGTTATTTTTCTACCTGAAAATTACTTGCAAAGCTCCACTTTGCCCAATTGCTGCTCCTTATCGCAGTAATGGCAGCGTACGATACCGAGTGCCTTATCTACGGTGTGGAAGAGGGTCTGCATTGGCTCGTTGTTGGTGATGCACTTAGGGTTGTTGCACTTTACGATGCCCTTGAGTGTATCTGGAGTCTCTACGGTCTTCTTCTCCACGATCTCATAGTCCTTGATGATACTCAGTCCGATGTTAGGAGCCACCACAGAGAGGCGGTTGATTTCCTCATCGGTAAAGTACTTGTTGGCAACCTTGATGATGCCCTTCTTGCCGATCTTCTTGGAAGGCAAGTTGTAGCCGATGGTAACCGAGGTCAAACCGCTGCAACCGAAAAACGCAGAATTCCCGATA
>URYG01000265.1 GCA_900551985.1 uncultured Prevotella sp. | reverse complement strand
CAGGCGCTTCATCGCCCAGTCAAATCTGATATAATTTGCCATATTCTTCCTCCATAATTAATTTTCAGCTGCAAAGTTACGCTGAATTTTTGTAACTTCCAAACATTTCAGAAAGTTTTTCTTTCTGCATCTTTTAGAAAGCATATTCTGCAATTATCTTGGCGGGGGGAGTCAGCCTTCATCCGGCTCCCCCAGATACTCAAAGATCACTGCTACCTGTCGGGGCGAAAAATACTGGCAGCCAACCTGGTATCCCTGTTTCTTCAACTCATCCCATAAAGGAATGCAACGCTTCACCCAATCCATCAGATGGCGGCGAGCTGTCGCCTTGCTGGTGGCTTCCGGAAAATAGTGCAAGCCCAATTCCGTCTTGCTATACATACGATTCGATAGTTCCATAACTAATATTCTCATCTGTATTCTTCAAAGATTCATCCATGCAAGAGGCTTCTTTATGCATGATGATCCTTGAAAAAGCCATCCAATGCCTTGGCTATGTAGGCACCCACATTTATCTTTCTATGCTCCTGCTGGCATTTACGGATAAAGTAGTCTTTCTTCTGAAACCAGTCTTCCAACTCTCCCAGCATGTCGAGTGCCAGGCGCTGGCTTGCCTTAGCTGCAATCTTCTCATCCACATGATATTGCGTGAGGAGTCGCCATTTCAGTCGGGCACGAATACCCTGCAGTTCCTCCGAAACCTTGCTGCCATCCGTGGTATCGCCCATGTTCTGGCGATCCTTGAAGAAGATGGTGATATGGTCGGGCATGCAGTGATGCGCCTCTGCCTCTTCTGATTTGTAGAAAGGCTGATATACGGGATATTGCTCGATAATCCCCATGTCGTAGAGGCGTTTCAGATCCTTGCAGGCAAAGTCGAGTGCCTTGTTCTTGAGTGCCGACCAGGTCTTGTAACAGTCCTTTCTGCCATGCAGCAGTGCCATCAGGTTTTCGGGCTTCACCATGGTATAGCCCTTGGCACCCCAGCAGTTCATCAGGATATATAGCTTGATGCTCGATGCACCACGGCACTGCTGCACCACATTCAGGTCGATGTGGCAGGCTCCCTTGTCAAAACTGAAGAAGAAACGGAAGGCATGGAGGTCGAAGCGGAGCTTCACCCACCATCTGCCCTGACATTGGCTAATCTTGCATTCGAAAAGATGATCAAACGGGGTGTAGAAGGTTTGATTGCCCAGTTTGTAGGCGAGATTCAGGGGCTGTTTTGCCATCTGGAGCAAAGCATTGCGCAACTGAGAAGCGTGTCTGGTATCAGCCAGATTGAACTCAGAGAGCTTCATGCAGAGGTCGATATGGCCTGCGGCACGCTGTTCGGCGGTAAAGAAAAAGGTTTCTCTACTTACTTGATAACGGATGCAGTAGTCTATCAGTTTCTGATACTTCTTGATTACCTGCAACATGATTTTCAGTTCTAGAGCAGAAAAGTCGTTGTGCGACAGTCCTTGTACCCCTAGAATGGTAACAATGTCTTTTTCCTGTTTAGGAGAAGGCATCTGGAAGGGCTCGGGCTCTTCCAATTCCTGGTTTTGATTGTTTGTTGCCATACTTCTTTTGTTTTGTTTAAGTTTAAATCACCTTCCGGGAAAGAGATTTTTTATGTTATTATAGAAATACGGCACGGAATTAAAATAAAGTTTCCAATAGTTATCAGGAAGAATTGGTCAAAATACATTGACCAGTTAGGACATTTTTCCAGACTCTAATAACCTTACTTCGCATCCGTGCCGATAATTCAAATCGAATTGATCGGACACAATAATGCCCTGTAAGGATTTTATTAGAATACTCATTTTTCAGGTCCTACTCCTACTCAATGAGCGTTATTGGAAAAATCCTCACTAGAAAGTTGCTCCCCTAGCAAAAGCATAAGGAGCAGAGAAAATCCTATTCTCTTAACTTTCTTGATGCAAAGGTAATCATTTATTCTGACTTAAACAAATTTTATTCCCCAAAAATGCATTTTTCTTGTTATTTTTGAAAAAAAACTTTTTCTACTGCGCATTACGCATTGTATTTCTAAGTATAAATCGTATATCTATTAGCTATATGTGTATAGTATTTTAAGAAAAATATCTCCGTAATAATCTATTAGACAAATACTTATAATTTTCAGTCTATCTCTGGTAGTGGTAACGTCTCTTTTCAATAGGGGTGAAAATCCCTGGTAGTGGTAAAACCTCTCCCTGATAGTGATAACATTCTGCTACTTCTCCCTGATAGTGGCAAGGCTCATCTCTTTGCATAAAATCATCGTCATATCTATGATTTACAATTCACCTGTCAGCGCAGCCTGACGCTCCTATCAGCGGCAGCCCTCCTTCCTATCAGCGAGGCTCATCCTTCCTATGGGTGATGGTTGCCGCTCCTATGAGCGATACTCATCTTTCCTATGAACGATACTCTTCTTTCCTAAGAGCGATTGACGTGACCGATAAATGAATGCAAAAGTGAACATAAGAAGGCGAAAGAGTGCAGAAGACGACGGAAGCGGACGAAAGTGTGCAGATGCCCCCTCGCCAATTTCGTAACTTTGCCATTGCATTCGGGAAGAGTCCGATGCACGAACATTCTATAACAATTTAAAATTTAAGTATTATGGCAGTTAATTACAGTTTGGTAAAGTACGTTTCTAAGTTTGGAAAGAATGCAGGTAAGGGTAAGTTTTATGCCCGTGCCCAGGTGAACGAGAAGACTTCGCTCAAGAAGTTCTCTAAGATGATTGCGATGCAGACCACGGTTACCTACGCAGATGTCACCGCAGTATTGGTAAGTGCGGTAGAGAACCTAATACTGGAGCTTCAGCGTGGTAACCAGGTGGAGTTTGGCGACTTGGGCAAGTTCCGTCTGCAGATTGTCAGTGATGGTGCTGACAGTGCCACTGATTTCAAGAGCGACACTCATATCAAGGGTGTCAACGTCCAGTATGCTCCAGGTCCGGAACTGTATTCTGTATTCCAGGATATGGAGTTTGTACAGGTAGCATCCCGTGCTGTACAGCGTGCCGCATTGAAGGCTGAGAAGGAGGGTGCCAAGACGATTGACATTGAGGAGGTGAAGAAGGCTGCCAGCAAGAAGCAGAATACTTCCGGCGACAGTTCTGTAGGTGGCGATTCTTCTACCGACGGCGAGCATACCTCTGGTGGCAGCACAACCGGTGGCAGTACATCTGGTGACCAGACCTCTGGCGGCAGCACTGATAGCGGGGACTCAAATGGTGACAATGTAGATTTTTAGAACCATTGTACCCAGGTAGTAAGGTAAGTTTCATTTAATTCATTTAAATCTTTAAAATTTTTAGCGTATGACAGAAAAGAAGAGACAGACACTGAACGAGGTCATCAAGTTTGTGGTGACAGTATTAACCGCCCTGCTTGGGGCACTGGGTGTATCATCCTGCACCCTATAGTGAGGAGGACGGCTTATGAGAAAAATTGATATGATTGTGGTGCATTGCAGCGGTAGCCGCTGCAATCGCCGATACACTCTGGAGCAGTTGCGCCACGACCATGTGGTGGTGAACGGTTGGCGCGACATCGGTTATCATTTTTACATCACCCTGGAAGGTGTGGTTTATCCCTGCCGTCCGGTGGAGCGGATGGGTGCTCATGCCTTGGGCTACAATGCTCATTCCATCGGTATCTGCTACGAGGGCGGTTTGTCGCCGAGCGGTTGCATCTCCGATACCCGCACGCCAGCTCAGAAGGAAGCGATGAAACTTCTCATCCTCCGCCTTCACCGTGAGTTTCCGGACATCAAGACCATTCTGGGTCACCGCGATTTGCCGGGCATGCAGAAAGCCTGTCCCTGCTTCGATGCCACGAAGCTTCAGCCTTTGCTGGGGGTATAGAAATGGAATCAAATGTATCATCCCCCAATCTGCATGATTTGGCAGGTTGGGGGAATTTTTGTGTGTTAAAATCACAAAAAAACTTTGCGTTGTCATGGATTTGATGTATATTTGCAGAACGAATTTAAAATATTAATGATTATGTCAACAACAGCAGCAAGAATCCCAACTTCGTTCAGGTTCCAAAGCAGTTTGCTGGAAGAACTGAAAGAAAAGGCTGCCGCTCTTCGCAAAAGCGGCGGCGAAAAC
>URYG01000264.1 GCA_900551985.1 uncultured Prevotella sp. | reverse complement strand
GAACCAGTTTGCTGGCAGAATTATTGAAGAACAGACCATCCAGACGAAGACCATAGGTCAACTTGAACTGAGGAGTCATCTGCCACTCATCCTGAGCATAGATACCAGCCTTGTTATACTGTACGCGGGCAGCAGGATTATTGTTGCCACCATAACCATAGGTCAAACATACAATCTCAGGAGCAGCACCATTCAGGAAGTCGTCGAGACTATTGTAACGATAGTAACCAGAACCATTACGCTGATAAGCATTGTCTGCCATCTGGTGCTCGAAGTTGAGACCAGCGATGATCTTGTGCTTACCGAGATAGTAAGTTACGTCGTCCTTGATATTCCATACTGTATTGTGTACGGCATTGTTCCAGGTAAACAACTCATAACCCAAAGCCATGTAGTTGTTGGTACCATCAGCATCAGCAGTTCCATCTACACTCTTCTGTCCGCCATCGAGGATATCGATGAATGGGAACTCAGAAGAATCTGTGTAACGGGTATCATCCAACTTAGAATATGTGAACAGGAACTGGTTAGACAGATTATCTGTGAAACGGCTGTTCAAGTCAACAGTCCAAGAGTTTACGAGGTTGTCATTGGCATACATACTGTTGGCAAATGACATAGAGTACTGAGACATACGGCTACCAGAAGCACGTGTACCACCATCCATAGATGATGCGTTAGGAGCCTGCCAAGAACGGTTCTTGGTATAGTTGTAGCGTACAGCCAAGTGATGCTTGTCTGTGATGTTCCAGTCAACACGGAAGAGGAGCTTGTAGTTGCTCTCGTCTGCAGGGAAGTTGGTCCATGAACCTGTATCGTAACCATACTTATCCTTTACGAACTTAGAAACTCTCTCCAAATCAGCAAGCTTGGTACGAGAGATATAGTTCTCTGCATCACCGATACCATCCTCAGAACCTCTCCAGCGGTTAACCACTGTAGGAGTCTTGACCATTTCACCGTTGGCGAAGAAGAACAACTTGTTCTTGATGATAGGACCACCGAGAGAGAAACCCCAAGTAGTCTGCTGATCCTTCTCACGTGCACCAGAAATCTGCTCACGCTCGATAGCATCACCACGCATGTTCTCATTCTTGTGATATACGTAAGCGCTACCCTTGAAGTTGTTGGTACCAGACTTGGTAATCGCATTGACACCACCACCTACGAAGTTAGTCTGACGAACATCATAAGGAGAGATAACAACCTGCATTTCCTCGATAGCATCCAGAGAGATAGGAGCACCACCACCAGGAAGCTTTGAGCTCAAACCGAAGTTGTTGTTGAAGTTTGCACCATCCACAGTGAAGTTGGCCGTACGGCCATCAGCACCAGCGAATGACATTCCGTTTCCACCATAAGGAGAAAGACGGGTGATATCTGTAATGCTACGGCTAACAGTTGGCATGTTAGCAATCTGCGCATTAGAGATGTTGGTAGAAGCACCAGTCTTCTCTACACTAAACTTGGAACCCTTAGCTACTACCACAACTTCGCCAAGCTGCTTAGCATCCTCATCAAGAGTTTCTTTCAAGTTGAAGGTTTCACCAAGCTGAAGGGTGACGTTCTTTACGACTTTAGTCTTGTAGCCAATGTAGCTGATCTTAACTTCGTAAGGACCGCCGACACGCATACCATTGATAGTGAACATACCATCAATGTTGGTTACAGCTTTGTAACGAGTTCCAGAAGGAACGTGAACGGCCTCAATCGTTGCGCCAATCACGTCTTCACCACTTGCAGTCACAGAACCACTTAAACCAGAAGTAGTAATCTGTGCCATGGCTGTAGTAACCATAAAGGCCAGCAAAGCCATTAATAAATGCAATCTTTTCTGCATACCTTTTTTATAAAAATTAATTAATAATACCGGGAAACATTCCCTTAATATTGATTTCGAGTGCAAATATAAACAAAAAAATCGATATAAATGTTACATCGGCATTAAAAATGATGTTTTATAACACAAAAAAAATCTGCGTTAAGCAAATAACGCAGATTTTCTTTAAATTGTTATTAATAACGGGGGGTTTGCTTATAGTTTTTTTGAGGGGTGGCGGAGGGGGACTCTGCTCTTAGGACAGGCGATGGAATCGCCTGGAACGGGGGTAGAGCTACTCCTTTCGCTGCCAGATGCTCATCACCTTGCGACGGATGGCTACTATATTCAAAACCGAAACCACCAGGAAGAGGGCAAAGCCTAAGGCTATGGCTGGAAGCATCGTTCCCTCTTCGATGTCTGGGAAGAGTGCCTCGATGAAATCCATGTAGTATCCTCGCAGGAAGAAGAGGATGATCCAGGCGATGACCAGAACCACAATGTTCAGAGAGATGGTGAGCACCTGATATGGCTTCGCTACATTGCCCGGACTGTAACCTATCAACAGCAGATTCTCCAACTTGGAAGAGTTCTTCTGCACCAGAAGATAGATGCTGAGCATCAAGATATAGAAACTCAGAACGGAAATCACAAGGCCGATAATCATCACCATCGATACCATCATGCGGAGGAAATAGGTGGTCTTCTCGGCATCGAGCTTATCTGTCTCTACCTCGTAACCGTTGTCACCAAGATATTTGGTGATGTTCTCGTCGCCCGGATTTCCTACCTCTACGATCAGACGGGTTGGGTCGCTCTTCTGGTTAGGCGCAAACTCCTGGTTACTCCAATCCATAAACGCCTGTGGCACGAGAATGGTGTTGAGACGGGATGAGAATCCGATGACCTTTCCCTTGAACAGCTCTTTCTTGCCACCAGCCTGAATGCAGATGTTGAAATCAATCATTCCCATCAGTCCATCGCTGATCTTTGGGAGCGAATGGCTCTGGGCGAATCCGAAGTTATACATATTAATATAGGTACGCGGGAGGATGATAGGCACCACCTTCTCGCCAGGTGTGTATTTCCAGTCCTTGAGCGGAACATCCACGAAACCATCAGGAACACTTTCGAAGAAAAGCTCACTGTTCAAGACATTCACACCATTTACGCCCATCTGCGCATCTACCTTGTACTCGGTAGAGGTAAACTTGCCTATCTTCTTCACGAACTTCTGGTCGCTGACATCATCCATCTCAGCTCCCGAAAAGGTATTGGAGCGGCCGCTGATAGTATTGCCCATACCTATTTTCTTGCTCATGATGAGATAGTCGGCTTTCATAAAACTGTCTTGCTGAGTGAAGACAGGCAGCACATCCTGATAAAACTGAAAACCGAAAAGTACGATGAGCATACCGAAGAGATTGGCAAAGGCGAAACCTGCAAACTGAGGTATGCTGATATGCTGACGAAGTAATTTCCAAACGAGATTCATTTTTTTAATGTTAAGTGTTGAATGTTAAATGTTAAATTACAACTTAAAAGTATGCTCGTAAGGCAAATCCATGTGCTTACCGATACTGGTTACGATGACGCCAGCCCCCTGCTCCTTCGCCTCCTTCATCATGATTTCGCCCATGATGCGGGAGTTGTTGTCGTCGAGGTGACTGATCGGCTCATCTGCAAGAATGAAATCGAAAGGCTGGCAGAGGGCACGCATCATCGCTACACGCTGCTGCTGACCGAACGACATCTTCCCTACCTTGGCATCCACCTTGTCGGAGATACCAAGCATATCAAACCACTGCAGGATCTGCTCGCGGCTCTTGAAACCGGTAATCTTGTTCTTGATCTCTACATTCTCCATCGCCGTAAGTTCCGGGAAGAGACGGAGTTCCTGAAAGAGATGGCTGACATGACGCTTTCGCATCTCTACCCAATCGGAAACCTTATAATTGGCGGTAACATCATTATCAAACATCACACTTCCGCTGTAGTCGTGACGATAGCCGAGCACGTAGCTGCAGAAAGTACTCTTTCCGCTACCACTCTCAGCCTCTACCAGATAGAGATGACCTTTCTCGAAGGTAACATCCTGCTTCCATATCTCCGAATGCAGGTCTTCACGCTGGGCGAAAACCTGAGGGAGAACGGAATGAAGCTGAATCTTTTCCACTTTGTTCTTTTTTATTTTATGTTTTATCTTTTTGCCTTTAAAATTAGGACTGTTCATACAGCTGAAACTATGAACTTATTTAAAGAAAGTGTTCGGGCAATTAGTAATGCTCGGCTTTGACATCGCTGTCTTTAC
>URYG01000263.1 GCA_900551985.1 uncultured Prevotella sp. | reverse complement strand
ATGGAATAAATCTCCGATAATGGTAATATCTTCCGAAAACCAGGTATAAGCTCTTTAGGAGAATGTGCGTATCTTTGCACCCAAGAAAATATAGAAAATTAAGATTAGGATTATGAAGGAATTTTTCTTTGATACCATACAGGAATTCAACGACTACATTGGGGTGGAAACGCTTCATCCCTTAGTAAGCATTGCGCGTGTAGAGAACACCTCTCCTATACAGGAGGCTGTGCATCACTACGGACTTTATGCCCTCTTTCTGAAGGAAAACAAGGGCTGCAAATTGTCATACGGCAGAACAGAATATGACTTTGACGAGATGACCGTAACATCGTTTGCTCCAGGACAGTCGATTAAAGTGGAACCAAATCCAGGAGTTCCACTTGCCAAATATACGGTATTGGCATTCCATCCCGAGTTGCTCAACCGCACGCAGCTTGGCAAGAACATCTCCCGATACGAGTTCTTCGACTATACAAGCAACGAAGCCCTGCATCTATCCGCTACCGAGGTAAACATCTTCCGTGATGTACTCTCAATGATTAAGCAGGAACTCGAGCATCCTATAGATAGGCACTCGCGTGAACTCATCGTTTCTAACATCGAGTTGCTGCTGAACTACTGTCTGCGCTTCTACGACCGGCAGTTTATCACACGCGAGGAAATAAATCATTCGGTGGTCAAGAAGTTCATATCTCTGCTCGATGAATACATTGCCCGTGAAGCGATGCGTGAAGGGCTGCCTACCGTAGCCTACTTTGCCGACAAATGCTGCTATTCGCCTAAATATTTCGGCGAATTAGTCAAGACCGAGACAGGCAGAACCGCTAAGAGTCTGATTAACGACCGACTGCTTTCTGCAGCCCGCCAACTACTTGTTGATGAAACCCTCAGCATTACGCAAATCAGCCAGCACCTCGGCTTTGAATATCCTCAGCACTTCGTCCGCTTTTTCAAAGCGCAGACGGGCAAGACACCAAGCGAATATCGCAAAACTGCATAAAAACGAAGAAGTATGAAAGCTTTTGCAACATTCATCATATTAACGACTATTTCACTCAACATAATGGCACAACAAAAAATAGTACAGACAGCAGGGCGCACCCAACTGGGTGAGTTTGCCCCAGAGTTCGCTCACCTCAACGACGACATACTCTTTGGAGAAGTATGGAGCCGCAATGACCTGCTTTCATTGCGTGACCGCAGTTTGGTAACCATCACTTCGCTCATCAGCCAAGGAATCACCGACAGCTCGCTGAAATATCACCTGCAGTCAGCAAAGAACAATGGAATTACTCGCACGGAAGCGGCAGAAATCATCACCCACATCGCCTTCTACGCCGGTTGGCCAAAAGCCTGGGCAGCATTCAATCTGGCTAAGGAAGTGTGGAGCGAGGATGTAAAAGGCGACGATGCGAAAGCTGCATTCCAGCGCGAGATGATTTTCCCTATCGGTGAGCCTAACACCGCTTATGCCAAGTACTTCAAGGGCAACAGTTATCTGGCACAAATATCCGACAGTCAGATACCTTTCTTCAATGTTACCTTTGAGCCAGGTTGCCGCAACAACTGGCACACGCACCACGCCACAAAGGGTGGCGGACAGATGCTGGTTGGCGTAGCCGGACGTGGCTGGTATCAAGAAGAAGGCAAGCCTGCGCAGGAGATTCTCCCAGGCACAGTCATCCATATTCCTGCCAACGTGAAGCATTGGCATGGTGCCGCAAAAGACAGCTGGTTTGCCCACCTCGCCTTTGAAATACCTGGCGAGAACACCTCCAACGAGTGGCTGGAGGCTGTGAGCGATGAGGAGTATAACAAGATTAAATAACAGTAGAATCTCACATTTATAAAGAAGATAAAGTTAAACCCAAATCCTAAAGACCGATTTGGGTTTAATACTTATGTTAAATCTGATAAATCTTGTTAAACGAATCCTATCTTACCTCTCATGTTTATACCTTTGCACGCAAATTTAATAATCTAAAGGATAACATTTTTTTAATAAAAAGAAATTTAAAATGAGAGAAGAGACAGAAAAATCGGTAGCCTTCAATCATCATCGGGTTGGCTTCCTGGGGCTACTCGTCACATTAGGCATCGTGTTTGGCGACATCGGAACATCACCCCTATATGTGATGAAGGCCATCCTCCATACAGGCGAAGCCATCAACGAAAGCACCATACTGGGCGCATTATCTTGCATCATCTGGACACTCACCCTACAGACCACCATCAAATACGTATGCGTGGCTCTGCGAGCCGACAACAATGGCGAAGGAGGCATTCTTGCCCTTTACGCCCTGCTGCGCCGACTCAAGAGCAAGTGGATTTACATATTGGCTATTATCGGCGCAAGCACCTTGTTGGCTGACGGAATCATCACCCCAGCCATTACGGTTACCACAGCCATCGAAGGACTCGAAAGCATCAGTCCTGATCTGCCGGTCATCCCAATTACACTTGCCATCATCACCATCATCTTCTTCGTGCAACGGTTTGGCACAGAGAGCATAGGCAAGTCGTTTGGAGTGTTCATGCTGTTATGGTTTCTGCTGCTGGGCGTGACGGGAGCAGTCAGCATCACATCTTACCCTCTGATACTCAAAGCCTTCAATCCCTACTACGCTATTGTTCTGCTGGTACAATCACCTGAATGGTTCTTGATTCTGGGCGCCGTATTTCTCTGTACCACCGGTGCTGAGGCTCTCTACTCCGACTTGGGACATTGTGGCAGGAAGAACATCACTATAAGCTGGGTCTTCGTAAAGACCATGCTCATTCTTAACTATTTGGGACAGGGAGCATGGGTGCTGAACAATGTTCCGACAGCAATGTCCGTGAATCCATTCTTTTCCATCATGCCGCAGAGCATGCTGTTCTTCGCCATCATCATGGCCACGGGTGCGGCAATCGTTGCAAGCCAGGCACTTATCAGCGGCACCTTCTCCATATTGAGCGAAGCCATGAACCTGCACTTCTGGCCGCGTATGCGAATCAAGCATCCTACCCATGTAAAGGGACTGCTCTATATCCCGATGATCAACTTTGCCATGTACATCGGCGTGGTTCTCATCATCCTGCTCTTTCGCGACTCCCCACACATGGAGGCAGCCTACGGACTCGCCATCACCATCACCATGCTGATGACCACCCTTCTGCTCGGTTTCTACCTGCACAGCAAGGGCGTGTCGCGAGTCCTGACGATATTGTTTATGGGCGCATACTGCACCATCGAAGCCATCTTTCTGGCAGCCAACCTGTCGAAGTTTCTCGCTGGAGGATGGTGTACGATGCTCATTGGCGGAATCCTGTTCCTGATGATGTATGTATGGGTTCGGGCCATGAAGATACGACGCCATTATGTCTGCACCAAACCGCTGGATGACTATTATCAGATTATCTCCGACATCAAAGCCGACGAGAGCATCCCCAAGTACGCCTCCAATCTTGTCTATGTAAATCATGCCGACAAGGAAGGCACCGTAGACGACAAACTGCTCTATTCCATCATCAACAAGCAGCCCAAGCGTGCCGATCATTACTGGTTTATAAATATGGAGTTTGTAGATACTCCAGACACGCTTGAGTACAGCTGCGAGCCCCTGATTCCCAACACCCTCTACAGCATTACGATGCACATAGGTTTCCGCATAGAACCACGTGTGAGTCTTTATCTGCGACAAGTGGTGGAAGACCTTGTGGCAAGCAAGAAGGTAGATTTAAAAAGCACCTATCCTTCGCTTCGTAAGAACGGAATACCTGGCGATTTCAGGTTCATCATCATTCATCGTGTATATTATCCGGAGAGTTCCGCCAACCGTCAGCAGAACTTGTTGATGACTTTCTACGCTCTTATCAGCAAGATAGGCATCGACGAGCCTAAGGCATTGGGCCTCGACACTTCTATGGTGGTGGTAGAACGTGTTCCGCTCATCATCAAGCAACGCAACAGAAACATCAGGCGCATCACGCAAATTGCAGAAGAAAAGTAAGTCCTGCCACAAAATCTTCTCATTGCTGTTGCTCCCTCGTTTCTTTTCGTTTAAGCATCGTAAAGTTGATGTTTGGGAAGACAATATTTGCATTTCTGATGCTCAATACTATGAGTTCGGCGCACAACAAAATCTTTGGTGCGAAATTCTTGAGTTTTGAGCG
>URYG01000262.1 GCA_900551985.1 uncultured Prevotella sp. | reverse complement strand
ATCCGGATATTGGAAATCAGGGAGTTACATAACGAGTGGCTGCAATGCGGGTTAACTTCCTCACATACGATGGTTCAGAATAAATTTCAGACCAAATCCAGGAGTTCTGCAAAATCATCAATGATGAATTCGGCAGAAGCCAACTGCTCTCGGGTTCCGTTTCCATAGGTTACGGCACATGCCTTGCAACCAGCATTGTGAGCCATATCCACATCGAAGTTCATATCTCCTACTACGAGGGTTTCATCTGCAGTTCCCTTCATCTCTCCCAAAGCCTTGAAAACCATATCGGGTGCCGGCTTCACATGCTCCACATCATCGCCAGCCACGATGGAAGAGAAGATATCCTCCAGCTGCATCTGCTTCACGTATCCATCGAGCGAGCAATGGTTGCGGCTGCTAGCCATACCAAGAATATAGCCGCGATGGTGCAACTCCCGAAGGGTATCTATTACATGAGGGAAGGGCTGCACGATCATCGTCTTCTTGTTATCCAGGAAAATCTCGCGATAGGTTGCCGCACATTCCATTCCCTCCTCAGCACTCATTCCGAAGAGCGAAACGAAAGCCTCATCCAGTCTTAAACCGATACTCTTGGCACAAGCCTCCTCCGATTTCACCTCCAGTTTTCTTGCCCGCATCGTATCCTGCAGGGTCTTCACAATAAGACTCTGCGAATCGCCGATGGTTCCATCAAAATCAAAAATTATATACTTCATTATTCTTATCTTATTTGAAAACGAGCACAAAGGTACGGATAATTACTGAAACTACAAAGCAAATTGCTCACGAATCGCCTTTATGATATGATGACGAGCCACTTCCGGCTTCATCGCCTCATCCAGCGGCATTCCTTCCGGAGTAACCTGAATAACCCTATCAAAGCCTGCATCCAGCATCGCCTGCTTATCGCTCACGCCACCCGACACGAGCCACACAAGGGGGAACGAAGATTCCGGGGATTTGCAATCCCCGGCAAGCTGCGAGCAAGCAACATGGCTTTTATTCAAGCACTTACACTTCAAAACATGCTCCAGAATTCTTTGCGGCAACTTCCCCATCAAGGTCTGACGGTCGCTATGTCCCTCGCCCGTAATCACGAGATCAGCATCCTGAATGAGCGCATCAAACCCTATCTCATCCAAAAGAAGCTCAGCCCCCGGACGAGCCTCTGCATTGAAATATTGCAGGAAAGCATAGCCCAAGCCTCCGGCAGCACCAGCCCCAGGAACCTCACTCCTATCATATCCGAAATGCTTGGCGCTTACCTCGGCAAACTTCCTTGCTCTATCATCCAGCATCTGCACCATTTTTGCATCGGCTCCCTTCTGAGGCGCAAAGACATGAGCCGCCCCGTTTTCGCCGCAGAGCGGATTGGTAACATCCGAAGCCAGCACAAAACTGCATTCCTGGCGGATTTTCTTCCAGTCGTCGCCCATCGCCTTGAGCATTCCGATGCCGCAATCGGATGTGGCGCTGCCGCCCAAGCCCACGATGAAACGGCGCACGCCCCGGCGATAAGCATTCATAATCATCTCGCCCACGCCCCATGAAGTAGCCTTCATCGGGTTGCGCTGTTCAGGCTCAATCAGAGCCAGTCCGGCGGTCTGTGCAATCTCGATAATCGCCGTATCATCCACGATTCCGTATTCCGCCTCAATCCATCTCATCAGCGCATCATGGGCATGAATCCTCACTCGCTCTCCCTTCATCGCCGAGAGGAAAGCATCGAGCATTCCCTCTCCCCCATCACTCATTTCCAGGGTAATGATTTCGGGAGAAGCATCATCAGAATCCAATTTTCTTATTTCGGAAGAAGCATCATCAGAAATCAAATTCTTCATTTCGGGAGAAGCATCATCCGCATTCCATTCCTTCATTCCCGAAGCAATCGCCTCATTCACCTCCCAACTCGAAAGGCAGCCCTTATAAGAGTCGCAAGCAATTATTATCTTCTTATATCCAGCCCCATCCATCAGTCTGAGGCCATCATTTTTCCTATCCATATCCTATTTATATTATATCATTCCAAGAATCATCGCCTACAAAGCGATTCCCCTTTCAGCCCGCAAAATTAGCCATTATTCCTGAAACCACAAACCTTTTTTTGGAAAAACTTTCAAAAACAGATGCTTCTGATAAGAGCTGATAGAAAAAAGAGGTTAAAACATTTGGCTATTAAAAAGATTCCTCGTATTTTTGCAGTAGATTTTTCAAAGGTTTTCAAAAGGTTAAAGGCTTATGTGCAAATATGAAGAAATAGAAGGTTGGCGACTCTCGAATGGCAAGACGATTCGGGAAATCAACAATGCCGTACACGATGAGGTGGAACGAATCTATCTGGAAGCGTGGGCGAAAGGCATTTCCGTGCCGTATTTTGAAAACGGAAAAACCTATCTTGCCAATCCTGACGGAAGCGATGATGAAGCCACTCTTGATTTTACAACACGCAAATATACTATCATAAAACAAGTTGCAGCTCCTGGAAAGGGGAAAATGAGCTACTTGCTCCATTAATTATTTATATTACACCTCTTTTTCTATTAAGATGATGAAAAGAAGACCTGAATTTACAATTATAGCCGGTCCAAATGGAGCTAGCAAAAGTAGGCTTGGAATATTTTATTCTACAGTAAAAGCTTTTGACGGAGACCTTCTAGCAATGTCTCTTCGAAACGAACATCCTGATAGGATAGAGCGATGGATAGATGGAACTGTTATCTCTACATTGATGAAAGAAAAAGAAGAAGCTATTTCACAAAACAAGAATTTTGCTTTCGAAACGAACTTCTCTACAGATTTACCTATCAATCTTGTTCAGGATTTTAAAGATGCAGGTTATAAAATCAGCCTCATCTTTTTCGGTTTATCCTCGAAAGAAGATTCTCTATCTCGTGTTATCTAAAGATACACAATGGGCGGTCATAATGTAAACCAAGACGTGATAGAATATAACTTCACGGAAGGCATCAAACGAGTAAGAGCCTCTCTACCACTTTTTGAAAACATTCTTTTCATTGATGGCACTTCCGATTTTGGAGACATTGTTGCCATTCATATCGAGAAATCAGGCAAACATCAGATAACAGATCACCCAGCCGAGTGGTTCGACAAATACTTCAAAGAAGCATTCGATGCGCTTGTTGATGGATAGTGCAGAATAGTACTTTTACAAGATTCTAGCAAATCATTTTATACCCAATTCCCCTCACATTGATGATTCTGATATTTTCATCGGCAGATAACTTGTGGCGGAGCTTGGTGATGAAGACATGGAGACTGCGGGAATTGAAGAAGCTGTCATCGCCCCATAGTTTCAGGAGAATATCCTTGCTCTCTACCACATTGTTCTTGCTCTCCACAAGCATGCGAAGGATTTCTGATTCACGATGTGACAGTTCTGTATCCTTACCTTCCAACTGCAGAATCTGACTGGTAACATTCAGGCGATAACGACCGATGGAAAGCCATTGGTCAGCAGCATCCGGGTTATCTGGAGAAACATTCCCCCCTTCCTGTTCTTCAGAAGAAACATTTCCGGCAGCAGCACGATGACAAAGCGACTTGATACGGACGATGAGTTCCTGGATGGCAAACGGCTTCTTCAGATAATCATTGCCACCCAATTCAAATCCCTCTACCACATCATTCACCGCCGAGCGAGTCGTGAGGAAAAGCACAGGAGTACGGGAATCCGTCTTGCGGATACGGCGCACCATCTCGAAACCATCCATCTTGGGCATCATCACATCCGCAACCAGCACATCAGGCTTCTGTTCAGCAAACATACGAAGCCCCTCTTCGCCATCATGCGCCGTGCGCATCTCGAAGCCCTGCGCCTCCAAGGTGTCGCTCAGAATCATCGCCAAGGATGTTTCGTCTTCTACCAGTAATACTTTTATCTTATTCATTGCTTCTTTTTTACCATTTTACTTTTTTACCCTTTTACTTTTTTACCTTTAAGAAATTGCAGGGAGAAGCTGCTTCCTTTTCCCGGCTCGCTTTCTACGGAAACAGAACCGCCCATTTTATACCTCAGTTCGGGATAATAAGCTCTGTCTAAAGGCTTTATAATGTATTTATATAAGGGACACAGGGGCTTGGCAACCATCTATATATCATGGATGGTTGCTGAGACAAAATCCTCATGTAAAAAATGCAATGTTAGAAAAGACT
>URYG01000261.1 GCA_900551985.1 uncultured Prevotella sp. | reverse complement strand
AGTGAATTCTTACAAACTCTTTATGATTGATTGTGATGAACGAATCAACCCTTTGGGCTGGGTCATACTTGTATTCTCGACCAGAGAAATGATTTACAGCACGCAGGAAAGTGGCGAAAGACACATTGGGGGCAAGGTGGTTGGTACGCAGTAGTGCTGCCTTGATGTAAGCGGTCTCATATTCATGCTCCATATCATTGAGTGCAGATAGAATTGCTCCTTTCAATGCAGACTTATCCTCTGCGATGAGGATGTCGTCGATGCTTAGCTCTTCTTGCTGAATGATTCTGCGTCCATGCTTCCCTTTTGTATTGGCAAGAGCATTCTTTATGGTCTGTCGAAATTCTATGTCCTCTATTTCCTTACTTTGTTTTGTCCATTCTGCTTTCTTGTCAAGACCTTGCGTAACGCTGGTTTCCACAAGATTTACTATAATTGTTTTGACACTTTCACGCACGATGGAAAGTTGTTTGTCGTTAAGACTTACTTTGCTCAATGCCGTTGCACTCTTGGGTAGTCCATGGTCAAAGCAGATATAATAGAGCGTACACATCAGCAATGTATTTCGTTCCTCAAAGATTTCATCACGGAGACGGAAAAACATTTCTGGGAGAGCATGAATGGCAGACAGCATTATTCGTTTTGATATTGTTGCAAGTTCTTCCGCTGTATGCCCTTTGCTGAAATTGAAAACAGCCATTTGCACGAGGGAAGGCAACGAATCCCAAAACTCTTTGGCTGAGACATTAGGAATATAAAGGTGTTCGGCATCTTCCTCACTCATATCTTTGTCAACAAGACAAAATTCCCTTATAAAGAATAGGTCTTCATTTGTTTCATCCTTATCCCCACCAATAACTTCGGAATATAGCCCCAACCGCAGATAACCAGTGAACTCCATCATTTCGTCAACAATGCGCACTGCAACGGCAGTCTTTTCATCATCAGACAGAATGGTATCTGTGTTAGGAGTAAGCAGTTTCTGACACTCAATAAGCACGGAAGTAGGCACATATTTCGCAGCCATCTTGAATATGCGTTCAAGTTGGCTGAAATCGTTGCGCATCATCTTCATCATATCCAATGAGAAGCGTGAGTAATCATCTTGGTGTTCCTGCTTCCAAGAATGCACTTTGTCAAGCGCATCCCTCATGGCGTTCTTTTTGAATTCTTTAATGTCCATCTGTTATATTCCTGTTATTAGGTGACAATTTGAGAACACGTTTCATTCACCCAACTGCTTCAACAAGAAATCTTCCAAGGTCTTTCTGTCTGGCAACTGGAGCATATAGGTGGAAACAAAGAGTTGGTTATCCATACCAGCGAGGGCATACTCCACCATTTTCTTTCCCTTTCGTGTACATAGCAAAATTCCGACAGGTGGATTATCACCAAGCTGCATCTCGTTCTCCTTATAATAGGATACATACGCATTGAGTTGTCCAAGATTCTCATGCGAAAATTCCTCGTTCTTCAGTTCAATGATGACACCGCAATGCAGAATGCGATTGTAAAACAAAAGGTCGGGGTAATAATATTCGTCATCGATAATGATGCGCTTTTGGCGAGCCTCAAAACAAAAGCCTTTGCCCAATTCGAGGATAAACTCTTGCAGATGGCTGATTAGCGCATCCTCCAAATCATGTTCATCCACAATTTCCTGCGCCTTCAATCCAAGAAATTCAAAGGTAAAAGGTTGGCGAATCTGCAACGCAGCAGAGTCATGTCCTTGCACAGAGGATTGGGAAAGCATTTTCTCTGGGTTGCCACTGATGCCTGCACGGAAATAGAGATTAGTGCTAATCTGACGGCGAAGTTCGCGAACAGACCATGTACACTTGATGCATTCCTGCTCGTAGAAGTAACGAGCAAGAGGGTCATCCACGCTCATAATCTCTCGTATATGAGAAAAAGACAAGCGTGAAACAATCATTTCTGGTGGTGTCTGGAATTTATGCGACACTGTCGCACAAATTGTATTAGTCTGGGCATCAGTAGATTTATCCATCAAAGGAATACGACTCTCTGATTTATTCGACAGCGTTGAATAAATTTCATTTGGAACGAATAGTCCTCCCATTTGTGGGTATAAGTTGTAGAAGTTTCGAGAAGTCTGGAACAAAGTAACATTAAGTCCTTTTCTATTCACCTGTTCCTCCAACTTCTTCAGCAACTGTGTGCCATACTCTGCCCTGTCCTTGCCGTGCTGCTCAAACTCTACGATGTAATAGCCTATGAGCCAATTACGCATGGTTTGCATACGATTGATAGCCCTTATTGCCGAAGACTGGGCTACGTCATGGGTGGACTGAATAATAGATGCCAAGTCGCTGAAAGAGTGAAGCGCATTGCTCCAATCCTCAAAAGGAAGTTCCATCCCTTCGTGAGTGTATGTTGATATTTCGTTTGCCATGTTATACCTTTATATATTGAATGTGATTATTTCTTCGTCAAAAGTTTCAGAAGCATTGCTGTTTTCTGTTCTTCCGTCATATTGTTGATGTCCTCCTCCGTTATCTTTGGCTCCAAATCAAGGAGTTTGCTATTATATTCAAACTGCGTCTCCAGAGGATACTGGGCAATATACCTATCTGTTATCGAATGATTGGTTGAATGTCCCATACTTTCGGATATATAACGCTGTTCCACACGTGCATGAGCAAGGTTTGTGCCGTATGAATGTCGGCACCACGTTCCCGATGGGCGCACTTCCCAATGAAGCACCTCTTGACAGATTTTGATGATTCTGTCCTGTACGTTGGAGTTCTCTTGTGAGATTCGCTTGCGCTTGTCTGCTTTCAATGTCGCACCTTGCAGAATCTCTGGAAATACAAAGCCATTGAGTACAGGTTCAGCGGCAATCTCGTCAAGAATCCTTTGAAGAGGTTCTATGATCGGGATAATCACCTCAGATCCGCCCTCAGTGCGGTTTGTGGTCTTCACTCTTTTGAACTTGAAGGCTTTTCTGCCAGTATCGAAATAATATTGAGAATAGGTCAACTCTCCTGCATCGGCAAGGTTGAAACCATTACACAGATATTGGGCAAGGAACAACCCCAAGGAATAGTGTGCTCTCTCAGCATATCCGCTCTTCCAAGTGTCGGGATAGCGTTTTTCAACAAACACCCGATACAATTCTGTCATTTGCTCCACTGTAAGGTAACAATGCTTCCTCGACTCCCCTACAGGAATAGACACCAATTTCTTCTTCTGGATATTGGAGAATGGGTATTCTTGATTGGTGAGGTAGCCCAAGGAGACGCACTCGTTCCATACAGCCCGACAAGAACGGAGGTATATTCCGCGAGTTGTATTGCTAATCTTGCCGACAAGGTTTCCTGTTTCGTCTTTTACGCCATGCATCATGCCGTTGTTCCAATACTCTATGTCTTCTTTGTCAACCTTAAAACCTACAATAGGTCTGTTCCACATTATCTTCTGAAAGGACTTTAAGGCATACTCGTATGATTCTGCGGTGGTACAACGTTCACCATTATTGTCTGTAAGATAGAAATTAATCTTCTTCTCCCACACGCCAATGAAAGACGTTTCTTTCGTGGTATCTACCCCAGTAACAACAGCCTTGATGCGTTCGAGCGACAGACTATTGCCCAAACGCTCAATCATCTCGGTTTGGGCATCAAAGATAGCATCAAACTCCATCTTCTTTTCATAAAGTTCTGAACGCACTGCCTTTGCACTTAACGTGCATACTTTCGCAAAATCTTCTTCCGTAAATTCGCCAGCAACAAAACTATACCATGATTTTCGGTCTATAGTATAGCGCATAGCGACAGGAAACGTCTCCCGATCTTTCTTGGGGTGACGCTTGTCAAGGATAAGGGCATAAGTACAACTTCCGTACCTTGCGCTCTTGTAAGTAGTGTCCAGTTTCTTTGCCATTTTGCCAATAGTCTGTAGGTCTCAACTTGCCAATTATCTCAAATCTCGGAAAACAATGGGAAAACAAAACCCACCATTTCTCTTATGAACGCCCTATCTTCCTATGTTTTTCGGGAAAACAATGGGAAAACAAAGACATTTTGATATGGGATTTCTTGGCATATCATAAACTGCCACAAAAGTAGCAAATCACTGTGTATCAACGAAATTTATCAATATAAAAAATTATAAAATATCAATCTCTCAGACTCATAATCTGGAGGTCCCAGGTTCAAGCCCTGGCTGGTCC
>URYG01000260.1 GCA_900551985.1 uncultured Prevotella sp. | reverse complement strand
GTTGGAGTTCAGTAACGCCTTAATGTATATATGTCTTTTCCTGTCTCCGCCCTCCCATGGAGGGCTCTCAGCAGTTCCTAGACATTTGCAAAGATAGGGAAAATCCTGAATTTTTGCAAATTTATCTGCATCTTTTTTAAATTAACCCCTCATTTTTAACATTTCCTTTGGGATTTTGCCCGTAAATAGATAAAAAATCCGTGGACAAATCATTGCGATTGCCCACGGATTGCTTATCTTCGAAACAATGAGGAAGTCCCTTTATGCAATGTTTACTTATTCTTCCCTGATAATCCAGTCGCCGATGGTTCGCTGGGTGCTGTCATAGTTGACTCCCACTTTCACCAGTCGCTTGCCTTCGGCTGAATATGGAATCAGATAGCCTTTGTCGTCTATCTGTTTGATGGCATCCTCTGCCGAACCGTCGTATTTCAGTTCGAATACATATACGGCGGTAGGCATTTGCAATACAGCGTCGGCTCTGCCTATGGCACTGTCTTCTTCTACCTTGATAAGAGCACCCATCAGATTGAAAATCAGATAGAAGACCGTCTGGAAATCTCTTTCGTTTTTGTTCGACAGACGGTTGGAGATGCTGGAAAGGTAGGCCTTCAGCCGAACCATAGCACCCTCAAGATCATCTTCGTAAAGCATTTCTACAAATTCATTCACCAGTCCGTTGTTGTCGATGGATACGGGCGACAGATAGTTGGGAGCCAGACTCTTGAGCATTCCGATCTTCACTTCCTGGTTTGGGTAGCCCAATCTGTAACTCTTGGTGAAGGGACTGTATTTCTTGATGGTAAGATAGCCGCTCTGATAGAGCAATGGCAGGGCTGAGGTTACCTGCTCCGGCGAAACATCGAAGTCGTCAACGCTTGCTCCCTTTCTCTCAATGTCCATCACGTTGACGTGATGTTTCTGCAGGGTTTTGATCAGATAGGTTGGTGTTCCCGATCCAAACCAGTATGAATCTATCTTCTGGCTATTCATGGCCCTGATCAGGCTGAACGGATTGAAAACATCTTCTGCATGTTCGCTGAAATGGTAGCCGTCGTAATACTGTCGCAATTCTTCCAGGCATTGTTCGTATGTCAGGCCGAGCGCTCTTCCCAAACCTTCCACATCCGGTTTCATTGCGGTAGTGAGTTCAGTCTTGCTGATGCCGCAGATGGCAGAATATTGGTCGAGCATGCTGATGTTGTCGAGGTTGTTGAGTTCGCTGAAGATGCTGAGCTGTGAGAACTTGGTAATGCCTGTGATGAACGTAAATTCCAGATAGGGGTCGAGCTTCTTCAGCGGACTGTAGAAATTCTGCATGATGAGGCGGAGCTGGCTCAGATTGTCTTTCTCGTGAACCACATCAAGCAATGGGGCATCGTATTCGTCGATGATGATTACCACTTTTTTGCCAGTTTGCTGATAAGCTCGCTTTGCGATTCCTTCCAGTCTTTCATTAGGGTGAATCTCGCCTTCCCCCTTACCATAAAGTTTTTCGTAAGGTAAAAGTTCTAGATTAAGATAATTCTTCAAGGCATCTGCATCAAAATGCTTGGCGCCGCTCATGTCGAAATGGAGCACAGGATGCTTCACCCATTCTTTCTCGTAGTCGGCGATGGCTAATCCTTCGAAAAGTTCCTTCCTGCCCTCGAAATAAGCCTGGAGTGTAGAGGCAAAAAGCGACTTGCCGAATCGTCTAGGACGACTCAGAAAGATGTAGCTCATTTCCTTTTTTCGGAAATCGACGATATATTTCGTTTTATCAATATAGAGACAATTCTTTTCTCTAATCTTTTCAAAAGTCTGTATTCCTACAGGATATTTATTTACGATTTCTGCCATAATCTCACTTGTTTTTACGTTTCACGCCGCTAAATTACAAATTATTTTCCAAATAGTGAAGTTTTTCTGCGAGATATTTTGTCTGAATACAAAAATCCGTGGATAAATCACTTCGATTGCCCACGGATTGCTTCATATATTCTGAAGTTAGAGAAGTTTACTCGTATCTGATAGCCTCGATAGGGTCGAGTCTTGCTGCCTTCTTTGCCGGATACCAGCCGAAGAAGACGCCGGTGAAGGTACATACGGCGAAACTCATGATGATGCTCCAAGGCTCTATCTGAGTGGCTATGTGAAGGAAGGCATTCAGACTCAGCGACAGACTCACTCCCAAGATCACTCCGATGATTCCACCCGTTACTGAGAGCAGAATCGCCTCGATGAGAAACTGGTTCAGAATGTCGATGCCCCTGGCTCCCACACTCATACGCAGACCAATTTCGCGGGTTCGCTCGGTAACGGAAACGTACATGATGTTCATGATTCCGATACCGCCTACCAGCAGGGAGATGCCCGCTACACTGCCCAGAAGAATGGTGATGGTGGACATGGTGGAATTCATCATGCTGGAGATTTCCTCCTGCGAACGGATGTTGAAATCATCCTCATCTGCTTCGGTGGTCTCGGTGGCATCCTTCAGCTTGTGGTTGCGGCGGAGGATTTCGGAAATCTGATCCTGAGCCGGCTGCGAAGCCTCCTCGGTGATGGCTGAACATACGATTCCGCCCAGATAGGTCTGTGCCAGGATTCGCTTCATCACGGTGGTGTATGGGGCGAGAACGAGGTCATCCTGGTCCATACCCATCGAGTTGTAACCCTTCTTCTGGAGCACACCTACCACACGGAACGGGATGCTGTTGAAACGCACCACCTTGCCAATCGGGTCGCTGCCGTCGGGGAAGAGATAATCCACTACGGTCTGACCGAGGATGCAGACCTTGGCAGCCGCCTTGATGTCGGTATCGGTAAACATTTCTCCATCTGCCACCTTCAGCTGTCGGATGCTCAGGTAGTCCTGGTTCACGCCATAGATGGAACTCTGCGTATTGTTGTTGCCGTAGATCCACTGTCCCGAACTGTTTACGGTAGGCGAAATGGCACTGATGTAATTACAATCCTCCTTGATGCTCTGGTAGTCGGTCTGCTTCAGGGTCTCCATCGAGGAAGCATCCTGTCGCACACCGCCCCTCATGTCGGCACCCGGCGAAATCATAATCATATTGCTACCCATCTCGGCGATGTTCGCCTTGATGCTCGCCTTACTTCCCTGTCCGATGGCAAGCATCGTAATCACGGCGGCAATACCGATGATGATGCCCAGTGCCGTGAGGAAGGAGCGCATCTTGTTGGCTGCAATCGCCCGGAGGGCTATCTTTAAAAGATTCTGATAATTCATTTACTTTGAACTTTGAACATTGAACTTTGAACTTTATGATTAGTAAAGCTGTTGAATTCTTCACTCTTCACTTTCTTCCTTTCTATTCGTCAGTATTGGCTGGCAGGGCGGCAAGGCCTTCTGCTGCCGAAAGGATGTGGTCATTATAGGTATCGCTGATGATGTGTCCGTCGCGCAATTCGATGTTGCGGCTGGAATACTTGGCGATATCCGGGTTGTGGGTTACGAAGATGATGGTTCTGCCCTCGGCGTAGAGCTTCTGGAAGAGGACCAGGATCTCGAAGCTGGTTCTCGTGTCCAGGTTACCCGTTGCCTCGTCGGCGAGAATCACGGCAGGATTGTTCACCAGCGCACGGGCGATGGCTACACGCTGCATCTGTCCACCCGACATCTGGTTGCTCTTGTGATAGAGTCTTTCGCCCAGTCCTACCGCCTTCAGTGCTTCGATGGCACGCTGCTTGCGCTCTTCTGCGCTGATGGCAGGATTGTACATCAGCGGCAGCTCTACGTTCTCCACGCTCGTGGTCTTGGGCAGCAGATTGTAGTTCTGGAAGATGAAGCCGATCTTGCGGTTGCGCAGGATGGCACGGTCGTTGCGGCTCATCTTGCGCACGCTCACGCCATCCAGGTAATATTCGCCCTTGGAAGGAGTGTCGAGGCAGCCCAGCTGGTTGAGCAGGGTGGATTTGCCGGAACCCGACTTACCCATGATGGTAACGAACTCGCCCTCGTAGATCTTGAAGCTTACGCCTTTCAGGGCGTGGACGGTTTCATCACCCACAAGAAAGTCGCGACGCACGTTGTCGAGCTCGATCACCACCTTTTTGTTCTCAATGTTATTTGATGTTTCAGACATAATTATTCTTTTTACTGAGCTTTCGCAAGTAGGCTCCACACGCCCTGAAAGGGCAGAAGCTCCTAGCCCAGGGCAGCTGAAAGCCCAAAAGCTCCTAGCCCAGGGCATCGCCCTGG
>URYG01000259.1 GCA_900551985.1 uncultured Prevotella sp. | reverse complement strand
CAGAATCAGAAGCGGCTACTCGCTGCTGCTCTGTATCCACAGGAGTTCCCGAAAGAGCCAGCGTCTCCTTGTCTTCATCGGCAAGCGTCACTTCCTGGTTCATCGGAATTCCGCAAAGCTGACAGAGAAGCATCTTGGAGAGTACCAGACCGTCTTCTGCCTGGGTAATCTTCATCTCAGCCTCGTTCACCTTTACATCTACCTTCAGGCCATCTGTCTTAGTGGCTACGCCCTGCTGAATCATCTTGTGAACATCATCATTGAGCTTTTTCACCAGGTCTCGGTAGCTGGTGGCGAGCTTGTATTTCTGCTTCAGTGAAACGGCAAGCCAGTAAGCCTGGTCTATGCTGTAGAGGGTCTTCTGGGTCTGCATGTCAAGATCGTTGTCGGCAATCTGCTCACCGATGTCTGCAATCTTGTTGGCAGCCAGGATGGCGCCACCCATATAGATAGGCTGGCGGAGCATCACGCTACCAGCCCACATGTTGCGGGTGTCGGTGCGGAAAGCATCCACCACGCTCTGACCGATGGCATTGCCCTGCTGCTGGATAACGCTTCCTTTCTCGTTGAGCAATCCTCCGATTTTCTGTGCCTGTTCAGGGGTGAGCATTCCCTTGCTTACCAGATCAGCCATCACGTCGTTGGCACTTCCTGTGATTCCACCTACGATATTGGAACCTAAATTGCTGAATGCTGACTTCTGACCATCATTGAGCAAAGAGATCTCCTTGCTGAACCATTCATATCCGCCCATGGCATCTACCTTTGGCAAATATTTCGTGCGCGCCGATTTCTTCAGGTTGGTCGCCACGTCCTTCTTGAGCTTAGAGGCATTGATCTGCTTGTTGTTACGTAGCGCCATCGCACGGCAACTGTCGAGGTTCAGAACCATCGTTTGAGCCTCGGCTGCAGTCATTGCTCCCATCAGCATGATAAGAGTTAATATTTTTTTCATTCCTTTACTATAATATTATAATATCGGTGCAAATTTATGGAAATATTCGCAAACCACAAAGGATTTTTTATTATCAAATCTTTAAGAATCGAAAAATACCTTACATTATGGAAAAATGGAACATTCTTCTATTCAAATTCAACAACGATTTCTCCATCCCAGTCGGGATTTACGGTGAATCCCAATCCTCCTTTCCCGGAATCATCATTTTCTTTCTGGTTAGGGTCGGAGATGGTATGGTCTTGGATGCTGATATTGGTCTGGGTGATGTTGTTGCATTTCACCGGGATGCCTTCCTTGGAATATTCCTTGATGCTCTGAGCATCTGCATCCAGGATATTGATGGTCATTTTCAATCCCTTGTTCTCTTCGCGAGGGAAGGTATAGACCGAAAAGTCCCTTATGCCTTCCTGGAACTTGAAGGTTTCGGTCTGCCGGCTCTGCACGCATCCATAACCCGTTACGGCGTCAAGGGTGCTGCTGCCTCCCGTATAGTAAAACTTGATGCTGTGCGCCTCGGCGGGGAGGGTGGCGTCGGTGATATGGACCTTAAACTGTGCCACGGCTCTTTTCAACAGGATGTAATCGTCCGTATCCTCTCCATCTATCACATTGAAAGTGCCGTAATAGAAGAAGGTATCGGTCATCTTGTTCTTGTAGAATTTCACTTTCTCGGGGGAACTGATCGTACAGTTGCCGTTTCCGTTATGGCCGATGGCAACCATTCGGTATTTTCCCGCATCCAGATTCATCCCGATATCCTCGTAGCCGTCTTCTGCTTTCAGATTCAGGGTCTTCACCTTTTCCTCTCCATCAAAAATGGCGATGGATAGGCGGGAGCAGTAATCTTCCAGAGGCTTTCCCTCTACTTCCTCATCTCCTTCATCCAATCCGTCTTCATCTCCAGTTTCTTCATCTCCGAAATCTCCTTCTCCGCTTCTTGTTCCCGTAGAATTGTTTTTCTGGATGAAGCTGTTGGCTTGTTGTGACTTCTTTGCCACGGACGCATGGATGATTACATTGGCGTTTGCGTCATGTGAATGGGTACCCGAATCATCGAGTGCAAACTTTTCGCATGAAGTAAGCGTAGCTACCAGCATCAGCAAGAGGGATGCCAGCCAGACATAGGTCTTCTTCTTCATATCACTAAGTTTTTAGTTTGCTTTCTATGCGTGGTGCAAGACGTTTTCTTGCGCATGAAAGTCGCAGCAAATATACGCTTTTTCTGCGAAAATGGCAAGGATATTATAAAAAAACTGCATTTTCTTGGCTAATTATCTGTTTTTTCGTATATTTGCACTCGTTTTTTCAGCGAGAACAATCATTTGTATCTATATATAATAAGGTACGCGTGAGAGAAACGGATCAATAAGGTATAGGATTTTAATCATAAGAAACAGGATATATTTATGGATAAGAAGATTAAGGCATTGTTTTTCGACATCGACGGCACGTTGGTGAGTTTCAAGACCCATAGAATTCCGCAGAGTACTGTGGATGCTTTGGAGCAGGCTAAGAAGAATGGGGTAGAGGTGTATATTTCTACGGGTCGCCCCAAGCAGGTTATCAACAATCTGGGTCAGATAGAGCATCTCATTGATGGCTACATCACAGCCAATGGTGCCCGCTGCTTTGTGGAGGATACCCTGGTGAGCCAGCACGCCATTCTTCCTTCTGACGTGAAGAAGATCATCGAGGCTGCTGATAGAGACAACTATCCTGCCATCGTGGTAAGCGAGAGCCGTTTTGCCATTCATCGTTATACTGAAGAGGTTTATGAGATCTTCTGCAAGGGATTGGGAGTAGATAGCAGCGTCTTCGCTGATGTTAATGATTTGGGTGATGAGCCGATTCTCCAGATTACTCCTTTCTGCACCTTGGAGCAGGAGGCGCTCCTGATGCCTACGCTCGAAAACTGTACTTCCGGAAGATGGCACCCTGCCTTTACCGATATTACGGCGCGTGGAGCCGATAAGGGAAAGGGACTTCACGCTATGGCAGATTATCTGGGCTTGAACATTGAAGAAACCATGGCGTTCGGTGATGGTGGCAACGACATCTCTATCATCAAGGAAGCTGGTGTTGGTGTGGCAATGGGCAATGCCGGTGATGAATTGAAGCAGGTTGCCGATTTCATTACCACCCCTATTGATGAGGATGGAGTGAAGAATGCTCTCATCAAGTATGGTGTAATTGCCGAAAACTAACATTTTGTTGTCTTTAGTCATAAAAATCTGTCTAAAAGTTGGGAAATATACAGGAAATATACAAAAAGGATAAGAAAATGGCTTTTTAATTGCATTTTGTTAGCTAAAAATTTGTTTATTTTATCAAAAGTGTGTATCTTTGCACCCGATATTTGTAAGTTGTTTAATTTAAGAGAGAGAAATTATGACAAAAAGACTAACCATGTTAATGGGAGGGCTTGTTCTTTCAACAGGACTGGCTCTCGCACAGACTACTGTTACAGGTAAGGTTGTTTCTCAGGAAGACGGTGAGCCGGTAATTGGCGCATCCATCAAGATTGAAGGTACTAAAACTGGTACTGTAACAGATGTTGATGGAAACTTTTCTTTGGTAGCTCCTAGTGGAAATGCCAAGTTGGTAATCTCTTATTTGGGAATGAAATCTCAAAAGGTGGTTGCTAAATCAAAAATGAAAATTGTGATGGAAGGTGAGGACAATACATTGAATGATGTGGTTGTCACAGCCTTGGGCGTTTCTCGCCAGAAGAAGGCTTTGGGTTACGCTGTAACCGAGCTGAAGGGCGATGAGATGCTGAAATCACGTGGTGGACTCAGCAACCCTGTCAATGCTCTGCAGGGTAAGGTTGCGGGTTTGACCATCTCTTCTAGTGCTGGTAGCATGGGCGGATCTTCTAAGGTCTTGCTTCGTGGTGCTAACTCGCTTTCTGGCAGCAACCAGCCGCTGTTCGTTGTTGACGGTGTGCCTATCGAGGGTGGCGACAATAACTCTACCGATACTCAGCGTGGTGGTGGTGGTTACGATTACGGTAACTTGATTCAGGATATCAACCCTGATGATGTGGAGAACATCAGCGTGTTGAAGGGTGCTTCTGCTACTGCTCTTTATGGTAGCCGTGCCTCTAATGGTGTCATCATGATTACTACCAAGCGTGCCAAGAAGGCTTCAGGACTCGGTGTGGAGTTCAGCTCTTCTATCGGTTTTGAGACCGTAACCAAACTTCCTAAGCTTCAGAGTCAGTATGGTGGCGGTTGAACACATTCAATTTCTTATCAGGCGACATGAT
>URYG01000258.1 GCA_900551985.1 uncultured Prevotella sp. | reverse complement strand
TTCTACACTTTTCCAATTACTTAGATTAGCAAAAGCCAAATCGTCTATCTTTTTTAAAGAACTTGGAAAAGATACCGAAGAAAGACTATTAATACCATAAAATGCACTCTTACCTATTTCTACCGTACCTTCAGGGATAACAACTATTTTTAGAGTAGATCCCCACATACTAAATGCTTCATCTGGCACCTTATTATCCTCTGCTTTTGGAAGACCTAATTCGCTAATGTTTAACTGTCCGTACTGACAGTTATCATCTTCACTTGCCTTAAATGAAGAAGATTTCCAACCTTTGAGGGTAATTCCTTTCAAATCAAGATTCAACAATGATTTATTAGGATCAATTGAATTTTGGCCTTTGTTGTACAATATAGCACGCAAGAAAGCTTCACTGATAATACCATTACCATTCACGATTACCTTTGAATAACCATAATTGCCTTTCTTCATCTGTGCTAATACTTCACCAGCATTAGTTTGCGCTGTCATATCACCATCTGTAGTAATAACCAGCGTGTTGCCTCCATCCTCTGTTGAGAACGACTGAGCCCACATGTTAGAACCTGCTAACACAGCGAGCATAGTAAGTAAATACTTTTTCATAATAAATCTATCATTTACTTTATACAATACTGAGCCCACTTTAAAAAGTAAGGCCTGTTTAAAATGTTTATATTTCACGATAATAATCTTCGATTTATGCCGTTATCTGGAGTATTTTTCGTATCTTTACACCATCAATCAAACAGAATGACTATGTTTAAAAAGACAGATCCGAATCCTCAGTTAGATATATTCACGGCTCCCTCAATGCAGTTAGGAAGTCGGGCTTCAAAGAAGTATTCTGACCCCAACTCATGGCATAACCAGTTCTATAGTCTCGTGACAACCAAGATTGATGAGGAGATATTCAAGCCTTTGTTCCCTGAAGGCAAGAAGAGCGGTCGCCCAAATGCCTCCATCCGCATACTCGTGGCTATGTCAGTCTTGAAGGAGGGATTCGGTTGCAGCGACGAGGATCTGTTTGAGAAGTGCGAGTTTGACCTTCTTACCAGGAAGGCGCTCGGCATGGAACTTCTTACAGATGTGACTCCATCAATAGATACCTATTATCTGTTTCGCCGCCGCATCTGCGAATATCAGGAAAGAACTGGTATTGACCTGATGCAGCTCTGCTTTGAGCAGCTTGCTGGCAAGCATGTACACCTTCTCAAGATATCAGGCAAATGCGTCCGTATGGACAGTAAGCTTATCGGCAGCAATATCGCTCGCCAGTCTCGCTATGAACTGATACATACAACTCTGGTCAAGTTCCTCAAGACATGCACGCTTACCAATCTCTCCCCAGAGCAGGAAGAACGGGCAAAGGAATACTTGAAAGAGGATTCCTCCAAGACAGTGTATCGCTCTGACTCTGATACGCTTCAGAGCAATCTTGCCAGAATTGGTAATTTCATCATGGAGATGCTGGCAGTTTTTCCAGCTACTTCTCCTGAACATGATCTTCTTCAGCGCCTGTTCGATGAGCAGTATGTCGTAAAGGATGGAAAAGCCGTACTTCGAGACAAGAAGGAGGTAAAGGCAGACAGTCTTCAGAATCCTAACGATCCTGATGCAACCTATCGTGCCAAGAACGACCAGAAGGTGCAAGGCTATGTGACCAACATCACAGAGACTGTAGAGGAAGGCAAGCCTAACATCATCACTTCCGTTCAGGTTGAAACTGCAGTATTTGCAGACTGCCATTTCCTTCAGGAGGCTGTGGAAAACAGTGAACGTGTCACGGATTCTACTATTGAAGACCTTTATGCAGATGGGGCCTATCAAAGTCCGGACAATCGAGAGTTTGCAAAGAACCACAATGCCATGCAGCTCAAGACTGGCAAGATGCAAGGTGGATGCAGATGGGAACTGATACCACATGACGAGGATGGTCTTACCATCAGGGAGATTGCTACTGGCAACACCTATGAGGCCGTCAAAGCTGTCACAAAGCAGGGCTCCAGAAAGCGATGGAGAATCCCATGGAACAACAAAACCGGTTGGCGTTACTTTGAAGACAAAGACATTAAAGCCTATCAGCTAAGGAAGCAGATAGAAAGCCTTCCTTTGGAGGAGCAGCATAAACGGAATAACGTTGAAGCAGCCATGTTCCAATACAGTTTTCATACACGTAATGGCAAGACCCGATATAGGGGCTTGCTCAAACATCGTATGCATGCATATAGCAGATGTATGTGGATGAACCTCCGAAGGATGGTAATATTCCAGATTTCAACATTTCAAAGATCGATATTTGCCCTTTTCGGGCCTATCAGAGAAGCTTTCGGCTCTTTCAAAGCGATTTCTCGAAAGATATTCACCAGCGGAGCCGATTGCTATGTTTCACTCAGAATGACCACACTGGTCAGACTGGATTCAAAATATGCCCCTTTTTAAAGTGGGCTCAATACTAAAGTTTCGCAAGTGAATAAATATCAACTTGCTTGTTTATAAACTTGTTTTCGCAAATTGACGGAACAAATCGGCATGCGACGCAAGGTGAAACGTGGTGACGCTTGGTTTCCACTACGTATAGGCAAAAGCTTCTATAATTCGCTCAATCAAAAATCCATAGAGGTGTTCCGTACCTCCGATGAAGAGATTGACCACAATTTTGAGTTCGGACGACCTGTCATGTTCTTTCAGGTCAAGAATCATCCAGGGGAAATTTCTTCCCATGCTTCATTCAAAAGTGCAGCTTCTTCCTCTCCAAGTGCAATGTCCTCATCTCAAAACGCAGCGTCTTCCTCTTCTGCTTCCAATCCCAAGAGCATTAAATATTTCTCCTTTACCGGTACGGTCAGCTATGTGGATGGTGACAGAATGGTGATTAATGTGCCTGATTCTGTTTCCTTGCTTGACTTGCAGACAGAAGAGCCCATCGGCGTGCAGTTGTCCTTCGATGAAACGAGTTACAAACTGATGTTTGAAGCGCTCGACCGTACGATGAAGGCAAAGAATAACCGTCTGGCTTATCTGCGAGACCTTTTCTATTCTCATCAGAAAGCAGGCAGGTTTTCCTTTGAACCCATGAAGTTCCCTTGGCTTAATCCTACCCAGGAAAGAGCCGTGAACGAGGTGCTCTGGGCAAAGGATGTGGCCATCGTGCATGGACCCCCGGGAACGGGAAAAACGACGACTCTGGTAGAAGCCATTAATGAAACCCTGATGAGGGAGAGCCAGGTATTAGTGTGTGCACAGAGCAATATGGCGGTGGATTGGATTTCAGAGAAACTCGTGGATAGAGGCATCAACGTGCTTCGTATCGGCAATCCGACAAGGGTCAACGACAAGATGCTCGGTTTTACCTATGAGCGTCGTTTTGAAAGCCATCCTGATTATCCGCAACTCTGGGCGATACGCAAGGCTATTCGCGAATTGCGCTCCAACCGCAAGAAAGGAAGCGAGAGCTTTCATCAGAAGATGGACAGACTGAGAAGCCGTGCTGCCGAGATAGAAATCCGTATTAATGCAGAACTCTTTGGCGAGGCACGTGTGATCGCCTGTACGCTTGTGGGTTCCGCTCATCGTCTGCTGGAAGGTATGAAGTTTGGCACCCTCTTTATCGACGAGGCAGCACAGGCATTAGAGGCAGCCTGTTGGATTCCGATGAGAAGAGCCAGTAGGGTGATCTTAGCGGGCGACCATTGTCAGTTGCCGCCTACGGTGAAGAGTATCGCTGCGTTGAGAGCTGGACTGGGCAAAACCCTGATGGAGCGTATTGCGGAAAACAAGCCTGAGGTAGTGACCCTCTTGAAGATACAGTACCGCATGAACGAGGATATCATGCGATTCTCCAGCGACTGGTTTTATGGAGGTCAGGTGGAGAGTGCGCCGCAAATCAAATATCGCAGCATTCTCGATTACGACCATCCGATAACGTGGATTGATACTTCTGATGAGGAGAATCAGATGACAATAGAAGGAGAAGATGCTCCTGAGGATTCTGCTTCCACATCATCTTCTGTATCTGCAGCCAATCAAAATTCTGATTTGAACTTCAAGGAGCAGTTTGTGGGCGAGAGTTACGGCCGCATCAACAAGGCGGAAGCTGAACTTACCCTTCTGACCTTAGCTGAATACTTCACCAAGATAGGCAAGCAACGTGTATTGGGCGATAGTATCGACGTAGGCATCATTTCGCCTTATCGTGCCCAGGTGCAGTATCTCAAGAAACTCATCAAGAAGGATGAATTCCTCAAGC
>URYG01000257.1 GCA_900551985.1 uncultured Prevotella sp. | reverse complement strand
GTCTGGGATTCAAGAAGATTCACAAGGAGCACGGCAACGGCTGGGCTGTGATCGAGAAGGAGGGTGTCGAAATCAACAGCGATGCCGTCATCGATCCTAACGATACCGTGGAGGATTAAGTATCTTGGTTACGACCGCTAAGTATCATGGTTACGATAGCTAAGTATCATACTTATGGATGGTATCCGTGTGGGAAAAATTCAACACTCAACATTCAACATTAAAACAAAGTCTATGGATTTACGATGTTACACCAAGCAGGAGTTAGCCCTGCTCTATTTTCCGGATTCCGACCCGGACGTGGCAAGAGCCCATCTGATGAGATGGATAGTAAGATGCACCCAGCTCTATGAGCTGTTGCTGAAGAGTGGATACACCAAGAGCTGCAAGGAGTTCAATCCCCTGCAAGTATCCTATATTTTCTTCCATTTGGGAGAACCCTGATATTTATCAATGATATTCGGTTAGTATCGTGGAGCAACATTGAGTATCGGTGAGTTGGGAATGAGAAATGTTGTATCTTTGCATTGTGATTCAGAAAGAAGAACATTAACCATTAACACTTAAAAACTATGTTGCTTTACGTACTAAAACTAAATCAGAACGCCAAGATGCCAGAGGCATACGGCAAGTACTACGCCTATCCAGTCATCACTCAGACGGTAGACATCGACGGCTTGGCCGAACACATGGCTAGCCACAACACTCCTTTCTCCAAGGGAGCCATCAAGGGCATGATTACCGATATGGTATCGTGCATCAAGGAACTCACCTTGCAGGGTATCGCAGTGAAGATTGACGACCTCGCCATCTTCTCCATCGGCATCCGCAACAAGGAGGGAGCCGCCTCGGAAAAGGAGTTCACCATCGCCAAGAACATCGACGGTTTCCGTCTCCGTGCTCGTGGCACCGGTGAGTTCAGCGCCAAGACCATCAACCTCGATGCTACGCTGAAGAAGGCGACTGCTCTGTTAGGGGATGGCACCACCCCGGATACCGACAAGGGAACCACGGGTGGCGAAAACACCAGCCAGGGTGGTAGCGGAACCACGGGTGGCGAAAACACCGACCAGGGTGGTAGCGGAACCACTGGAGGCGAAAACACCGACCAGGGCGGTAGCGGAACCACTGGAGGCGATAATGTAGACTTCTAGTAGGTCCTAGCCTCCTGGCATCTGAAACAAGAGAAAGCGCATCGGCAGGATGCAGTCCGGAGTAATCCGAGGGCACATCAGGAATGACTTCATCACTCAACATTCAACATTGTCAAATCATCTCCCTGAACGGATACTTGCTCATCCTGCCCGCTTTCTTCTTGGTTCACAGAAAATTCAACATTCAACATTTAACATTTAACATTAAACATTAAACATTAAACATCACTCCCCATGAAAGTAAACTGGAAATCCGTCATCAATTTCGTCATCACTGTCCTCACCGCCGTCCTCAGCTCCTTCTGCATGCAGAGCTGCAAGTGATAGCGTCTGAACACGAATCGAACGAATCATATCTGTTCAAAGTACTTATTCGTGTCATTCGAGAAATTCGTGTTCAAAATCATCCCATCCCAACTTGTAAGTCCTAAAAAGCTTATGGGTTGGGATTTTTTCTTTGTTTATTCACATCATTTTTCTCCCAATACACTCCCACGCATACCAACGGAGCAGTGAAATAGCAGAAGTCTGCATATACCAGGCATCACCCATCGGGCATCGGGGCTTGCCTGGGACAAGTCCCAAAGAATGTCCGTGCTTTGAGGCAAAAGAGATTTTCAAAACCGCTCTCTTTTCCTAATCTCTTCTGAAGATATCACGGGTATAAACCTTATCCTTTACATCATCCAGACAAGCATCGTAGCGGTTGGCGATAATGGCATGGCTCTGTGCCTTGAAAGCTTCGAGGTTGTTCTCTACTCTACTACCGAAGAAGGTGCTACCCTCTTCCAAAGTTGGCTCGTAGATAATGACTTCGGCGCCTTTTGCCTTGATACGCTTCATGATACCCTGAATGGCGGACTGGCGGAAGTTATCACTATTTGACTTCATGGTCAGGCGATAGACACCTATCACACAGTTGTGCTCCTTGCTGGCATCATAACTGTTGGCATCGGCATAGCTGTAATAGCCTGCCTTCTGGAGTACGGCATCAGCAATATAGTCCTTACGGGTACGGTTGCTCTCTACGATTGCCTCAATCAGGTTCTCTGGAACGTCGGCATAGTTTGCCAGGAGCTGCTTGGTATCCTTTGGCAAGCAATAACCACCATAGCCGAAGCTTGGGTTGTTGTAATGAGTACCGATTCGTGGGTCAAGACCTACGCCATCAATGATTGCCTTGGTATCGAGTCCCTTTACCTCTGCGTATGTATCCAACTCATTGAAGTAGCTTACTCGGAGTGCCAGATAGGTATTGGCAAAGAGCTTCACTGCCTCAGCTTCCTTCATACCCATAAAAAGGGTATCGATATTCTCCTTGATGGCTCCTTCCTGCAGGAGAGCGGCGAAGGTCTTGGCTGCTTCCTTCAACATCTCGACATTGGTTACTGACTTGATAGCCTCGTTCTCCTCTGCGAACTCCGGGCGGTCGATGGTCTTTGGATATCCAACGATGATGCGGCTTGGGTAGAGGTTGTCATAGAGTGCCTTGCTCTCACGAAGGAACTCTGGAGAGAAGAGAAGATTGAACTTCTTTACGCCCTTCTTGGCATACTTCAAGTAGAGGCTTCTGGTGTAACCTACAGGGATGGTGCTCTTGATGACCATCACTGCATCTGGATTCACCTCCAGAACCAGGTCGATGACTTCTTCTACATGGGTTGTATCGAAGTAGTTCTTCACTGGGTCGTAGTTGGTTGGTGCTGCAATCACTACGAAGTCTGCATCCTTATAGGCTGACTTGCCGTCAAGAGTTGCCACGAGGTTCAATGGCTTTTCAGCCAAATACTTTTCGATGTAATCGTCCTGGATTGGAGAAATCTTATTGTTGAGTTTCTCCACCTTCTCTGGGATTACATCTACTGCTGTTACATGATGATGCTGAGACAACAGGGTTGCTATACTCAGACCTACGTAGCCGGTACCGGCTACTGCTACTTTTATATCTTTAAAATTATTCATTACTACAATTTTTATTATTCTTTCAAGCTATCTTGATACCACTCGTAGAGTTCCTCCACTCCATCCTCTATCTCGACCTTGTGGGTCCAGCCGAGGCTGTGGAGCTTATCCACGGAGATGAGTTTTCTTGGGGTGCCGTCTGGTTTGGTGGCATCGAATTCTATCTTACCATCGAAACCTACAGCTTTTCTGACAAGTTCGGAGAGTTCACGGATGGTCAATTCCTTGCCAGTACCAACATTGATATGACAGTTGCGGATCTCACCGAGTGACGGGATTGCCCCACCACGTCCCTCAGAGTTGTTTCTGTCAACAGCTCCATCGACCTTTGCTCCGTAGAATACGGAAGAGTATTTCTCGATGCCGATGATGTCCTTGAAATCTACGTTCAGGAGTACATGCACGCTGGCATCAGCCATATCTTCGCTCCAAAGGAACTCACGGAGAGGCTTGCCAGTGCCCCAGAGCACCACCTTATTATTATAGATGCCATAGAACTCCAATGCCTTCAAGATGCGCTCATGCTCGTTATGGCCATCAACGTTTCCATCGCCGATGATGGCACGAAGCTTGTCGTCTGGGTTGATAGGACGCTTGTTCATGTCAACTTCGATACTGTGCCAATCGCCGTCGTGGATGAGCTTGGCAAGATAAATCTTACGCATCATGGCTGGCATCACGTGACTGTTCTCCAAGTGGAAGTTGTCGTTGGGACCATAAAGGTTGGTTGGCATAACAGCGATGTAGTTGGTGCCATACTGGAGATTGTAACTCTCACACATCTTCAGTCCAGCAATCTTTGCGATGGCATACTCCTCATTGGTGTATTCCAAAGGGGAAGTCAGGAGCACATCCTCACTCATAGGCTGAGGTGCATCCTTGGGATATATGCAGGTGCTGCCCAAGAAAAGGAGCTTCTTCACACCATGAGAATAAGCATTGCTAATGACATTGCACTGCATCTTCATGTTCTGCATGATGAAATCGGCACGGTAAAGCGAGTTTGCCATGATACCGCCCACAAAAGCTGCTGCCAAGACCACAGCATCGGGACGCTCCTCATCGAAGAACTTCTGTACGGCATACTGGTCAGTGAGGTCGAGTTCTTTGTGAGAACGACCCACCAGATTATTATACCCCCTTTTCTTAAGGTTATTCCATATAGCAGAGCTAAAGC
>URYG01000256.1 GCA_900551985.1 uncultured Prevotella sp. | reverse complement strand
GATGGATTATCTGAAAAATTAAACTTTTTTATCCACGGAACTATGCAGATGCCCCGGAAAGTTTGAGAACCAATACGTGGCTACTATGCTCGGAAACATGGCTATGTTCAAACTGACACCGGGAGATGTGGTGGCAGTAACACTCAGATTTTCTACACGTGAATATAATGGACAGGTATTCCAGGATATTCTCCTCACTGATATGTATAAATTGAATTGATTCACAGTCTGTTTTATTAGTTTTTATTAGTTTTAATTATTAACCGAGTGGAGTGAGTGAAGGAATCTCCGGAGGTAAGGTAGCGCTACGTTTCTCGCTTCCTTTACTCTTAAAATTCATTCGATTATGAATAAGAATTTTGATGAAATCCATCAGTTGATGACCAGCCAGCACACTCAGAAGAGCGGTATGGCTTATTACGATGATACCAATTACTTCCTGTTTGCTCCCGATGAGCCTGTGGTGGGAAGCATGCCTCGCTTCCACCGTCTCGGCATCGCACAGCAGTTGAACGACGGCTCCTTCGAATTCGTTCCGAAGCCGCAGCTCAAGGCGCAGTCGCTGCTGATTAAGAAGCTGGCCCACGGACGTGTATCGAAGACCAAGGATGGCGCCATCCAGCTCACCCTGAAGGTGTATTGCGATGAGGGTGTGAATATCGGTGATGCCATCGCCTCTGAGGCTATCATAGCCAAAGATGCCATCGTGGAGTATCAACTGAAGAGATAGAACAAAGAAGGATTCGGGGCTTTCTAGAGGAAGAGGAAATTCCAAAAGGAAGAGGAAATTCCGAAAGGAAGAAAGCGTTCCAGTTGTTCCAATTGTTCCAAAAAGGAATCTTAGGACAATATCCCTTTCTTATATCTATATAACTATTTAATATATAGATAGTTATATATATAAAGAAAAGAATTGGAACCCTCAAAAAATTAATTGGAACAACTGGAACTGGAACGCTCCACCCTGCTCCACTTTCCTCTAAAAGGCTCATAATCAATAAATTAAGTTAAAATGAAAGCTATCAAATTGAAGTACGATATTTCAAAAACTACCGCTCCCAAGATGCCAAAACTGGGAAAAGGCACCGAATGTGTGCAACTTTTGCTCTCTCAGGTATCAAAAGACATGCACGAACCCCTGGTTCCTATGTTTTTCCCCATTCTTGGAGCACAGGTCAGTGAGACCGAATTCCAATATCCCGACCTCAGTTGGAAGGAGTTGTGTGGAATGATGGGCAATCTCGTTGCTGATTCGGGCTGTAACAAGGGTCAACTGTCTAATATCGTGGAAGCCATCTGTCACAACTTGCGAGAGCACGACAACACGGAACTGGAGAAGCTCGTGGAATGGCAGAAGCAGATGAAGACGAAGTCGGCCAACAAGGAGAAGCCTGCTCGCCCCGATGTGAGTTTCTGGTTTCCCCCAGCCGATGTAACGAATGCCGCCTTCATCCAGAATGCCATGGCGTGTGAGAAGCTTGGCGAGAGAACGCAATACCTTAACCTGCCCGAGGTGGAGATGGCAGACCGGATGTGCGGCGGGCACAAGCAGATTTCGCAGATGCTGCGCAACATCTACGACCGCCAGCGCTCGGGTGCTCTGCGAGCCACGGTAGAGGGTGTGACGGGCAATCCTGTGCTTCGTGCCAACCTCACCATCTCATCCACTCCGTATGCCGCCCGAAAATTCTATAAGAACGAACTCTTCAATGGTACCTTCGGGCGAATGGTGTTCTCATATAAGGCGCGAATGGGGCGTGATGGCAGAATTCCAAGACAGGGAAAATATGATGAGGGGTTCTATAAGAAGCTCGACGAGTATCTGGTGAAGCTCAGCATCTGCAAGGGCAGGTTCATCATCAAGCCACTCAATAAGCTGGCTGACCAGCTGGCTGCAGACATGGCTTCACTTGCCGACCTAACGGATGACGATGTACTCTGGGACATCTCGAAACGCTCTATCGTGTCGGCATGGAAGGCGGGGTGCCTGCTCTGGTTGCTGAACAACCAGACGTGGACGAAGGCGATGGGCGAACTGGTGGAGTGGATGGTTTATCACGACCTATGGAGCAAGATGCAGATTTTTGCGGATTTGCTGAATCAGGAGGCTGACTCTGTAAGCGAGGCACAGCGGAGAGGTCCGAAGAACCTGCTTGATGACCTGCCCAATCCTTTCAACGAGTCGCAGCTGGAGGCTCTCCGCATTTCTCTGGGCAAGACGAAAGAGGGCACGAATGCGCAGATAAGGAAGTGGGTATACCGCAAATTCATCACCTACAGCAACCAGACGGGGCTCTACACCAAGACGCAGGAGTATCTTACGGGTACGCCGGAAGCGAAGAGGGGGAGCTGCAGGACGAGCGATGGCTGCGGGAAAGGTAAAGAGACGAGCGATGGAATCGCTCGGAACGGGGGCTGGAAAGGCGACCTGGAAATGAGTGACGGCAAAAGCGATAACGATACGGCAGCGGATGAGAAGAAAAAGAGAGGAGACTGATATGATGGAAAAATATGAGATTCAAAAGCTGCGCGACCTTCCTATTGAGGAGGTCGCCGAGCAGCTGGGGATGGAGGTGAAACGGCATAAGAGCCTCTGCCCTTTTCACGACGACCATCATGCCAGCTTCTCGTTTAATGCGGGGAAGAATATCTGCAGATGCTTCGTATGCATGAAGGAAGCCATCGGCACCATCGACCTGGTGATGAGATACCTTCATCTCGATTTCCCAAAAGCCTGCCATTGGCTGGCAGATAAGAATGACATCTTTCTGAATGAGGGGAAAACCGGAGAAGGAAGGGCATTCCGTTCGGCTTCAAAGACGGCATCCCGTTCGGCTCCTGGTTCAGGTTCTAGTTCTGGTTCTGGTTCTGCATCCCCAACGGCTCCCTCCTGCTCTCCTCCCTTCGATGCCTGCAAGTACGGGCGCTTCTTCGAGCATCCCTGGCTCAACCAGGCGGCCAGAAGGTTTCTCTTCGAGGAGAGGAAGATTGATGAGAGAGTGGCTGCATGGTGTAGATTGACTTTCTGGACGGATAAGAAGGGCGTAAACTGGCTGCAGATTCCATACTTCAGCACGGAGGGGAAGCTGATTGGGATTCAGAACAGGAACCTGGATTATAAAAAAGAGGGTACGGCTCCCCGATTCCGCTTTCCCTATGGTGCGAAATGCTCCATCTACAATCTGCCTATCGTGAGGGGGATGGCGCCGGGCGAGCAGCTCTTCATTACCGAGGGATGCAGCGACTGCTGGGCGATGCTCTCTGCCGGACACAAGGCGATAGCCATTCCTTCTGCCACGATGCTGAAACCCGACGACAAGAAATGGCTGGCGGAAATCGGCTCGCAGCTCAAGATAGATTGGCACATGTTTCCCGACAAAGATGTGCCGGGCGAAAGCCTCTTCCTGCAGCTCAAGGAGATTCTGCCCTCGCTGGTGCACCACCAGCTGCCACCGGAGTGCAAGGATTTCAGCGAGTACTATCTGGAAAGCTTTTGCCCTTTCAGGGCGTGTAGGTGAAAACCGAGTTTATTAATTTATAATGCAAATTGAATGATTATGATGATAGAAGATTTCAAGATTCGTATGTACACCAAGAAGGAACTTGCCCTGATGTACTTTCCCGAGAGTTATCCACGAACAGCCGTCAACCATCTGATGGCTTGGATCCATCTCTGCACCCCGCTATGGAATGAACTCCTGGATATGGGGTACCGCAAGACTAGCAAGGCTTTCTCGCCCAAGCAGGTGAAGGCCATCGTGGAGTATCTGGGGGAACCGGGATAGTGTTTAATGTTTAGAGTTTACTATTTAGAGTTTACTGTTTAGAGTAAAAATGTGCCGCTATCTCACGGCATCAGCCGCCAACGCATAACCGCTGGCGGCTGTTTTTGTATCTTTGCATCGTGATTCAGAAAGCGCTAAAAATCACTTTCCTAGTTGGAGAAAAATATTTCTCCAGTTGGAAAAATGAAAAAAGGCTTCTGGGGGAAAGACCGGATTGCTAGTATTAACATTTTAAAATCGTATTGCTTATGAAACAGAACATGAAAGCATTCATCAAGTATCTCATCGTGGCCGTGTGCTCTGCCATCGTCACCTTCCTCACCAGCTCGTGTACAGCGGGACTCGTGATCGGGAAGAACCAGCGACAGCAGCAGGAGAACAATATCTCGACAAGGGCCGACTCGAGCCACTTCGTGCCTACTATCACTATTAGGTGAAGAAGGATTGCTGATACGAAGGGATGACTAGGGAGACCAGCGATGGAATCGCTGGGAACGGGGGCTAGAGGGGGATAGAAGGAGCTAGCTGGGGATGGCTGGGGGCTAGAGAGGGCACAGGAGTTCTCTGCAGCTCA
>URYG01000255.1 GCA_900551985.1 uncultured Prevotella sp. | reverse complement strand
ACATCTTTGTGGAGTGTACGCAGAAGACTCCCACCAAGATGATAGGCCGCATCATCGACAATAAGAAACGCCCTGTAGATTTTGCTAATGTAGCCCTGCTGAATGTTCGTGATTCTTCATTGATAAATGGCGGCGTAACGAATGAAAACGGTCAGTTCGTGATTCCCTGCGGAGCGAGAAAGGCGATAGTAAGAGTGAGTTGCGTGGGCTATATTACGACAAGCAATACATATAATATAGGTAAGATAGGAACGATAACTCTGAAAGAGGCTACAATGAACCTGCAGAAGGTGGTTGTAAAAGGACATCGTAAAACCTTTGAGATGACGAATGAAGGGCTTGTTACTCAGGTGAAAGGAACACCTTTGAGCGAAGCTGGTACTGCCAACGATGTTATGGCGCAGGTGCCGAGTGTTTATGGCAGTGATGGAAAATATCGTGTTTATGGCAAGGGTGAAGCATTGGTATATGTGAATGGAAGGAAGTTGACGGATGAGGGGGAACTGGATAGAATAAGTTCTAAAGACATCGCCTCCGTAACTCTCAACAACAATCCTGGAGCAAAATATGATGCTACGGTAAAGGCTGTCATTGTGATCAGAACGAATAAGAAACAAGGTGATGGACTGAGTGGTGGGTTTACTTCTATGGCTCGGCAGGGACATTCTACGTCTTTGTCTGAGGGCGGTAATTTAAACTGGCGTAGAGGAGGACTGGATATATTCGGAAGTCTTTATTATGATTTTACGCAAAGGTATCAGCATCAGATAGATAAAAAGACTGTCATTAAAGATGGAGAAATGTGGCAAATGCATAGCGACATCGGGATATTCCCCAAAATCAAAGCCCAAATTGCCACAAAGATTGGTTTCAATTATGTCTTCAATGAGAAACATTCCATAGGTGCTACTTATGATGTAAACTTTTTACCAAACAGTACAGCTTCATGGCCTACATATCAACGTGTAATGAAGAATGGGACAGAGTTGGAATCCATATCCTATGATATGAATTGGAATCGCAAGACGCCTCCTGCTCATTATGTGAATGCTTATTATCGGGGAGAATTCGGAAAATGGAATGTCGTTTTTGATAATGACTTGGTTGTTAGCCAGAACAAGGCCGTGCAGAATATTAAGGAGCAGAGTAGTGCTTCTGGTGAAAGTAATGTTAACAGCACAAACAAGGCGGACAATGTAATGGCTGCTTCTAAATTGGCGCTGTCTTATCCTGTTGGGAAAGGAAAGCTAGAAGGTGGTGGTGAGTTTATCTACACAGACCGCAAGGAAACTTACAACAATGTGGAACAGATAATAGCTTCTACAGATGACCATATCAGGGAAAATAAGTTGGCTGGATTCTTGACCTATTATCTTCCATTGGGAAAAATTGATTTAGAAGCAGGTCTGAGGTATGAACATACCGTTTCTGATTATTATGAGAAAGGAATCTGGATTGATGGACAAAGTCGTCGGTATGATAAATTGTTTCCGAATGCAAGTTTATCATTTCCGATAGGCAAAGCCAATTTCTCGTTGGATTATACGATGAAGACTCGTCGTCCGTCTTATCAGGAATTGAGCAGCAATATGCAATATGATGACGTCTTCACTTATGAAAAGGGAAATCCTCTTCTGAAGCCTGAAATTATCCATGACATAACCTTCGCAGGATTATACAAATGGGTATATTTAAATTTCAGTTTTCAACATATCAATGACTTCATAGTGAATACGATAGATTTGCAGCCGGGTGAAGGTAAACCGCTCAATATTCTAACGAATGTCAATCGTTCCCACATGAATACATATACGGCAGTTCTATCATTGTCGCCAAGTATAGGGATTTGGTCTCCTCGCTTGTCTTTGGTATTGATGGGACAGAATTTTGAAATGGTTCATTATGGGCAAAAGCTCAAGTTGAACAATCCGTTGTTGATGACCAATTGGTTTAATTCTTTCTCTATTTCAAGAGGCTATATACTGACGGCTGATATGATAGGGCATACTTCTGGTGATAATACGATAGCAACCCTGAAGCCGAGTTTTCAGTTGAATTTGGGAATAACAAAGAAGTTTAAACAATGGACTTTTCAATTTCAGGCAACGGATGTCTTTCGTACAGCCCGTAACTCTATGTTTACCTATGGCACAAGTATGTTGCTCGATAAATGGAACTATAGCGATTCGCAAGCTGTTAAGCTAACTATAAGCTATCGTTTCAACTCTGTTAACAGCAAGTACAAAGGCACAGGAGCCGGCAATGAAGAAAAGATCCGCCTGTAGTTCTTGCCAGGAAGAAACTCTCTTAATAACAACAATGAATATATGACAATCGGTCACGCGAAGGCAAAACCATGTTGGCTTGCTCTTTGCTTGACCGATTAAAAAATCACACACATATTTCTAAATCCTGATGGACGACATTTAATATCGGAGCTTGGAGAGCATCCTCAATAGATACAAGTGTGTCTATTGTAAAATTATGTGTTCCCCGCATCCACTTGCTTATTTCCGCTTCCCGTTTTCCGAGTAGAAGGGCTAGGTCTTTCTGCTTCATCCCTTTAGAAACCAGAATGTCATGTATCCTATCTACGATTTGGAAAGACAAATCTACAGACCGGCGAATCTCAGGATCAACATGTTTGCGGCGTTCTTCTAAAATCTTACTTCTTCTCATTTCTTGTAAAGTTTAAATTTCCAATTATTTCTTTGTCAACTAATACAATTGTTCCATCTTTGATTCTCGATTGAATGAAACGACTTGTATCTATCAAGAGTTTTACATAGGGAGCTAGTGTTGTACTTTGTTGCCAACTTTTAGCATCTTTGACTCCTCCGTTTCCGAAAATCAGAATTTTGTTAGATAATCTGATACAGTAGAGTCGAATCTTGTTACCAATATCTATTGGGATAACTCCAACACCATCTCCATAGTGGCCTTCCGGACGGAAATAACGTTCCAAAGCTCCTCGTTCGGAGATTTTGTCCAACCATGAAATGACGACATCTATTTCTTCATCGTAAGAACATCCTTCTGGAAATTTCTCAAAGAAATTTTCAAATTCAGAGAGTTCTTCTCCTTCAAGATGAATACTATAGAAGTTTATATCTTCATACTCTTCTATAAGCTCTATGTTGTACTTCTGTTCCATAAGCTTAACTTTTAAGTTATTTCGTTGCAAAGATAATACAATCTTCTTTAAGTTGTCTATAAATTAACTTAAAAATGAAGAGAAGATATGTTTTTTAACTATTATTTATTAGTCTTATGATGAAATTAGGATTACCTTTGCATTGCTTTTCCAAAGAAAGTAGAAGATTTCTTCATTTTAGGGGTAATTGATTTCTGGAAAGCTTGTATATAAGAGTAGAAACAAGAAGAAAATGACGTGATGACAGAAGAAAATGAACAGCGGATGGAATGGCTGTTCCATGACCATTACGAGCAGATGTATCGCTTTGCCTTTGCCTTGCTCCATGATAATGAGGAGGCGAGGGATGTGGTGAGCGATGTGTTCTCCAGATTGTGGGATAAACAGCTGGTTCCAGACCGGGCTTACCTGATGCGGAGCGTGAAGAATGCCTGCATCAATCTTATAGCCAGAAAGAAGAGAGATGAACGACTGAAACGGCTTCTCCCTCTCTCGGAAGAGAAATTAACGGAGGAAGAACCTTCTCGTCTGGAAGAGCGATGGCAGGCTGCCGTGGATTGCATCGACCATGACCTGACCGACCAGACTGCTTCCGTTATCCGATTGTGCTATCGGGAAGGAATGTCGTATAAGGATACGGCGGAGGAACTGGGCATCAGTATCTCGGCAGTGAACAAGCATATCGTAAAAGGTTTGCGAACGCTCAGAGAAAAGTTGAAAGGAAAATAATTCGCCAGTCGTTCCGACAGGATTGTCTTTGTCGTAAGAAAGTCCTCCGCCAGGCGTTCTGACGGATTTGCAATCCGTCGTTAAAAAAGGTTCGACCTCTTTATTTTGCGGATTTGCAATCCGCTTATACAATAACCCTAAAATGAAGAAAGGAAAAGAAAATGAAACATGAATTATCTGACATAGATCCTCAGAAGATGGATCCTCAGAAATGGGATTTGCTCCTCGAACTCCTGGAGCATCCCGAAAAGTATTCCGAAACCCAGAAGGATGAACTCCTGGGCGATAAGGAAGTGAACGAACTCTATCAGCAGTTGGTAGAGACCCGACAGTCTCTGGATTTCGGCAAGTCGAAGGAAGAGATGAAGATGCCTTCGATTGATGCAGAATGGGAGAAGCTGAAAGATGAGATGAAGCTGAAAGAAGAAAAGCAGCAGAAAGAAGAGATGAATCAGAATGCAGAAACCCAGCAAACTGC
>URYG01000254.1 GCA_900551985.1 uncultured Prevotella sp. | reverse complement strand
CCTACCTCCAAAATATTAACCCATTCATCACAAGCAGTATTATGCCAGTGCCTCCACTTTCCAGTCGTCGATACTTCTTCGGTCTTCCGAGAAGTTGATGCCCACCTTGTATTTTTTTCTGCTGTCATCGGCGAAGGCAGCGAGATAGTCCTTGCTGTCGATTTGCTCCATCGCAGCCTCAGCATCCTTCTTGTATTTAAGTTCCAATACATAGATGCTGCGCTTGGTTTTCAGCACCATGTCGATCCTGCCATCAGATGTAGGCACCTCTGGAGTAACATCACATCCGAGGATTAACAATATGGTGTAGAGCACGGCTTGGTAATGGCGCTCATTGTTGTTGACCAATGTGTATGGGAACTTCTTGTAGAAAGTCTGGAGATGAGGGAGGAATGCCTCCATATTGTCCTCGGCACTCAGGATGAAGTTCTTTGCCCATGCCATGTAGATAGCGTCACGGTCGCCCATGCCGTCTGGGGCATAATAGCGGAAGAGGCTGTTGGAGAAGCCCTTGCGCACCTCTTCATTAGGGAAGGCAAGCTTGTATAATTTCGCCAAACGATTGTATGACTTGATTGTGAGATAGCCGCTTTGGTATAATACCGGTACAGGGTCAACAATCTTCTCTGTTGGGGTATCGAAGCGGTCGGAGGTTGTCCAAATGTCGTCCAACTGGAGCATATCGACATTTTTCTCTTGAAGCAGTTCTATCAGGAAGGTAGGAGTACCCGTAGAGAACCAATAGCTATCAAACTCATGGGTCTCTAAGCAATTGAACATGCTGTAAGGATTATACATATCGGAACCTTTCCCACTAAAGTGATAGCCATCGTAATTATATCTCAGCTCAGCTAAGGCCTCCTCATAGTTCATATCATTGGCCTGCGCCAATTCCTCTATGTCATCGTGGAAATTTTTCAAGAGCTCTTCCTTGCTGATGCCACAGATAGAGCGGTACTTGTCCCACATGCTGATATTCGTGATATTGTTCAGTTCGCTGAAGATGCTCAGCTGGCTAAACTTGGAGATACCAGTTAAAAAGACAAAATGAAGATTGTCCTCTTCTGCCTTCAAAGGACTGAAGAAGTTGCGCATGATGTCACGTATCTTGTCCTGCAAGTCCTTGTCTTTCATCGAGTCGTGCATCGGCGCATCATATTCATCGATGAGCACAACCACATTCCTGTCGGTCTTTTGCTTGGCGGCATTGATGATGCGAATCAATCGGACATTAAAAGCCTCGGTACTAACAGAAGTGATTTGGTATAAATCCTCGTATGTTTCAAGAATCTTATCAAGAGTTTCTATCAGGCTTTCCATACTATAGTATTTCCCCTTGCTAAGATCAAGATGGATTACGGGGTGTTTCTCCCAATCTTTTTCCAAGGCTTCCAGCTTCAGCCCTTTGAATAGCTCTTTCTTTCCTTCGAAGTAGGCTTGTAGGGTTGTGACAAGGAGTGACTTTCCGAATCGTCGAGGACGACTCAGAAAGCAATATTTCTTCTCATGCACCAACTCATAGATTAAGTCGGTCTTATCTACATATACATAATTTCCCTCTATGATATTCTTGAAAGTCTGTATTCCGAGAGGATATCTTCTACCTTTCATAAGCTATTCCCTTTAATTATGGTGGCAAAGTTAAGGTATTTTTCTTGATTAACCAAACTTTTTGTAGCCTTTTAGCCCGATACCTCAAAAAATCATCTTAAACAGTAGCAGCTTGTCATCATACCAAGGTAACATCAGTACTCTTAAAATAACCTTACAGATTAAGGTGTGATGAAAATATCTCTTAAGGGAAGATTTTATTTCCCTTAAGGAAAAAAATATTTTCCCTTAAGGAAAAATACAAATATCCTTAAGGGAAAATTTTCAATCTCTTCTTTCCCCATTTTATGGGTGTTTCTTCTTGTTTTTCTCTTTCTAGAATATTATTTACATAGATAGGAGAAGAAAAAGGGTATGAGCTAAAGATGGAATAATAATAGTTGTAACTACTCATGCTCATAGGGATGCAAAGTTGTCACCAGTATTCTCCACAAAACGAATCCACATGTTCACAAAAAACACGATACATCCAGCCATACATTTTAAATATTATGCTTATCTTTGCACCAAACTTATCAGTATGGAAGAATATCTCATCATATCAAATGCCAACTTCTTGCTCAGAGTGGCTTCCGAACAGATAGCATACGTCTGTTCGGAAGGAAGCTATTGCAATCTCCGACTCACCAATGGTGATGAATACACCTTCTCGTTCAACCTTGTGGTCTTTGAGAAGAAAATAGTAGAGCAACTTGCCCAAACGGCACACTTCTTCGCTCGTGTCGGCAGAAACTACATTATTAATAGTCAGCATATTTTCAGCATCAACCTCAACACTTCTGAACTAGTGTTATACAACGAGCGGTTTAGCGAGAAATTCACCCTGCACGTCAGCAAGGAACCACTCAAACAATTAAAAGCACTTTTAGACAACTCCATAAAATCATAAAAGGTATGAAAGGAAAAAACAATCAGGAAGAAACTTATTTCCTGGGCAAAGCACAGGAAACAAGATACACAAAATCTCATATATATAAAAAGGTATTTGGGATTGCCGCTTGCGTGATAGCAATAATAGGTATTACCATCGTCCTCATGTTCAAACCGCAAAGCGTATCGCAACCTCATGTATTAAAGACGATAGCTGTTTTGCCGGAAGGTGGCCAGATGCCTGTCTTCAACGGCAATGGCGACATCAACGATTTCCTAAGATGGGTGATGACAAACATCCAATATCCTAAAGGATTGGAAGACAAGCCTGCACGAGTCGTCATCAACTTCACCGTTCAAAAGGATGGAACATTGGGATTGTTTAAAGTTCTCGAAGCTCCCAAAGAAAAAGCCTACGAGCAGACTGTGATTGAACTTCTCAAGAGAAGCCCTCATTGGAAGCCTGCCCGACTCTCCGATGGCGAGGAAGTCAACATGGAGTTTACCTTGCCAGTCGTTTTCACTCCCGAAGTAAGAAAGAAATAATCAGCAAAAACGATGAAACAGTTTAGATTGATCCTTATATTATGGCTATGTATGGCAATGAATGCCAAGGCCAACGAAACTACAGCCCATCTACTTCAACAAGGAGATAGCTGTTTGAGTAGATATGATGTATTTCATGCAACCCAATACTACCAAAAGTATTTGGAAGCAAATCCATCTCACCTGGAAGCACGCAGGAAACTGGCTTCCTGCTATCGGAAAGTAGGCAACTACACCGCCTGCATTTCTTGCCTAGACAAGATTCCATCAGATAGCATCAAACACGAAGACATGCGAATGTTCTATTATGCGTATCTCAATCAGAACAACAATGACAAGGTTTCTCTTTGGGGTGAACGCATCGCATTCTTATTCCCTTACGATAGTGAGATTATCGCTTCGCTTGCCGTGCATTACAATGGGGCGAACAAACCAGACAGAGCCGAGAAAGTGACGAAGAATTACATTTCTCAATGTGATTCCACGAACTTATATGTCAACAAGGAATATGCCTATTCCCTATTCATGCAATTCAAATACGATGAGGCTATACCCTTGTATGAGAAACTGATAGCACAAGGATTTGATAATTTCGAATCCAACTTCATCCTTGGTCTCTGTTATGAGGACCTTCCGGACAATGAGAAGGCGCTGAAGCATTACCAGAAAGCTGTTCAGTTCAAAAACGACAATGCCACTTGCCTTTTCCACTTGGCTTTGATAGAGAAATCCTTTTGCATGGATTCGCTATCCATGGCTCATTTCAACCAGTCGTTAGAGGTTTCCTTGCCCAAAAACAGAGCATTGCGAACCTATAAATGGCTCGCCGACCTACATTTTCAACACAACCGATATGCAGACGCTGCACGTGACTTTGAGTTATGCACCTTATACGATGAGGAAGATAATCCTCTCAACTATTACAATGCCGCCCAAATGTTCATCGCTTCCAAAAACAAGCTGAAAGCGAAACTGTATCTCCAAATGTTCTTAGCAAATGCAAACAGACTGGAAGATAAGAAAGAGGCAGCACAACTCATATCCAAAGCAAAAGAGCAACTCAAACAATAACCATCAAACTCACATAAACCTCCATCTCCATCATCTGTAAGATAGGCAAGTACAAGGAAAAGAGAACCAAGGACGTGGATACTTCCAGAATGGGAGTAAACTAGCGAAATTCTTAAAATATCGTCAGTAAACAAGCGTGCTTTCTTAAAAAATCGTCAATAATCACTCTATTTTCAGATAAAAGTAGTATCTTTGCACCGTAATAGCATTTTAACTATAAGACGACAATGAAAATAACAATTATCGGAGCAGGTGCTATGGGCGGTGCCATGGCAGAA
>URYG01000253.1 GCA_900551985.1 uncultured Prevotella sp. | reverse complement strand
GTCGAGCATTCAAATCCTTCAATGCCGCAGAGAATGACACATTATTATATTGTCGGGTAATGCGTTGGGCAGACATACCCATGCTTATCATCAACAACATTAAGTTAAAAACAATCTTCTTCATAACTTACTCCACTCTTAAAGTTCCATCCACTTCCGTTATCTGTATGCGCTCAAAAGCATTCAATATTTCGAGATTCTGCTTCAATGTCTTAGTCTTGTCCCAATTGAAGAAGATACGAATATGCTGTGATTCAGCTTTGCCGAATTCCACCTTGACATGATAGAAGGCAGCAAGCTGCGACACGACATCGCCCAACTCGGTATTGTCAAAGACAACAGGTTTGAGGTCGAGACTATCAGCCTTCTCCGTAGCACTCACCTTGATGTTATCCATCTTGTTCAAATCAGAAGTAGAAGATACTTGCTCCGTCTTGGCTTGTTTAGCCTCATCCGAAGAAGAGAAACGGAAAATGCCTGAATGAATTGCAGCGAAAGTAATGCCTGAGAGGAAAACAACGCCAATGATGGATGCTGCTATCTTCCAGTGATTGCTGGATGTTTTATCAGAAGCTTCGTTGGCCTTTAATCCTTGCTTATCAGCAAACTTCTTCCACGCTTCGTCTACATTCACTTTCTTTGGATTTCCTTTTTTCATTGCCATCCTAACCATCGCCATATCGTGAAAGAAATCCTTTACGTCTTCATCGGCAAGCAAACGTTCCACCTGCTCGTCGGTATAGCGATCGGGATGCTCCTGCATATCGAAGAACATCTGTCGCTTCTCTTCTTTACTCTTGTTAAATTCCTTGTTTGTCATTGTCTTGCTCATTTAAATTGTTCCTTAATCCAGTCCATCGCCTTCGAAAGATGGTTGAACACCGTCACCTTGCTCACTCCCACTTCATCAGCCACCTCCTGATAAGATTTCTCCTGAAGATAGCGCAGACGGAAAATGAGTTGTCGGATAGGCGGTTCCAGGTCTTCGATGAGAAGCATCAGCTGGTCGAGTCTCTCGTCGGTCTCTTCCGAGAGAATCACGTCGGCATCATCCAGCAGCAGCTTCGCTACCCTTTCCTTCACGCTCTTATGGGCTATCAGGTTGAGACAGCGGTTGCGGACGCTCCTCATCAGGAATCCTTCCTCACTCTCAGGCATCAGGACTACATCATCGGCAAGAATCGTGGTAAAGACTTCGCTCACTACATCCTTGCTTTCATCGTCATCGGAGAGGATGCTTCTGGCCAGATTGTACATCTTCTCGTAATGCTGACGAAACATTCTTTCTATGTCCTTTTCCTGTTTCATACACTATCTATACAGTTGAGCCAAGCAAAAAACTAAGCAAAACAATAACTTTTTTCAAAATTTACAGAAAAAACATTCAACGACTCCTTGTCTTCCACAAAGCCATAGGATGAAATTTGATTCTATTGACCATCTCTTTATCTTCGAACAGCAATTCTGGAATATACTTCTTGGCATTGAATTCCCGCACATATTCTTTCTCTGATTCTGTCAGAACCAATAGCTTTGAGAGAAAGTCTTTCACTTCTGTCTTGGCTTTTTCAAAGTCAAAATGCTCACTGCGCCTAAGCACAGGCAAGAGTTGCGAACGAATCTGCGGAAAACGGATTTTGTCTATCTGCGGAAAGTCAGTATATTCTGTAGGCGTAGCTTTGTCTTTTCTGCTTGAGCCAACAGTCAGATAAAAGACGGTCGCTTTTCTCAGCGACGTTTTCTCTTCATCGCTCACGAATAGCTGATGCTTCACCATGTTATAGACATCATAAATGTCACGTGCAGCACTTCTACCTATCAAGGCGTTTATCTTGGTGGCAAACAATTCGACAGGTGAAAGAGAACGTACCTTCACATCGCTCAGAAACGGAATGGACACATGAGTCTCTATGGCAGGCAGGATATGGCAACGGTCGGAATAGTTGATTTCAATCTTGATGCCATCGTTGTTGCCTGCGGCATTGGTATAATGAAACACCCATGAGTCAAGCGTATGCGGTGTCTTGGAGCCAGGCGCAAGATGATAACCATCCGACTCCATATAGCGTAGAATCTCGTTATTCACTTCTTGGCGAATGGAGAGCATGGATTCTCGGTCGCAATCCACCGTAAAGTCAAGGTCTATATCTACCGAGAGTCTTGGCAGTTGGAAAACGGTGAGATTGATGGCTGTGCCACCTTTCAGTACAAGAGATTTAGACAGCAAAGGACTGTCATGGAAATAGTTGAGTATCTCCACCAATCGCATCACCTTTTCGAGGTTGTCGCGAATAAAGCCTTGCTCCTTGGCGATGATGTCAAGAGCTTGTTTGTTATATGAGTTCATATTCTTCCTTTGATGTTAGTTCTTGCGGCACATACATGCGCCATTTATTTACAAATGTATCCGACTCTTCGTTGTTAGTCAACCACTTGACGCTTTTGGTTCCCTTGGCTCGGCACAGCTCCAAGAGGGATTCTGAGATGTTGGCTTGTTCCTTGATGCGCTCCAACAGATAGCCTGTCTTCTGGTACAGGAATGCCTTGTCGTACCTTGCGAGATAATCGATGAGCCTTTCCTCATTGAGCAAGACGATACCCTCCATGCAATGCAGCAATTCCTCAATACCCCCAGCTCGGTCGATGCGGTCAAAGCAATCCAACAACGTACTCTCCACATCCGTTACTCGCACATAAGGGTTTCCCTTGGGTGTCATCATACCAACGATTTCTTTTGTTTGTCGGCAATAGGTATAATCCACATCGTCGAAAGAAAAGGAATTGAAGCGAGTCATGCTTTTCACAAAAACCTCATTGAAGGGTTGATGAGCCAATCCATGAAATTCCAATGCTGTGTGATAACTGATGCAAGCTGTAGGTGACAAGTGGCTTCCTATCTCATACTTGTCGCAAACAGGTAAGCCAGATGCAATATCCTTCATGCAATAGGTATTGCGCCGTATAGCCACAATCCACCCTTGTTGCTTGTACCGAGCAAGCAACGCTTCCACCGCCTTCACCTTGTCTTTCAGAGCCTCAGAAAGTTCATCCGAAGTGAATATCCGCAGCTTATATAATATACTCAATAGTTCTGTCATTGTTTCTAATTTTGCGCAAAGATATGAAATCTAATTTGTTTATGAGAAAAATCAGAAACTTTTTATGCTTTTTTATATGTTCTTTCCATCTTAATTGTCCAACTACGGAGGAACAAATCACCGACAGGCAAGTTCTTTTGGGAGTAACCCAAAAGGTTTTGTTACATCTTATATATTCTGCGGCATAGGAGAAATGATGTAGATTCAATTATAATAGAAGAACTTGCCCATTATTGTTTTTCCAGCCATTTTTTTACACACCTTATAGCTCTGATTTGTTCGCTTTCGCTAAACTTAGAATCGTCATTCGTTTCATTTCCTTGCAGAACAGCTTCATAAAGAACAAGAAAATAAAAATCGGAAGAGTTTATCATTCGTTCCATAATTAGTGGAACTATTTGTTTTCCCATTGATTTGAGAGGAATGAACTCAGGCAATTTTGCATATGAATATGTGCTTGCACTATATCGTGTCTTAGGATTATGGTCTATTGCAAAATTCCATTTATCCACTAAAACTGCAAAACGATTTCTTATGCTATCTGGAACATGTGAAGCCAATTCTTTTATTTTCTCTTTCTCTGTATTTGTTAGAAAATCCCTCGTTGATAGGCTGTCTTGTTTGTTGTCAGCATTGGAATTCCAAATGTTCTCTGGTTCATGTACAGTTTGCAATGGAACTTTAACAATAGAGTCAGAAGCCACTTTCTCATAGTCATTTGCAGAATGATCTGTTTGTTCCTTAAAACTTAAAAAGAAAAAATTTCTTCCCCAACCATTACCAAATATAACATCTAATGGTTCTCCTGTATCTTTCCATATTCTGACTCTTGCTGCAAATCCAAAATCAAATTTAACGGCAGTACTATCATATGTAAAAGTTATAGTATAGAACTTTCTTCCTATCTGTTTTCTTATTTGAGGGCGGCTGTCTCCGTAATCCTCCTTTTTGAAAACTTGAACATCCGATACGTTAGCCTCTTTGAAATATGGAACATACGCAGGACCAAAGGTCAAAGCCACGTTTCTTGCGCTATTTACAAGAGTATTATTGTCTAAGACCTCTGGTCGCTTGCATGAACTCAAGAATAGTGTACATAATACCGCTATTCCCCAAACTACAATCATTATAGATGGTATTTTTTTCATAATTCGTAATTTTTAATATTTATATATGTCTCCACTTGAATTAGTGGGTTCTATTTGAATTAAACAAATGTCTTAGTCGGGTACTATTCCGACATTGACGATAACTAACACGGACTATCAGTCTGCCTCAAAAGTTGTCAAACCAACACAGAAAGG
>URYG01000252.1 GCA_900551985.1 uncultured Prevotella sp. | reverse complement strand
TGAAACTGAAAGGTGGTGGACAGTTGTCTGAAATCCTGGAGAATCTGAAGAAATGTGACTTTATCAGGAAGTATTCTACCATAGGAAAGAGTGAAAGGGATGCCCTTTATCAGTTAACTGACTTATACTCATTGTTCTATACCCGTTTTGTAGCGAATAACAGTGGGCAGGATAAGAACTACTGGAGTAATATGCGTAATTCGGGAAGTAGAACAGCCTGGAGCGGTTATGCTTTCGAGCAGGTATGCCTGCATCATATCCCACAGATCAAGAAGGCATTGGGTATTTCTGGTGTTTTGGCGAATGTTTATTCCTGGTCCTGCCGTCCTTTTGTGGATTCTACTGGTGCAGAATGGAGAGGAGGTCAGATAGATATGCTGATAGACCGTGCTGATGGAGCTATCAATATTTGTGAGATGAAATATGCCAAGGATGAGTTTGTGATAGATGCCGGCTATGAGCAGCGGCTGCGTGACAGGATGTCTTCCTTCTCTGTAGCGACCAAGACGAAGAAGGCATTGCTGCATACTTTCATCACGACTTATGGGGTGAAGCAGAATATGCATAGTGGATTGGTGAATAGTGAGGTCAGGATGAATGATCTCTTTGGGTAAATGGCATTTTAATGTCCGTTTTCAAAACTGATACTGCCCCCATGAGATAGGGATATCATCCTTTAAAATCAGTTAAAAAGTGGGTGCTCCCTCATAAAATGTGTGGGAAAGTTGCAGGATTCCCTCATAAAATGTGTATATTTGCAGCGTTATTCCCTCATAAAATGTGGGCGGAAGAGTGATTATTCCCTCATAAAATGTGATTGAGAGATAGAATATTCCCTCATAAAATGTGATTTAAAGATACGGATTATGGAAAGATTAGCTATCGGTGAACTTCTGAAATGGAAGAATAAACAATATCGGAAACCTCTTATTATAGAGGGTGCCAGACAGGTGGGAAAGACTTGGCTGGTGAAGGAGTTTGCCCGCCAGAATTACAAGCAGCTGGCGTATGTGAACTTTGAAGAAATGAAGATCCTGCAGAATCTTTTTGAGCAGGACTTCAATATTCCTAGAATTCTTACAGCTATCGGGGCTGCAACGAATGTAACCTGCACCGAAGGCGAAACGCTGATATTCCTGGATGAGATTCAGGCTGCCCCTCATGCCGTTACTTCTCTGAAATATTTTGCAGAGAATGCGCCGGGCTATCATGTCATCGCTGCTGGCTCTCTCCTGGGTATCGAACTGCATCAGGGGGAGTCTTTTCCTGTGGGTAAGGTGGAATTTCTCTCTCTGTATCCTATGAACTTTATCGAGTTTGTGATGGCTATGGGGGAGAAGAATCTGGCGCAGCTGCTGCAAACGAAAGATTGGAATATGATAACGATGTTTGCTCCTAAGTTTCAGGAACTCTTAAAGTATTATTACTATGTGGGAGGCATGCCTGAAGCCGTATTGAGCTTTAGCCAGAATCGTGACTGGAAAGAGGTGAGAGCCATACAGAAGGATATTCTGAACAGTTATCAGAGGGATATGTCGAAGCATGCTCCATCAGAGATTATTCCCCGTATTACTGATTTGTGGAAATCCTTGCCCGCCCAGTTGAGCAAGGAAAACAGGAAGTTTATCTATGGAGTGGTGCGCGAGGGGGCAAGAGCCCGGGAGTATGAGTTGGCTTTGCAGTGGCTGCTGGATGCCGGACTGATATATAAGGTATATAATGTGAAGGCTCCCCGACTGCCGCTTGCCAGTTATGAAGACCGGGCGGCCTTCAAGATCTTCGTCCTGGATGTCGGGCTTCTAGGTGCGATGTCTAATCTCAAGGCAACGACGATAGTGGCTGGTAACAGTATTTTTACCGAGTTTAAAGGAGCGTTGACGGAACAGTATGTTTTGCAGCAGCTCGTTCTCAGGTATGAACCCTATTATTATGCCAAGACCAACAGTACTCAGGAGATTGATTTCCTGCTCCAGGATGAGGAGGATGAGATTGTTCCGCTGGAGGTGAAAGCCGAGACGAATGTCAAGGCAAAGAGCCTGCGCCAGTTTGTTGCTGACAACCAGTCAAAGAAGGTCTATCGCATCTCCATGAATGATTATCAGCAGGAAGATTGGGTAACGAATGTACCGCTCTATGCGGTAAATGGTCTCGAATTTTAGCGATAGCACCGCCCTAACTATATCAAAATAGGTAGTTAGGGCGGTGTTATCGCATTTCTAATGTCCTTTTGGGGAACTGATACTGTCAAGAGAACCCACGTCTTGTTGAGATTGAGCATGATGGCGGGTTGTTGAGTGATTGTGCTAAAAAACAGCCCCCATCTCGTAGGTCTTCTATGGGATAGCCGCGCTTTTTGCAAAGCTTTAAAGCTTTGTCAAATCTCTTAGTAGTGTCAAGTTTATACATTATTCTCCTAAGATAGTATCAAACATTTCATCAACAGAATTCCAATGGGTAACTCTGCCATTCTCCTTGTCTTCTTCTGCAAGTACCAACAATTGAGGTTCGTTCATTGCTAATGTATTCATACTTACTCCTTTTTAAAAACATTCATCAATTTACAACAGCAAAAATACGTTTTTTTCTTGAGACAACCAAGCAAATTAAAAGAAATTTTTTAATTATGGTATAGAGTATCCAGTTTTATGTGCCAACTTTAAGGATTTATAGTTTTCTGGCGATATGATGGAAAAAAGTGCGATATAGAAGTACTTTGTTTCTTAAAGTCCGTTTTCAAAACTGATACTGCCCCCATGAGATAGGGGAGGAAGATAGATGAAAACGTTGAAAAATCGCCCTAGAACCATCTCTTCTTCATTTTCTTCAAGAAATCCTGGGTGATAGGGAAGCCGGAGGCGTCACCTATTACGGAGTCGGTATGGCAGAAGGGACATTCGGCTGTAGGCGGCTCATCAGGGAGGTAATCCGTGATTTCGGATGGCGTGAAGATTTCGCAGCAGCTGAAGCAGCCGCACTTTTCAGATTTCTCTATCTGATCCTTGTTTCGGAAGCTGCAATCGTGAGCCTGGCGGAAGATTCTGTCTTTCTCCTCCTCTTCTTTCTGCTTTTTCTCAGCCTTCTCCAGATAACCCTTGAATCGTCTCTGAAGATAGAGCGGCACATCTCACCTCATCGCCACGATATACTTCCACGATGTCACCCTTCTGGAATCTGATCTGTTCAGCACTTCTGCCTCGGAAGGTCTCGTCAGGATGTCGGTCGTATGCTGGCGAATCGCAGACTCCGGGATAGTAGATGCTGAAACCCGAACAGCAGTAAGACCGGTCAATCAGTTTTCCTTCCCCATCATATACCCTTTCCGAAAGACATTCCCGGTTGTAGTGCAACAGTCCCATGGCTAACCCCCTCTGTGTCAAGAAATCACCCATTCCAGAGTATTCACCTCGTCTTTGACAGAGAAGTTCAAGCCCACCTTTACAATTTCCTTATTCTTCAAGGCAAAGGTTTGGGCATAATGCTTGTCATTGATTTGGTCTAATGCCTCTTGCGCACTCTTATTGAATTTCAGTTCCATCACATAGATGGTGTCGGCAGTCTCCATCGTGATGTCGATTCTCCCTTTAGCCGTGTGCTGCTCCACAATAATATTGTAGTCAGTAAGCAAGGCAAAGATGATATAAAACATCTGCTGGTAATGTCCCTCATAATCCGTATTGGCACAATAAGGCACCGTCGCCAAGAAGTCTGCCAAGAGTTGTAACGCCCCTTCCATATCCTTGTCTTCCAGATAGGTGGAAATATCAGCTATCACCACCTTTCCTTCATCAGATTCCGACTGCACATATCCAGGCAACAAGCTCTCATAAAGACCGATAAAAATTTCTCGATTTGGAATATCCAAGGTATAAACCCTGGTCTTTTTCTCGTACCCTTTGATGGTGGAATATCCGCTTTGGTAAAGCAAAGGCAACAAACTAGTCATTTTTTCCGTAGCAGCATCAAAAGAGGAAGCCTTGGCTCTCATCCTGCCCAACATAGAAGGAAGAACCTTGAATTTTCTCATCATGTTGATAAGATAAACAGGTGTGCCAGACTCAAACCAAAAAGCTCTCAAATCTTGTTTTGCGAAACAATTGAGCAAGCTATAAGGATTGAAAATATCAGGTGATGGCCATGTGAAGTGATAACCATCATAATGGTCTTTGAGCTCCTGGATGGTCTCCTCCCTGCTCAGTTCCAGATGCTTGGCAAGAGCGTCGATATCATCACTCATCTGGGTTAACATTTCCTCCTTGGTGATGCCGCAGATGCCGGCGTAAGGCTCGTCCATACTCACGTTGGTGATGTTGTTCAGCTCGCTGAAGATGCTGAGCTGCGAAAACTTCGTGATGCCCGTCATAAAGACAAATCGAAGCATAGACTCGTTTCCCTTCAGAGGACTATAGAAGTTGCGCATTGTGTTAC
>URYG01000251.1 GCA_900551985.1 uncultured Prevotella sp. | reverse complement strand
AACACGGGCATTCTCCAAGACCTTTCGGGAGTTTCTCTTTTTATTCTAATATTTCTCCAGAATCTTATTCAGTAAGAAGGTGGCATTCTGGTTTCTTGCCACACCCTTCTGTATCTTATAAGTATAGGTGACATCTGTGCCCAAATCTATCTCGAAACAATAGTTGTGGAATTTTCCTGATGCATCATTCTCCATCTTGGAAAGTTCCAAATCGTGGGTAGCAATGATGCCGCTCACCGGCTGCTTGGCGATGGCTTCGAGGAACTTTCTCGAACCATTCAGCTTATCCAATGAATTCGTTCCTTTCAGAATCTCATCCAGAATAATCAGCGTTCGGAGGGGCTCCTTATTATCTTCTGTATTTTCCTTGCAGAATTTTCCTTCTGTATTTTCCTTGCAGAATTTTCCTTCTGTATTTTCCTTGCAGAACATTCCCTCTGCACTTTCCTTGCAGAACTTCAGAAGCTCCTCCAATCTAATCAATTCAGCATTGAAATAAGAGATGCCATGCGTCAGGTCATCGGTGGTTCTCATGCTCGAGAACAATCTGAAACGGGAAATTTTCAGCTGATCCGCAAACACCGGCATACCCGCCATCGCTAGGATATAGTTCACGCCCAGCGAACGGAGGAAGGTACTCTTTCCCGCCATGTTGGCTCCGGTGATGATATAATAGTTGTCGTCCTTGATGGTGAAATCATTCTTCACCGCCTTGGCACCCAGGAAAGGATGATAGAGATTCTTTCCCTCGAATACGATTTCCGGACTTCCGATTCCTGCATTTTCAGAAGCATCGTTTTCAGAAACCTTGCTTTCAGCATCAGCTTCCTGCTTTCCTGAAACAAATTCCGCCTCTTCCGCCTCCGGATGATTATATCTGAAATCTGCCATCGAAACCATCGCATCCATCTCGCTGATGATGTGCATCCATTCCTCCATCTTCACCATATAGGTATTCTTCCATTTCAGAAAACTGCGAACCAGGAAGAAATCGCTCAGCATGAAGGCATCGGTGAAGAAAAGACCGAGGAAGTTGCCTCTTCTGTCATACCCCTTCAATATCTTTTCCAGTTGGGCAAAGGAAGGCAGGGCGTCTGCCAGGGAATTCTGCATCTCCTTGCCTAACTCGCTATGAAAATTGCGCCTGTTGATAAGCTGGAGAATCTGGGCATAGGCGATGAGCTGATGGCGAAGCTTGCCGCCATTGCTATCTATCTTGTCAAGTGTCTGCTTGCAGACAAAGAACACCACCATGTATTGAACCAACACCCACCACAGGGCAAAATTCACCGAAACCATATCGCATATCGACAATATCACGGAACCGACGACTCCGATAATCATCAGCCATCCGATAACGAACGAAACCGGTGAACCAAACCATGCCGGCACCTCCATCTTCGAAACCTTCTGCATCGCATCCACCACCGCAGCAGAATCAATCTTCTTCATCTTGCCATTCACCATCCTGCCATCTGCATTTTGGCTTCTGTTCTTTTCGCCAAGTGCCAGAAATTCCATTCGCCAGTTTTCGCCTTCTCCCGCCAATTCCTTCTGCAAATCTCTTCTTCTTTTGATATCCTCCATGCTCAGAGGCGTTTCCCGGGTAAGATTCCTGGCGAGTGCCTCCGAACCGCCCGAAGTGATGGTTCGGCAGATGCGGTTGAACAGCGAACTCTTGCCGAAGACATCGAGGTCGAAGGAATAAGAATGCTGCGGATTCTGATAGGAATCGCCCGTTTCGAAAGGCGAGAAATCGCCCTCCAAAGCCTTGATTTCGTCCTGATAAACCTTGAGCAAAGCCGAAAGATGCTCTATCTTCTCCTTGTTCTTGTCGTCAAGTCGTCTGATTCCCAGATAGGCAATCAGGCACAACGCCGCCCCCAACAGATAGTTCTGTGTATCCCCATCCAATGCGAAATAGCAGATCAGGAAGGCGAGGATGCCGCCAAAAGCCAGCAGCTCACCCGTTATAAATCCCGTATTCTTACGCTTCAGGGCAGCCACCTCAGAAGCATATCGGCTTACATATTGTTGATAATTCTCCTTGATATTCATACTTTTTCTTTATTATGATTTTTTCTCCATCCATTTATTATAGGAAATATTTTCCTCTTTCCACTTATCCTTTGCTGCCACCTGATTCTTCGGATATCCGATGATGAGGGTGTTGAGCGGAATCATCTTCTTGGGCAGATGCAGTAGTTGCTGCATTCCCTCGTACCGTTCTTTCAGGGGATAGAGGGCTGTCCATACTCCGCCAAGTCCCAGGCCGTGAGCCATCAGCAGGATGTTCTCCGTGGCTGCCGAACAGTCTTGAATCCAGAACTCCTGCTCTGTGCCTTCCTGCGTCTTGTCAAGGCATCCGCAAACCACGATGGCGAGCGGTGCCTGCTTCACCATGCTGGCATAAGGGCTGAACTGTGGTATCTGGTCGAGAATCTCTCTGTCGTTGATAACCACAAAATGCCAAGGCTGCTTGTTGCAAGCCGATGGAGCTGCCATGCCGGCACGCAGCATCATCTCCACCTTCTCCGGCTCTACAGGCATGTCTGTATAGCTTCTCACCGATGTACGGTTCATGATATTTTCAAAAATCTGATTCTTTTCCATCATTTTGCTGCATTTCTAATTTTATCTTGTGCGGCATTATTTATCAAGAAACGCCGCATATTTTGCGGCAAAGATACGAAAAAAACGCCGCATCACCAAATTATTTCGTTTTTATCGCCCGATACATCATGTAGTAGGCGTATATATAAGCCGATGTTGTTGTTATCATACTGATGATGTTCATGCAGGTGAAGGCTGCCTGCTGGGTGTTACCTGCCAGATAAAACACTGCAACTGGGAGTATATTCGAGCATATCAGCCATACCATGAAAACCAGGATAAGGGCTATGCCCAGTTTGCGCATGTTACCTCTGTGCTTGCTGTACAGATGGCAGCCGGCTATCAGGGAAGCGATGACGGAAATCAGGCCTATCGTACTTTCTGTCCAGGTGAGAATCGTTGCCGTGGGTGTTATCTGTCCGTTCTGCATCATCGTTACGAGATGAAGATTGAAGCATTGGCCCAGGATGAATGAGAGCACATCGTAAAGCACCATCACCTCTGTGCAGCGCCGTAGCAATTTGACGCCTGCTGGTAGCGTGAAGCGGTCTATACCGATAAAAACTCTTAAAAATCATAACGTATTTTCTTGAAAATCTGTATTTGTTGCTATCTTTGCACGGTATATACTAATAACGTTACATGGATAAATACTAATAGTGCTACATGGGTATATACTAATTGAAATATAGGTTTAATCATACAATGAATAATATGAAGAAGATATTTTTAGGATTGGCAGCTGCACTGATGTTGACTGCCTGTAATGAGAACAGACAGCCAGAGACAGCAGCAACTGTTGACTCTGCAAGTGTGGTAACCGATTTGATGATGAGTCGCAGAAGCATCCGTGCTTACAAGGATTCCGCTATCAGCCGCGATACCCTGAACGAGATTCTGAAATGCGGCATCCATGCGCCAAACGGACAGAACCTGCAGTCGTACGAAATCAGAGTGATAGATTCTCCTGCACTCATCGATTCGATAACCCAAGCCGTGGTAAAGGATAATCCGAAGATAGCTGAGCGCAAGGGCTTCAAAAACATCTTCGTGAATGCTCCATGCGTGGTTTGCATCGCCTACGATACTACTTATGATATGGCGCAGATTGATTGCGGTTTGCTTGGCGAGAACATCATTCTTGCAGCATGGGCAAAGGGTATCGGCTCCTGCTGCCTGGGCAGTTCAGCCCGTTGGATACTGGATTCGCCGTCAGCCAAGCCTTATCTCGACCGCATGGCATTCTCTAAGAATTATAAACTGCTCTACTGCATCGCCCTGGGTTATCCTGATGAATCGCCGGAGGCAAAGCCAAGACGCCAGGACATGATTAAGTTCATGGATTAGGATAATAAGAAAAATGAAATTTGATGTCCTGTTTCAGGACATCAAATTTTTGGGAAAAATGAGATAAATATCTTCTCGAGAGTTATTATTGGAAATGATAACCCAATATTTCTTCTTTTTTTTATAGAGTTTCCAAAAAACTTCGTATCTTTGCAGAGGCTTTATGCCAGATAAACTGTTTATAGTATCATCAAGCGTAGAATTATGGCAAGAAAAAGATATCCTATAGGAATACAGACCTTCGATAAGATTCGCACAGAAGACCGACTCTATATCGACAAGACAGAATATGTTTACCGCATGACACATTCTGACAGCAACTATATATTTCTGGGACGACCACGCCGTTTCGGAAAGTCTTTGCTTGTATCTACTTTACAGAGTTATTTCGAAGGAAAGAAGGAACTCTTCAACGGACTTGCCATTGAAAAGCTGGAGCAGGATTGGACAGAATATCCTGTGCTCCATTTCA
>URYG01000250.1 GCA_900551985.1 uncultured Prevotella sp. | reverse complement strand
TTGATGATGGTTGGTTTGCCAACAAGTATCCTCGCAAGGACGACCATGCAGGTCTCGGCGACTGGGAGGCTACCAAGAGCAAGCTGCCAGAGGGAATACCTGGATTGGTAAGAGATGCCAAGAAGGCTGGTGTAAAGTTTGGTATTTGGATTGAGCCTGAGATGGTGAATCCTAAGAGCGAACTCTTTGAGAAGCATCCCGACTGGGTCATCATGCAGCCTAAGCGTGACACTTATTACTATCGCAACCAGTTGGTGCTTGATATCAGCAACCCTAAGGTACAGGACTATGTATTCGGCATCGTGGATCGCATCATGACAGAGAACCCAGACGTGGCTTACTTCAAGTGGGATTGCAACAGTGTGATTACCAACATATACTCTCCATATCACAAGGAGAACCAGGGTAACTTCTATATCGACCATGTGCGTGGCATCTACAAGGTACTCACTCGCATCCACAACAAGTATCCTAAGTTGCCTATGATGCTCTGCTCTGGCGGTGGCGGCAGAATGGACTACGAGATGTTGAAATACTTCACCGAGTTCTGGTGCTCGGACGATACAGACCCATTCGAGCGCATCTACATCCAGTGGAGCTTGTCTAAGTTCTTCCCTGCCAAGACTATGGGCTCTCATGTAACCAATTGGAACAAAAATACTAGCGTGAAGTTCCGCACCGATGTTTGCAGTTCTTGCAAGTTAGGCTTCGACATCGACCTCAAGTCACTCTCAAAGGATGACTATAAGTTCGTTCAGAACGCCGTCAAGAACTATGATAGCATGAAACCGATGATTCTCGAAGGCGACCAGTATCGCCTGGTTTCTCCATACGAAGGCAACCATTGTGCCATTAACTATGTAAGTAAGGACAAGCAGCGTGCCGTTCTCTTTGCTTACGACTTGCATCCACGCTACAAGGAGCCTGTGATGAATGTAAAGATGCAGGGATTGGATGCCGATAAGGTTTATACCGTAAAGGAGACCAATCTGATGCCTGGAAAGGAGTCTGATCTGGAGTGCAATGGCAAGCAGTACAGCGGTGACTATCTGATGAAAGTCGGCTTGAATGTATTCAGCCAGACAGATGGAACCAGCCATGTATTGGTATTAGAATAAAGTATCAAATATTCATAATGAAAACAAAAAGCAGCAAAGTCTATAATAGGCTTGCTGCTTTTTTTTAGGTATCCGTATCTCTTCTCCCTTATGATTTTACTTGTTTAGCGGTCTTGCCACAAACTCGGTATGAAGGGTTTCCATCGGATGCTCCTTCAGATTGATGAGGATGTTTGGCGTATTACCGTTGGCAATAATCACCTTGATGCCGGCATTGGCTACTTCGTGGGCGGTCTTTACTTTTGATGTCATGCCGCCTCTGCCGTGACTGCTCTTGCTGGCAAGGATGTACTCACTGATGTCGCGGTCGTAATAAACCGATGGGATGATGCGGGTGGTAGGCTCGCTTGGGTCGCCATTGTAGATGCCATCCACATTGCTTAATAGAATCAAGGTGTCGGCATTCATCATCTTGGCAATCAAGCCAGACAACTCGTCGTTATCCGTAAACATCAGCTCGGTGATGCATACGGTATCGTTCTCGTTGACGATAGGGAGTACGTTGTTTTCCAGCATCACCTGCATGCAGGCCTCCTGGTTCTTGTACTGCTCTTCGGCACCGAAATTCTCCTTCATGGTCAATACCTGACCAATCTTGATCTTGTATTCACGGAAAAGGTTGTAATAGAGACCAACGAGTTTCACCTGTCCGATGGCAGAGAACAGCTGGCGCTGCTCCACGCTGTCCAGATGGTGGTCAACATGCAGTTCGGCTCTTCCGGCAGCCACGGCACCAGAAGATACCAGAATCACCTCATAGTCGTGCTTTCTGAGCCAGACAATCTGATCCACAATCGCCGACATTCTCGTTACATCCAGTTTTCCGTCTTCTCGTGTCAGCACGTTGCTGCCCACTTTTACTACGATTCTTTTTCCCATTTTATGCTGATATTTAGTTGGAGCAAAGGATTTGAAAAATCAAATCCTTTGCTCCTTCAATCATTATTTCTTTTTATTGTCTTTTTCTCGAATCTCTACTCTTCGGATCTTGCCGGAGATGGTCTTTGGCAATTCATCTACGAATTCGATGATGCGAGGATATTTATAAGGGGCAGTCTCATGCTTTACATGATCCTGCAACTTCTTGATGAGGTCTGGACCAGCCATACTCTTGTATTCATCCTTCAGTACGACGGTTGCCTTGACAACCATACCGCGGATTGGGTCTGGCACACCGGTGATGGCGCACTCTACTACGGCAGGGTGAGTCATCAGGGCATTCTCTACCTCGAAAGGACCGATACGGTAGCCTGAACTCTTGATCACGTCATCGATTCTTCCCTCAAACCAGAAGTAGCCTTCCTCATCACGCCAGGCCATATCGCCCGTGTGATAGTAACCATCATGCCAAACCGATTTTGTCTGCTTCTCGTCACGATAGTAATATTTGAAGAGACCGATAGGCTTGTTGTCGCCGATGCGGATGCAAATCTCGCCCTTTTCACCATCCTCGCATTCAGTCATGTCTGGGCGAAGGATGTGAACATCATATTGTGGATTTGGCTTACCCATGCTTCCTGGCTTTGGCTTGATCCAAGGGAAGGTACCCAAGGTCATCGTGGTCTCGGTCTGTCCGAAGCCCTCGTAAATCTGAACGCCCGTCAGCTTCTGGAAGGTTTCTGCCACGGATGGGTTCATTGCCTCGCCCGCTGTGGTGCAGTATTCAAGACTGCTGAGGTCATACTTAGAGAAATCCTCCTGAATCATGAAGCGATAGATGGTTGGAGGAGCGCAGAAAGAGGTGATGTGATATTTCTCAATCTGGCGCATGATCTTATCCGCCGTAAACTTCTCGTGATCGAAGACGAAGACGGTGGTTCCGGCAAACCATTGACCATAGAGCTTGCCCCAAACAGCCTTGCCCCAACCGGTATCGGCTACGGTAAGATGGATGGAGTTCTCGTGGAGATTGTGCCAATATACACCCGTGGTCAGATGACCGAGGGCATAGAGGTGATCGTGTGCCACCATCTTTGGCTCGCCAGTGGTTCCCGATGTGAAGTACATCAGCAGGGTATCCTCATTAGAGTTTACATGTTCAGGGCGAACAAAAGGAGCGCATTTGTTCCATTCCTTCATCCAGTCGTGGAAACCTTCCGGGATATCTGGACCGATACTGATCAATGTCTTGACAGTAGGACTCTCTGGCATTGCCTGGTTGATCTGCTCTACCACGTAATCGTCGCCGCAGCAGATAATCGCCTTCACGCTTGCTGCATTGTTGCGGTAAACGATGTCGTGCTTGGTAAGCATGTGAGTGGCAGGGATGGCTACGGCGCCCAACTTGTGGAGACCGAGCATGGCAAGCCACCACTGGTAGTGACGCTTCAGAATGAGCATCACCTTATCATCGTGACCGATGCCGAGACTCTGGAAGTAAGCGGCAGCCTTGTCGCTCTGCTCCTTCAGGTCCTTGTATGTAAAACGGATTTCCTCGCCGCGTTCGCTTGTCCAAAGCAGCGCCACGTGGTCTGGTTTGATCTTTGCCCATTCGTCCATCACGTCGTAGGCGAAGTTGAAATCTTCTGGTATGATAAACTCCAGATGCTCCTTGAAGTCTTGCTCTGAAGTGAATTTTGTCTGTTTTAGAAATCTCTCGATCATAGTTACTCTTCTAAATAATGATATAGGGAAACTTAAATGATGATGCAAAGGAACTTGGCTGGCTCACCATTAAGTGAGCGGAAACAATGCGACTTACTACTGTCGAAGTAGATGCTGTCGCCCGGATTCAGTACCATCACTTTCTCTTCGATGGTTACTTCGAGCTGTCCCTCTATCACATAATCATATTCCTGTCCGTCGTGTCCGTTCTTGTTTGGCTTCTTGTCGCCTGGCAACGGATCCACCTGTACCATGAACGGATTCACCTTTCTATCCTTGAATCCTACGGCAAGGCTCTGGTATTTATACTGGTTGTTTCGGTCTATCTCCGGTCCCTGTCCCTTGCGGGTTACGTAGTATCCCTTCATGCGAGGTTCCTCGCCGAAGAGCAATACGTCGAGATCGATGCCGTATCGCTTGGAAATCTTTGAAAGTCGATACACAGAAGGATCTGCTTCACCAGATTCTATCTTGAGATAATGTTCAAGACTGATTTCGCAAAGTTCAGCCACCTCCTCTGCCGGAATGTTGAGAACCTCGCGGAGACCTTTCAGTCTTTCACCGATTTGCTTGATAGCTTCGTCCATAATCTAATATTTTATTGGTTGTTTTATCTTTTTCCTGCCAGCAAACCATTGATCACTGCGCTGGTAAAGCCGCCTTGTTCCATGGTGTTGAGACCCTTGATGGTGCAGCCGCCAGGAGTAGTAACCT
>URYG01000249.1 GCA_900551985.1 uncultured Prevotella sp. | reverse complement strand
AGAGGGTTGCGCAGTGTTCGCTCTCCTCATCACTAGGAAGATAGTTGCGGATGACACGGCGAACATGGAAATCATTGGAAAGCTGGAAGGTAAGAACCGGGTCGTAGATCTCACGGTTTCTTACGTGCTCGATGTACTCCTTAGGGCGCATCTTGTCGGCATACTTATGATAGTTTGGAATACGACCTCCAAACATGATTGCCTTCAGGTTGAGCTTCTCGCAGAGTTCCTTGCGATACTCATACATACGGCGAGCCAGGCGCAATCCACGATAATCCGGGTGGATAAATACCTCGATGCCGTAAAGGATATTTCCATTAGGATCGTGGGTATTGAAGGTCTCATTACCCGTAACCTGAGCATAGGTATGATCGCCTTTCACCATATTATAGTTGACGATGATAGAGAGGGCACAGCCCACTATCTTATCATCCACGATGATAACCACCTGTCCCTCAGGGAAGATAGTAATGAGTTTTTTAATCTGTTCTTTTGTCCAGAATACATCTGAGTCAGCGTAAATACGCTTAAACGACTTGGCGAGCTGGTCGTAATCCTCCATACGGAGGTTGCGCATACCCACCTTTTCGATTTTTCGAGTTGGTTCCATAACAACTGTATTTTTATTATTATCTAAATCCGGGTGCAAAGATACAGCAAATTATAGATACGACAAAGAGTTTTCGCAAATAATTGATATTTACGAAAACTCTTTTCATATATTTGAAGAAAATCTCCCCTGGCAGGAATGATTTGTGCTAATATTTAGCCTCATCCTGCGGAATTGCCTCATCATGGTCATCCAGATAAAGCAACCTGCCCGGGTGATACTGTTCACTTGCCACCGAATGTTCATCCCGACGGTATCGGGTCTGGATGCCACCGATGCCCAATAGGGTATGGAATACCGAAAGACTCGCCTGAACCTGCTTGGTACGGTTATCCGCCAGCGCTTTCACTACCTTCGGATATTTCATATCAAAGCCCTGCGAGGTCCAGATGATGAAAGGCACATGAAGCTCGTAATCAGATGCCTTCGGGGCTGCATGGAGGAAGAGCTTCCGATTGTCATCAAAGATATTCTCACCATGGTCACTGGTATAGAGCATCGCCGAGGTTGGCTCACCATATACTCCATCCGTCTTGGTCTGAACCTGCTCCCATTTCTGCAGACGCTCTACAATCCCATGCAGGATATAATCGGTATATCGGATGGTATTATCGTAGGCATTCAGCAGGTCACGCCGATTCTGCGGCTTTGCCTCACTCCTGCTATCAGGCTTGAAGTAAGCAAAGCTGCGGGGATAACGCTCCTGATAATTGAAGTGGGAACCATAGGTATGAAGTACCACGAAGAGCTTGCGATAATGGTAATGGGCAGAGGATGAAGCATCAACCTCCGGCAAGATCTTATCCAGTTTCTGCAACAGATCCTCATCGTAATGACTGCCCTGAGCAGAATCTTCCTTCTTCAGGAAATAATGCTCATCAGCCTGCTCTCCCAGAAAATCGATAAACGAATGGTTGGGAAGCTGGTTGCTGATAAACACGGTATGGAATCCGGCTTCCCTGAAGGCAGCCAGGATGCCTTTCTCATGAAAGAGTCGTGGAAAATCCTCTGCCGAAGCTGCCGACAGAAGCATCGGTACACTCTTATGAGTGGTATTGCTCTGCGTGGTTGCATCAGGGAAAGCCTTGATACCCGGCATTTTGGAAAGCAGCGGATTGGTATTCCGAGGATAACCATATAGACTGAAGTTATGGGCACGTGCCGTCTCTCCCACTACCATCACATACACCTCGGGAGCTTCCGCATCGTGCTCGCTCCGGGCATCAAACCGGAAGCTACGGCTTGCCTCCTGGTAATTCTCGGATGCCGCATTGCGCTCGAATGCCAAATAGAGGTTATAGCAGATATTGACGGGATAAAGCTGATTGCGCATCCGGTAACCATCCACCACCACATAACTGGCAAGAAGACAGAAGAGTCCGATGGATCCAGCCTCCATCACCCATTTGCGGATATGATGCAGGAAAGAGACGGATATCTGATGCTTCTTCCTGATATGAATGACAGCCAGGATGAGCAAGGGAAGATAAATCACGAAGACACCTATCACAGCAGGCAACAGATTGTCCAGCAGTTCCATCACCTCTCCCGGATTGGTGGTCACAAGATTCAGGAACATATCCACCGCTATCACTCCAGTTCCGAAGAGATAGAGCAATACCAGCTGGAAGGCGGCAAAAAAGACAAAGAGAAATGCCCACCATACCATCTTGCCCGAACATCTGGCTACAGAAAAGAACCACATATACAGTGCCAGAGGCAACAGAACATTGGCTGCGCCCGCCCAGAAAGACAATCTTTCGGTAAAGCACAGGGCGATGTTGGGCAGCAGCAATGCCACTACCGCATACCAGTAAAGGAAGGTGCCCGAAGACACCTTATTATATATCGTATTAACTATAGAATTGCACATAGACTATACCTTATTATATATAGCATCATTCATCGACTACACCTTATTATATATAGCATATCACGGAAATACATCATTGGTGTTTCGGGATAAAGAAACTATCAAAATGCTTCGTTGATATTGAAGAGGAAGCCAGACTGTCCTGACTTTCCAAATCCATAATCCAATCGTACATTCACATTCTTCTTGAACTCCCAGCGATAGCCTACTCCTGCATTCGGCAGAATCTGTCTGCTTCGCAACGCAGAGAACTTAGGGAAAACAGTACCTGCTCCAGCCCAGACCACAATACCATTTCGCTTCCAGACATGCTGGCGCAACTCCACTGTGGCCTCCAGGGAATGCTTGTCGCGATAGCGCCCCTCGTAATAGCCGCGCATCGAACTGGTACCTCCCAGTTCTGCCATCATGCCCCACGAAGGATTGCCGAAATTGAGATTGGCTCCGAAATCCTCGGCAAGAATCGTTCCCTTGCCCAGTCGCTGATAGGCATCAAACCGGAAGTGAGTCGTACTGAAGGCATAATCATTACCCATAAATTTTGGTCGGAACATCTGTTTCAGATTCAGATAGATACCCCGGTGCGGATTGGTGAGATTATCCCGGTTGTCATAAACCAGAGATACACCCGCTCCCACATTCCAAGTATGCTTATCCATGCCCTGCAACAGTTCTGGCCGTTCTATCTGCTTTCCGATTACATAATCATAAGCCACCATCGGTCCTACATAGAAATTATCAGCCACCTTCAGAAGGAAGCTTGCCTCCACCTGAGCCTGCCATCGCTTCATATCGCTCTTGTTCTCATCGTTATCGCCCATCTCAAAGCCCATTCCCCAGAAATCAGAAGGGAATGAATAGAAATAAAGGTGATAATCAATGCGATAGCGCCCCTGGGAAGCGAGATGGTTACCCCGAACACCCAACATATAGAAGCCCACCGAACTGACATCACCGAAAAGCGATACATTGGAAGGCGGCAAAATGCTATCGTTAGGATCGGTGCGATAAAGTCCTGCAGCCACCATTCCCAGGCCAAACTTGGTATCGGAAGCATAGTGAGGACCTCCGATTACACTGAAGTCGAACCGCTTATGCTGCTTGTTCTTGTTGGCATCATTGAAGTAGTCAAGGAATCGTGTCATCCACGATTTCTTGACCTGCTGGACAGTATCCACCTTCTCAGAAGAGAGGGAATCTGAAGAAATTGGCTCCGAGGCATAGCTGCTCAATGCCATCATCGCAAAAAGTATGGTTAGAATATGCTTCATAAAGTCAATATTTTCCTGTTGATTCTATTTTCGTCATTTACTAATAAACCAGTGACACTTCATTAATATACCAGTGACACATTATTAATATACCAGTGATACATTATCTATCCACAAGGTGTTGCCTGGCGTTCCGATATAGGCACCGCCATCTGAAGAAGAGAACTGGAGAATGAGATGAGTAGGCGTTTCATCGGCAGCAGCCCATCCCACTTCTCTTACAGGCACACTCTTACCCTTGCTGTTGCGGGCATAATCGGTAGAACGGAGTCCCATCGTTGCGGCATGGTAGCCAGCCATGTGACGGATATCACCATAATGGATGGTATAGGTGGCATCTTCCACCCATCCATTCGTACTCTTAGCATATCTTACCACCATCGTACCCACACGCTTGGCGGTGATATTACCCTTGGCATCCTCGTAACGTTTCTGAAGATAGAGCACCACGATGGCATGGTCTCTTCCAGTCACAGTAGAAGCACCACTAAATCCATTCTGCTTGATTCGGTTGGCAACATTAGGAAGAGAGGTCTTGTAATCGAAACGCAGAGCCTTAGGACGTGCCGTAAACGGAATGCCCCAGTTGATGGCCTTCGGACCATCCTTGGTACTGGTGATCGGTTCACGAACATCTCCCAGGAAAAGGGAACCGGCTGCAAGAACCTTGATATTGATAAGTCCCAACACCTTAACCTTTTCTATATGAGTCTCCAGTTTGGCGCAAATGCCGTAGGACCTAATATGACTATCC
>URYG01000248.1 GCA_900551985.1 uncultured Prevotella sp. | reverse complement strand
CCGGAGGAACGAAGTTCCGGAGGGTGGATGGAGCGAAGCGGAACTCTGGCGGAGCCTTCCGACAACTCTACGACACCCTATATAAAAAAGAGACCAACCCTTTTGGGTCGGCCTCATCCTATATTTTGCTTTACATATAGAAGCTTCTTACTCTCTATTGATTCGTTCCACCAATTCGTCTGGTGTAAGTATCTCCATCTTTGAGAAACCGAACCACTTTTTGCCCAAGTCCTTGATGGATGCACCTATGTGATATACATCATCATCTATACAAAGGAAGCGGTCATGTGATAAACGGAATGTTTCAACATCAATCGGTGCATATTGAGCATTATGACGGTCAATGTCGAGTTGGAACTGACGGCTTATCTGCTGAGTGTAGATGATTGCAGACACGTTATTATCTCTTTTATCGAGCAATGTCAGTACAGTCTCGTCAACATAGTTGTCGATAAGGACAATACGTTTCTTTGCACTCTTAATCAAGTCGGACACGAAAGTATAGGCATCATAAACTTGCCCATTGTAGAACACACCCTGCTTCGGCTTTGCGTTGCCCTCGTCCAATCTGCGAAACACCTCGTCAATGCGCTTATTGGTTGCTTCAATGTGCTTATCGGTATCTTGTTGATGTTGCAGGATTTCCAACTGATGATATTCCATCGTTTCCAAACGACTAAAAACAGAAGCATTGTTTACCATAAAGTGACGCATTGAAACAAATGCTCGCATGATCTGAATATTAACCTCAATAGCTGTTTGTGAACGAAGAACGCTACTAAGCATTGCCACACCTTGTTCAGTAAAAGCATACGGCATATATTTGAGGTGTTGACCTTGTTTCTCGTTTAAGGTCACAATTTGTGACCTTAAACATTCTTCCTTTGTCAATTGAAACCGAAAGTCATTAGGAAAGCGTTCAACATTGCGTTTAACAGCCTGATTGAGAACTTTAGCTTCTACCCCATATAGCATTGCTAAATCTTTATCAAGCATAACTTGTTGTCCTCTAATAACTTTTATTAAAGGCTCTATATTATTCACAACCTTATTGATATCACATTTTGTGACATCAATTTTTGACTGGTCGCAAATTGCGACTGGTTCTTTATCTATGTTGTTTGCCATATTTATATTCATTTTCAAAATCACAAATTGTGACCTTAAACGTGTTGTTACTTATTATTGTATGCAAAGGTAGTGCTTTTAGCCTTTAAGCCACTATTGCACAACCCCTTTCTTTGAAAAGAACGTAAAATCAATAGTATTATTGCGGTGATCGTACTCTTATTAATCGCTTCACTCGTTGCACCGTACTCACGCCCCTTCCACTTAACTTCGCCACATCCCGAATGGAATACCCCTTGCGGAGCAAACTAATAACTTCCCTATATTCGGCTTTCATCTGTTCTGCCGTTTTTACAGAGCCTACCTTGCGTCCGAGTTTTCCACCTTTCTCTATATACCGCTTCCTTCCTGACTGCAATCGGAATGAGATATTATCACGTTCCAATTGCGCACAGGTCGAAAGCGTGGCTATCATTATAGGAGCAAAGAGGGACGGACTTCCTTCATCGTCCAATAATGTAAGCTGTTCCTTTTGAATGTAGAGGTTAATGCCACAGTCAATGAGTTGCAGACAATGTGCCGTTAAATTTGATTTTGGTTTTGCAGCAAGAGTCAGAATATGGAAAGATACAGGAGAACCATTGGATGTGATATTCGGTAATGGTATGGGAAGAAATTTTCTCTTTAAAACCTTTGTAGAGCAAACCAATCACTTACCAGAGGACTATGAGAAAGTGGCTTCTGACTCTATTGTTAAAGTACCATTGCAAGCTGTACATGAACCAGAGGTTATTTGGAACGACAATAGTGACAAACAAGATGAACGGCTACGATAATAAGCCTGTATTGATGAAATAACACAAGGAATAAAATAATCTTGAAATCTCATGCAAGTTTTTGATTCCTTTTGCGTTTATTGAATAGTTATAACCCTTTAATATCAAGAAGCGTATGAAAATTAGAATGATTTTTATGGCATTAACAGCTTTGCTTTGTTTGGCAAGTTGTAGCGATGATGATTCTGGAATCCAACTCACTGAAGACGAAGTACTCGGTGATATAATTACTGGCAAGCAGATTGTTATTAACACTCTTACAACCTATACCGATAGTGGCAGCAAGGTGAATGTTAATGGAGCTAAAGGTAAAGTATCAGCAACTTCTTCTGATGATAGTGTTGCCAAGGTTTCGTGTTCGTCAAATGAGTCAGAGAAAGAGATATACGTAAGTGGCGTTTCTGAGGGAAATGCTACTATAACCGTTACCGACTCAGACGGGAACTCTGCAATTTTAAAGGTAGAAGTAAAAAATTGGACTGCCCGTTGGATGATATATAAAACGATGTATGTGGTAAATAGAAAATGTTTAGTTGAAGGAGTTTCTTCCAAGGATTCCGCAGCTATCGCAGCTGATGCCATAGAGAACGACAAGTACAATAAATATTATACTTTCCGTAATCCTACATATTTTGGTGTTAAAACCAAAAGACTTACCATAGCTGACAGTGAAGGAAATATACGTATGGAGGGAGATCTTAACATCCAACAAAATGCTGATAATACAGAAGTTTGGTATTTGTTGCCTTTCAAAGATTATAGAGCAGTTGTCTTGGCTACATTCTATAGTGACGGTGAGAGTATCTTTAAAGATGTGACAGATAATTATAAGAAGACTTATCCTCACATTAAAAAGGTCGAGCTACAAGCCATTTGCGCAATAGAGGAATTGGAGCCGGACAAATAAGTAAGAGTGTATCGTGTAATATTTTGGGGATAATCCCGAGGAAAGATTTCTAAAGAAACGTTTCCTCGGGATTGTTGTATTAATACAATCCCAAGAGGCTTATGAGGATATCTTTAAGGCAAATCAATATGCTCCCAATACCCTCCAGTCGTCTATGAGTTTGAACAGTCGGGGCATGGCTGGCTTGTAGCTGTCGGGATAGGTGAGGGAATAGACGAAGAGTATTCTGCCACTCTTGATGAATTTATCGTAATGACTGTAGCCATCTACTCTTACTCCGTTTTCATAGACAGGACCGGAGAGGATGAATGCCTTATTCGATGCCTGCATCGTCCTCTCTGAATGAAGCTTCTGGGCTAGAGAATCGGCACAAGCCTGGAGGGTGTTGCTATAGTTGGGGGTAACGTAACTCTCCAGGATGATGTTGGCATGATTGGTGAATGAGAAGCGGGCATAGCCCTGGTATCCTGATACCGAAGTATCCTCCTGCTGGAAGAAGCAAGGATACTTGATAACGTAGCCGAAGTCCGGATCATTGTATTCCTTCATGGGTGCCATCTCTACCTTGGTCTTGAAATCCGACATGGGTGTATGCTGCTCTTTCGTAACCTCATGGTGATAGTTGATGATGAAGTTTATCATCATCAGCAAGACAACTGCTATCAAAAAAATCTTCTTCATATCTTTGCTTCTTTTGTATTTTAGCTGCAAAGGTATGAAGAAGATGGGAAACAGCCAAATAATAAGTATGACATTTGGCTGACATTTCTGAACTTATCTGATTATCAGTCGGTAAGACTTGCCTCTTTCTGACTCAATCATGAGGTTGCTATTCTGCTCAATCACCGGTTTGATGCGGCGAATTAAGGTGTAGAGCGTTTCGCTGGCATCCGGTTTCTTGGGCCAAAGAGCATCACAAATCTCCTGTTTGGAGAGTTGATGATGCGTATTGTTGAAGAAGAGTTGCATCAGCTGGTGCTGCATCGGAGTAAACTTGATGGCTTGTCCGCTTTCCTGATTGTAGAAGGAATCCTCGTCTGGAGAATAGCTCATGGTTCCGAACATATCTGCCTCATGATTCCAGGGTTGTTTTCTGCGATGATAATATAGCGATGCAATAGCCCAAATTATAGCCATGAGGGTAAGCGTCAAAGATGTCCGCTGGTTGCTCATACTCAAAACATCTGCCATCGAACAGTTGGCATAACTTTGGATAGAATGCTCGTTGAGGAGCATCTCTTTACTGTTAAGCTGGTTGGCGCTATTTACTAACTGGGATTGGTTCTTGCCTCTTCTTCTGTCTTCCATCACATAGCAGAGATTACTGGTCGACTTCAGCAGGTCGATGCTGAGATGTGAGCGATAGCTCTGGATGGTATCAGGTGTAATCCATTGATATTTATTTTCCTGAAGTGTCAGAGCCAAAGCTTTGTTCATATCTTGTACAATGGCATACTGTGCCTTGCGGTAGTTGCTCACGCTGGAGAATGCCGCAGACATCACAAGGATGGCGAAGATGAGGATGGAATGATATGCTTTCAGTTTCATATTATCTATTCTGTTTAAATGATATACTGTTTAAAGATTCAAATGCAAAAGTACAGAAATTCTATGAAAGATGGTATAAAACTAGATATAATATTCGTTAATTGATAAATGTCAGACTCATGTCAGCCATATTTTTCGCTTTTAGGAAAGTTGGCTTTGCTTTCTATATGGGTTGCATGGGCAACAGCCGGAATTTATTTCTTCCCTTTATTG
>URYG01000247.1 GCA_900551985.1 uncultured Prevotella sp. | reverse complement strand
GTCAGATCGTCCATGGTAACAGGACTGACGCCCGTTACGAAAACCCGCTCTAAGGTGGAATCGGTAGCTGACTTGATGGTGTCGAAGAACTTACGGAGATAACCCATGCCATGAGTTTCTGCCTGATAATTGTTGAGACAGTCTGGTTCTGCCAGGATAGTATTCGTGAAATGGTCGTACTCATCAATAAAGAGATACACTTTCTGTCCTGTCTTCTTACATTCCTTGCAAAGATAGTCCAACTGTTCTACTGCGCCATCCTTCCTGTTCATCTCTTCTTTGATGTTGGCAGGCAGATATTGTGCATACACATCGCAGAAGTAGTTAAACTCTGTGTTGCAATGTGCATCAAGTCCCTTCTTGTAATTCTCAAGATTGGCATCTACCACGGCAAAGTTGAGCGAGATAATCAGATAGGTATTGTGCTCAGGTGTTGGATTCTCGCCGATATACAATCCCCCAAACAGTTCCTCAAACCTGTCAGCCATGTTGATATCGTAATACTGTTTGAGCATGGAGAGGGTAAGGCTCTTGCCGAAACGGCGAGGGCGGATATAGAAGAAAAACTTGTTAGATTCTTCTATCTGTGCAATAAAATCGGTCTTGTCAACATAATAGCAATCATCTTGTCTCACGCTAACGAAGTTCATCATTCCGTAAGGGATGCGCTTGCGATAAATGTGTTGACGTCTGGCCATTCTTTTCTTTATAGGGTTATTATCCATGAGCGATTCTCCTTATAATTCATATTTTGTGGCAAAGTTAGCATAAATATTTGAAATAAGCAAGGAATATCGCTGATTTTTTGTTTCTTACTTCTTGATCATCAGCTTGCTTCCTTTCTGAATATCCGCCTTGATATTGGTGATGCGCTCGTTCTTCACATCATCCAGCATGATGGCTGGGCGATAATCGGGCTTCATCGTAGTGAAGCTCACATTATCTACTTCTATGCCATCCACGTGACGGGCATAGAGACCGAAGGCTGGAGTTTCCTTGGCAAACTTTGGCTCTGGGTAGTTGGTGCCTTGTTCACGATATTCCTTTTTCGCCAGTTCTGCCTTGCCGCCACCACGATATTGCAGGCGGATATTGCTCAGCGAGATGTTGCGGAGTGGCTGACCAGGCATGCCGGTAACGATGATGCCGGCAAGGGAATCTACATCGTTGGCAATGACATTGCTGATCATGATGTCGCGACCGGTAGAAACGGTGGTGCGCTCCTTGGGACCACGGTTTCTGCAACCGGTGGTAATGTAGATAGGGTAGTGGTGAACATGGTTCATGGTGATGTTATTCACCACGATATTCTCCATCAGTCCCTGGTCTACTTCCTCGAAAGCCAGACCGCTGCTATACATAAAGGTACAGTTGCTCAAAGAGATATTCCTGTATCCGCCATTCGATTCCGTTCCGAGTTTGAAGCGGCCACATACCCAGTTTACCTTTTCCGGGATGTAGGTACCATCGAGCAAAGTGCCAAACTTGTACCCCGTAATCACACAGTTGGTAATGGCGATATGCTCTGTGAAGACCGGTTTCTTCAGAGCATAGGAACTCTTCAATACCAGGGCATCATCGTGAGGCGTATTGATTTTGCAGTTGCTGATAGTGAGATATTTGCAGCAGTCTATATCGAGACCATCACGGTTGGTATCGATGACAACATTGTCGATGGTTCCCAGTTCGCAACCCGTAACGATGATGCCGAAGTGACCGCCCCGATAGATGGTGACATCACGAATCAGGATATTACGGCATTGCTTCAGGGCGATGGCCTTATCGCCCGTTCCTATGTTTCCGCCCTGCAGGTTACCTGCTTTCTCAGTATCTTTTCTGGTGAGACCTTCGCCATCAATCATACCTCTGCCCGTGATGGATACATCATTGGCGCCGATGGCATAGATGAGGCTGTTTTTAAAATAGGTATGTCCGCCGTCTTGATAGGCGGTGCCTTCAAAAAACTCAGCTTCATCGTAGGCTTTCATCGAAGCCGGAGCAGCCAGAATCTTGGAGCCAGCCATCAGATGCAGTTCCACATGGCTCTTCATACGGATGCTTCCGCAGAGATAAGTGCCGGCAGGCAGAACCACTCGTCCCCCACCATGAGCCACACAGGAGTCAATGGCTGTATTGATTGCCTGATGGTCGAGAACCTTTCCATTGCCGATGGCACCGAAATCTTTCACATTGTAGTCTTTTGCCTGGATGCCTGTCATAGCAAGCACCAGGAGACATAAGAGTGTAGAAATTCTTTTCTTCATTGCTTATTTTTTTGATTGTTAGTTTTATGTTTCTTGCATCCGAAAGTCCAGCAAGACTTTCGGGTGCAAAGATAAGGATAAAATCTGATGATGAGTTATGAAAATCATTCAACTATTACTTATTTTCATTCATTATATCATTTGCCTTTCAGTATTTCTGATGGAGATTTGCCAAATTCCCGTTTAAAGCTCTCTCTGAAGTTGCCTAGGTTGTTGAAGCCTGCAAGCATGGCTACTTCTGATATACTGTATTCACCCTTTTTCAGTAATGTCATACTATGTCGCAGTTTGGCTTTCTTGATATATTCGTTGGCACTCATTCCGGTCAGGGCTTTCACTTTGCGATAGAAGGTAGAGTGACTCATCGCCATCTTGTCGGTCATAAATGCCATGTCCAAGTCATCGGTTGAGATGTGATTCTCGATGAGTTTGTTCAGTTTCTCCAGGAACTTTTTATCCAGATTGCTGATTTGGCTGGTCATCGCATCTTCCTTTTCCTCGGTAGCTTTTGGGGATGTCTGCTGTTCATCGGCGGAAGTCTCGAATTGTGAGATATTCTTCTGTACGATGTAGTCTGCCAGTCGCCTTCTTCCAGACAGGATATTTCTGATGCGGCTATGCAGCAGTTTTGCACTGAACGGCTTGGTAAGATAAGAATCAGCACCGCTGTCATATCCCTCTTCCTGGTCGTTGACGCTGGTCTTGGCAGTCAGCAGGATGATAGGAATATGGCTGGTGCGAATATCTTCCTTCAATATATGAGTCATCTTGATGCCATCCATTTCCGGCATCATGATGTCGCTTACGATGATATCCGGAACTTTCGAGAAAGCCTGTTCCATTCCTTCCTTGCCATTGCAGGCTTGGATGATACGATAATCTTCGTGCAGCGACTCTTCGATATAAAGTCGAATATCAGCGTTGTCTTCCACGATGAGTAAGAGCGGACGGATATCTTCTGTTGGCTCTTTTGGCGTGGTTTCGTTCTCTTCGGCAGCTTCAGCCGTAGCCAAATCCTGATTATCATCCTTGTGAAGTGCCTCCGGGTAGGTGCGGTCTGTCTTGAGTGAGAAGGTAAACTTGCTTCCTCGTCCCTTTTCACTTTCAACAGTCAGTTCTGCTTGATGGAGAGACGCCAGTGATTTCACCAGAGCCAATCCGATGCCTGTGCCTGAAGCCTGATGATTGCCGTTTTCCTGATAGTAACGGTCGCAGATATGAGGCAGGGCATCTTTGTCTATGCCGTATCCCGTATCTTCTACAGCAATGGCTACAGTGTCGTCTTCTGGCATCGTCAGCGATAAGGTGATGCTGCCTTCTGGTGTATATTTGATGGCATTTGACATCAGGTTATTGATTACCGTATTGATTACTTCTGAATCGAAGTAAAGCTCAGGCACCCCCGTTTGAATATTCAGACGGATATTGAGACGGCTATTCAGGTTGAGATCTTTGAATCGCACGCCTATTTCCCTCACCAATGCTCCGAGGTTAGCCTTGGCAACCGTCAATTTGCGGTTCTGGGTTTGCGTCTTTCTGAACTCCAGAATATCGTTGATGAGATTAAGGAGTCGTTCCGCACTGGCATGGATGCATCCAATCTTATGATGTACTCTTTCTGCTATTTCCTTATCTTCCATCAAATCCTCCAGAGGTCCGAGAATGAGTGTGAGCGGAGTGCGAAGCTCATGGGTGATGTTGGTGAAGAAGCGCAGGCGTTCCTCGTTCACCTGCTGTCTATGCTTGCTTTCCCATTTTTCCTGTGCCAGAGAATTGCGCAGCAACAACTGCTTCTGGTAAGAACGGAAGAAATATCCTAGTATTCCCATGATGAGGAGTACATAGCAGAGCTTTGCCCACCAGGTGAGCCAAAGTGGGGGATAGACAACAACCTTCATTTCAGCGCTACTGGCGTCTTCCCAATCCTGATTCTTTAACTTGGCTCTGATGATAAAAGTATAGTCGCCCGGTTTGAGATTGCGGAAGGTTACCTCATTGTCACCTTCTGTTTCATACCATTGGTCGTCTAGTCCCTTCATCATGTAAGAGTATTCCACGTTTCCTTCCTGTGAGAAGTCTTTTATCGTGAAGTTGATTTTGAAGGTATTGTCATCGTGGTTTAAACAGATGATACCCTCTTTGTTTGGTGAAATCAGTCGGCTGGCAAATTGGTCGGCGAGTTTCCCCACTCGTTCACAATTGATGATTTGGATAGGGGAGACAGCTTTTGGTTCGGTCAGCTGTTGGGGATTAAAAAAGCATATTCCTCCTGGTGAGCCAAAATATATGGTTCCGTCGGGTGTGGTGACGGCTGATGCCTCTACGAAGTTGCTCGTAGGTATGCCACTCTCGTAATCATAGGTGTACACCAACTCCATC
>URYG01000246.1 GCA_900551985.1 uncultured Prevotella sp. | reverse complement strand
TGGCGTGAAGTTAATCATCGCCGCTGCCGGCATGGCTGCCCGGCTCCTGCCAGTATCAGCACGAAGCAGAGCCACCACAGCGGGTTGAAGGAGAAGGCGATGGAATAGGATACCAATCCGCCTGCCACGCCTCCGATAGCTGCTGTATGGGTGCTGATCTTCCACCATACATTGATGAGGGCACATACCATCTGGATGGTGAGCGCCACAACCACGATGATGCTGATGACGCGGGGAGTGTTGCGGTACTCCATCCAGAAGAAGCAGGCGAAGTAGCACACGATGGAGATGATATAAGGCACGAGACGACGCTCCTTCCTGCCCAGTTCGTGGGAGGTCCATCCCTGGCAGAGCCGGTAGAGATGGATGAGCAGCGAGGGTGCCACCACGGTGAGCAGATACACCATGGCAAGCATCACCAGCTTGTACATCATCGGCAACAATGACATGTAGCTGAAGATGAACAGTGCTATCAGTCCTACTATCGGCAGATAGAAGGGGGTGAAGATCATGCTCATGAGGCGAGCTGTGAATATGATATTCTTCTCTTTCATTTTCTTAATCGTGCTACTGGAATATTGAATTGTTCGCGATACTTCGCTACGGTGCGTCGGGCGATAGGGAATCCTTTTTCCTTCAAAGCCTTGGCAAGTGCTTCATCGCTCAATGGTTTCTTTTTATCTTCGTGCTCTATGATTTCCTGAAGGGCAATCTTGATCTTGCGGGTTGACATCTCTTCACCAGCCTCGGTGGTATAGCCGTCGGTGAAGAAGAACTTGAGGGGGAAGATGCCCCATTTGGTCTGTGCATACTTCACGTTGCTCACTCGCGAAATGGTACTGATGTCCAATCCCGTTCTTTCGGCTACATCCTTGAGAATCATCGGTTTCAGGTCGGCTTCGTCTCCATCCAGGAAGAACTGTCGCTGGATGTCGATAATCGCCTTCATGGTTACGATGAGGGTATGCTGTCGCTGCCTGATTGCCTCGATGAATCCCTGAGCCTTATCCACCTTTCCCTTGGCGTAGAGCAGGGCTTCCTTCTCTGAACGGCTCATCTTGTCCTTGTGATTGCGGTATTGCTCTATCATATCGGTGAAGGATGGGGATATGGTGAGCTCCGGAATGTGTCCGCGGTTCAAGCTGAAGGTGATGGAACCGTCGTCGTTGGTATCTACGATGAAGTCGGGAGTGATCTGCTGGATGTTTCTGCCCTCGGTTTCTCCCATCGAAGCACCCGGTTTCGGGTTCAGTTTCCTGATTTCCCGTTGCAGGGTATCCAGCTGGGTATCATTGAGTTCCAATCCTGCCTGGATCTTGTCCCAGTGCTTCTTGGTAAACTCATCGAAGTAGTCGGTAAACACCTCTTCCATGGTTTTTCGGAGTACACCTTTCGGCATTCGCTTTACCTGGAGCAGGAGGCATTCCTGAAGGCTTCTGCCGCCTACGCCCGCAGGGTCGAAGCTCTGCAGGATGTGGAGCACGTGCTCTATTTCCTTCTCGGTTACGTCGATGTTGTGATAGATGATCAGCTCATCGCTGATGCTGTCGAGATCCTTGCGCAGCAGGCCGTCGTCGTCGAGCGATCCGATGAGGTATTCCATCACTTCCTTTTCCTTGTCGCTGAGGAGCTGCATATCCATCTGCTCCTTCAGCTTGTCGTAGAAGGATGTGGTGTCGCCATATACCATTTCCTCGTATTCGGCAGTGTCCTGGTTGCCGTATTTGTCGGAGCTGTAATCGGGCATCTGGTCATCCTGTCCGATGCTTTCCAGTGCCTGGTCGAGCTCGTCTTTTCTCTCTTCTTTTTCCGACTGTGCCTCGTAAGCATCGTCAGAATCAGCATCATTGTCGCTATTACCGCTATCTGCATCATGTTCCAGCGGAGAATCTCCATCGTAGCTTTCGCTGAGCATATCGTCTGGATTCTCACTCTCCAGTGCAGGATTATCGTCCAGTTCGGCATTGATGCTCTCCTCGAGTTCGGTGAGGGGCATCTCCAGGAGCTTCACCTGCAGCATCTGCTGGGCGGAGAGTTTCTGTAGCTGTTGCAGCTTCTGTGCCTGTGTCTGAATGAGTTTCTGAGCCATATCTTTATTCTTGAGTTGAGCTTTTGCTGTTTATATTTCTTTTTTTCTGTTCTGCCAGCAGTGTTTTTTCTGCTTGCTGTATTCTTTTTTCTGTTCTACTTGTAGTATTCCTGCAGGTTGATGGCAAGCTGGTTCAGCTTGTCAGGGTTTCCGTTACCATATCTGTGCCAGATTTCCTTGCATGCGCTAATCAGCTTGCTGTCAGGTGCTTGCTGGCGGTTGAGATAAGGGTCGCAGTATTGGTAAACGCCCATTACTTCTGCAATCAGCTTGGGTGAAACCTTGATGAGTTTTCCCAGGTTGATGATTTCCGGTGTTTCAGCCACCATGGTGATGGGCGTGAGCTGGAAGTAGAGGTCGAGGATGATGATGAGCTTCACGGGGTTGAGCGATGGCTCTTCGGTGAGCGGTTCCCAATCTTTCTCGAACGACTCCTTCACTTCTACTCCTGCAAAGAAATCCTTGGCATTTCCGCATCCGTTCATGGATCGGAGAATCTTGATGTCGTGGGATAGGAGACGTGGATTATCGGCATATTTATCCCATAGCCGCTTGATGCGAGGCGTGATACGCTGCAGCTTGAACATCTGTGCGTGCAGATATTCCGGCTGGATGTGCAGTTCCAAGCTCAAATCGACTATACCTTTTGAGTATAAGGGCTTTACTCCCATCGGCTTCTTCTGGTAGAGCTGGAGTAGCAGGAGCCAATAATCGTCGTTCCAAAGAGGATGTTTTGCCATATTACCTTGTTATTTATTATCTTTTGCAAAAGTACAACTTTTCGGTGGTAATACAAAATTATTTAGTGTATATTATCATAAAAATGAGGGGATTGCATATAAAAAAGTAGTGCGCAACTTCGATTCTCTCGAAATTGCGCACCTTTAATGTTATATTCCCAAATTTTTCATAACTCAAAGGAGATTATCGCTTTCACAAGCTTCTCTCCATTGCTGCGCCCGAAGCAGTCATTTTACTGCTCACAGGCATCATCTTGTTATCCGATACATGTCTTTTTTTACCTTAAGTTACGCTTAACCTATCGACATTATCCTGTTCTCACTGAATAAACAATCTTTTTTTTCTTACCTTAAAACTAATAACCTAAAACTAAACAACTAACAATCTTAAACCTAAAAACCTAATAACCTAAACAAAATTTCTTTTCGTCGTCCTTGAATAAACAATCTTTTTTATTACCTTATAACTAATAACCTATAAACAACTAACAATCTTAACCTAAAAACCTAATAACCTTTTGTCTTATTGACGATGCAAAGGTACGACGATTTTGCCATTCCACCAAAACTTTTATGGAGAAAATGCGAAAAAAGCCCGAATTTTTGATGTATGTCAACTATGTGTGTGCGCACACAAGTGTTATGAAGCAGATATTTGACCTACATCAAGCATTTTACTTCCTATCGAAGAGAAAGGCTTCTTCGCTCATGAAAACGGCAATGGTCTTGAGGCGGAGATAGTCTTCCGAGAGATAGATGAGTCCCTGATTGCCCCATTTCTTTCCTGCTGAGTTGCGGCAAACGTAGTATCGCTGCTCGTCTTTCAGAAAGGTGCCGATGATTTCCATCACGTGGTCGTCGGTGGTGCGCAGCTGCTCAAACTCCTCCTGGCGGGAAGTAGGGGTTACGGGGCGTTCGCTTTCCGGGATATCCACATAGTTGTCCTTGGGGTGGATAAAGCCTTCTTCCGAAATATCGCCCTCCCAGCATACCGGGTGGCCGTTTTCCACTGCCTTCTGGATATGGAGCATCATCTCATCGAGCGGCAGGTTGAGATAGGAGTCGTGCTGAAGGTTGTCGGGAATCTCCAGGGCGAAGTACTCGCGGTAAGGGTGATGGGTGAAGCTGGTGAGCGATACATACTCCTCGGGGTAGCATACGCTGTGGGCGAACTCCAGCGGGGTGTATTCGGCACCGAGCATGTGAACCTGCTTGGCGGGCATATAACCTATCTCCTGATCAAAGAGATTGTCGAGATCATCCTTCAGCTTTCCGAATCCCGACTTCTGTGAGATGGCTGCATCGCAGAGCTGCTCCACCTTCCGGCAGAGCGTCTTGTAGTTGATATCCTTCGGATCTTCGTAGCTGTCGTAGGGTTGTGCACCATACTTATCTATATAATGTATGAGCATGGAAGCCATGCCTCGCATGCTGATGGGTTTGCTGCCCTGCGAGAGATAGTACTCGATGGCTTTCTCCTGGAGCATCATTCGGGCGATGTAAGCCACGGAGAGGTTCACGGAGTCACCCTTCATGATATGTTCGCTCTCTATGGTAGCGAGCATGGCGTATGCCCAGCTGAGTTCGCTATCGCCCTGATCCTTGACGGGAGTGGTGCTGATGAGCCTTACATGGGCGGGCAGATTGTCCTTGCCCCCATCCTGAGAGGAAGGAGAGGATGATTTGCCCTGATATCCGCAGCTTGCCAGAAGAAGTGCGGCGAGAAGGTGGAGAATGATGCTTCTATTCATATTATTATTGTTGTTTATACCTTATTATATATATAAGTAATGATTAAAAAATAACTTGGTACATTTTTGTGTCCTCTCTATAAAGTAACAC
>URYG01000245.1 GCA_900551985.1 uncultured Prevotella sp. | reverse complement strand
AGGTGGAATAAGAATATGGCGGCGGTGTATCACGGCTAGATTTTCAGAGATACAGAAAAAGATGTTCGGCTACCGACATTTCCGTTGCACGGGCTATTACCCTATAGCTTGGCAGGAAGTATATAATTCGCTACACAGCAAGACACCGGAAGAGCGTCTCACCGACAAGGCTAAAATGCAGATTGAAGCAGCAGAAAGAAAGGGATTGAAATGCCATAGTACTTCTGACGAATCCGAAATAGGAAGATTCTATCAACTCTACAAAAAATTCTACAAGATGAAACCTCGCCGCTATGTGCCACCAAGAGAATACTTCGAGCAGATAAGCAAAAGCAGCGAAGCAAAAGTCTTCGTGACAACTTACGACAAGAAACGACTGGGTATCAAGAAAGCATCTTACGAAAACAAGATACTGGGTGGATGCACCCTTGCCTTCAGCGACAGCGATGCCTATCTGTGGCACCTGGCATCGCTCAGGAAGAGCTACCGGTATCTGCATCCCGACGCCCTGACCGTCTGGCATGCCATCCAATACGCCCACCAAAAGGGCTTCAAGCACCTGCACTTTATGGATGTAGGCTTACCCTGGAAGCGAAATCCGTATAGAGAATTCATTCGAAGCTTCGGAGGCAAGCCCGTGGCAAAATACCGCTGGTTCAGATGCAACATCGGCATCATCAACAGACTGATGAAATGGATATACAAGCTTTAAAGCTGCCCGATTGCCTTATCCAGCAATTCGAGACCGCGATCGGTACAGAATCCCCGAATTATGATGAGGGTGAAATTATCGAAGAGCTCCTGCATCGTAAATCTCTTATAGAGTTGCTGATGCATCATCTCTGACATACAGATTTTCGAAGACTCAAAAACCACCTCGAAGTTCACATCCTTTCGGAAGTAGCCCTCATCTACGCCAGCCTGGAAGAAGCGCATGCTGTCATCATACTCCTTATCGTGCTCCTCCTTCAGGAACTCCAAGATGCGGGGCATCCTATGAATCTCCTCGTAGAAGACTACACCCACCTGCTGGTTACGCTCCATCTGAAGGCGATAGATGTATCCAATCACATCTATTACATTACGCGCGTGCGTGAGCGCATACTGTTCTACACGAGCCTTGTATTCAGCCCGTTCTATCTTCATACCTGCAAGCAGCAGTTCCTCCTTATCGCCGAAGATTTCATATACCGTACGCTTCGACACACGGAGTCCACGAGAAATCTCATCCATCTTAACCGCCTTCACGCCGCGCTGATGAAACTCTTTCATGGCATAAGCTATGATCTTATCGCGCAAATCTTTTCTATATTGATTAATTTCTGCCATATCTCTGATTTTAACGGTTTGTTTCATATCCGATTCTGCCAACTCCATATAGCAAAACCGCATCCTTTAAATAATTTTTGTGCAAAGATACAAAAAAAAATAAAAATCCATCTTTTTTTAATAAGTTTTTTATTACCTTTGCACAATCTTTAAGATAAAACGCATTTTTTGCGAAAAACAGAAAGAAATAGAATCATTAAACCAATACATTGTTATGGTAAAAATCACAAAAGAGGCGGCTCTCGAATATCACGAAGCAGGCCGTCCTGGTAAGATTGAGGTTAAACCAACAAAACCTTATCACACACAAACGGACTTGAGTTTGGCGTATTCACCAGGCGTGGCTTTCCCATGCTTGGAGATTCAGCAATATAGAAAAGATTTGCGCGATAAGATCATAGAGGGTAACCTGGTAGCTGTGATCAGTAATGGTACTGCCGTGCTCGGACTCGGCGACATCGGCGCGATGAGCGGCAAGCCAGTAATGGAAGGTAAAGGATTGCTGTTCAAGATTTATGGCGGAGTGGATGTTTTCGATATCGAAATCGACGAGAAAGATCCAGAGAAATTCTGCGAGACCGTTGAGAAGATTGCACCTACTTTCGGTGGTATCAACCTGGAGGACATCAAGGCGCCTCAGTGCTTCTACATCGAAGAGCGCCTGAAGAAGACCCTCGACATCCCTGTAATGCATGATGACCAGCATGGTACTGCCATCATCTCTGCCGCAGGTTTGAAGAATGCCCTCGAAGTAGCCGGCAAGAACATTGCCGACGTGAAGATTGTGGTTAACGGTGCCGGTGCTGCTGCTATCAGCTGTACCAAGCTCTACGTAGCCCTCGGTGCTCAGGTGAAGAATATCGTCATGCTCGACTCTAAGGGTGTAATTACAAGCGACCGTGAGAATCTGACAGAACAGAAGAAGTTGTTCGCTACCGACCGCCGTGATGTTCACACACTCGAAGAGGCTGTGAAGGGTGCCGATGTATTCGTAGGACTCAGCAAGGGTAACGTACTCTCTAAGGATATGATTCGTTCTATGGCTGACAACCCTATCGTATTCGCACTCGCCAACCCTGTTCCAGAGATCAGTTACGAGGATGCCATGGACAGCCGTCCAGACGTATTGATGTCAACAGGCCGTTCCGACTATCCAAACCAGATCAACAATGTAATCGGTTTCCCATATATCTTCCGTGGTGCACTCGACGTTCACGCCCGTGCCATCAACGAGGAGATGAAGATGGCTGCCGTTCACGCCATCGCCGACCTGGCTAAGCAGCCTGTGCCAGACGTAGTGAACGACGTATATCACGTAAACGACCTCACATTCGGTCCTAAGTACTTCATTCCAAAGCCAGTTGACCCACGCTTGATTACAGAGGTATCTGCAGCAGTAGCCAAGGCTGCTATGGAGAGCGGCGTAGCTCGCACCCCTATCAAAGACTGGGAGAAGTACAAGCAGGAGTTGCGCCAGCTGCTCGGTCAGGAGACCAAGCTCACCCGCAAGCTCCACGACACAGCCCGCCTCCACCCACAGCGCGTAGTATTCGCAGAGGGTGGCAACCCAACTATGCTGAAGGCTGCTGTCCAGGCAAAGAACGAGGGTATCTGCGAGCCAATCCTGTTGGGCAACCCAGACCGTCTGAACCGTGTGGCTAGCCGCTTGAAGCTCGATCTCTCAAACATTGAGATTGTAGATATGCGTGCCGACAACGAGCAGGGTCGCCGTGCCAAGTTTGCCAAGCACCTGGCAGAGAAGCGTGCCCGCGAGGGTTACAGCTTCGAAGAGGCTTACGATAAGATGTACGAGCGCAACTACTTCGGTATGTCTATGGTTGAGCAGGGTGATGCAGATGCATTCATCACCGGTCTCTACACCAAGTACAGCAATACCATCAAGGTAGCCAAGGACGTCATCGGTATCCGTGATGAGTACAAGACATTCGGAACCATGCACATCCTCAACACTCAGAAGGGCGTATATTACATCGCAGATACACTGATCAACCGTCACCCAGACGAGGATGTCCTCACCGACATCGCCAAGTTGTCTGCCGGCACCGTGAAGTTCTTCAACGAGGAGCCAGTAATGGCTATGTTGAGCTACTCTAACTTCGGTACCGATGCCATCGGTTCTCCTGTAAAGGTAAAGAAGGCAGTGGCAGAGATGCAGAAGGAGTTCCCTGACCTCGCTATCGATGGCGAGATGCAGGTAAACTATGCACTCAACAAGGATCTCCGCGATGAGAAGTATCCATTCTCACGTCTCAAGGGCAAGGATGTGAATACTTTGGTATTCCCTAACCTGAGCAGTGCAAATGGTGCATACAAGCTTCTCCAGGGCTTGAACCCAGAGGCAGAGATCATCGGTCCTATCCAGATGGGATTGAACAAGCCTATCCACTTCACTGACTCAGAGAGCAGTGTACAGGATATCGTAAACATCACAGCCGTAGCTGTAATCGATGCTTACGTAGAGAAGATCAAGAATCAGAAATAACCTCTTATATAAGAGTTATTAAATATCGGATCTTATGCTGGTAACAGCAAAAGATTGTTTAAAAATGCGTTTGGGGTAGAAGCTTGTGAAAGTTTCTGCCCTTTTTTGTTTATTGAGAAGCTACACCCAATCTAACAAAATGAAAACGTTTGCGCTCTTTTTGTGTTAACGGCAGTTAAATATCATCCTTGTGCACCTACACACTTGATATAAGCCAAAAAAAGTTTCAAAAAGATTTGGAGATATCAAAAAATAGCCCTATCTTTGCAGCAGTTATCCTGAAAACAATCTTTTTACCTTAAAGAAAACTAATACCTATTGAAGATTTGGAGCGGTAGCCTGTGAAGGTCATCGCTTTTTTTTGTTAATAACCTTGCACCTTTTTTGTTAATACCCACATTTTTGTTAATTCTTCCTAAAAGAAGAAAGATTTTCATCCCCCTATTCTCTTATTTCAAAGAAAGTTAGTAATTTTGCACCCCGAATGCTCATGGATTGGGCAAATATTACAGAAAAAGTTAAGTTCGTTGGGGCTCGGTAAAGATCCGGCACGATGCAGGACGCCTCGCGGAAAAACCCGTTTATATAATTAATTAAATGTACGCAATCGTAGAAATTAACGGTCAGCAGTTCAAGGCTGAGGAGGGCAAGAAGCTCTTCGTACATCACATCAAGGATGTTGAGGCAGGTCAGACTGTTGAGTTCGACAAGGTTTTGCTCGTTGACAAAGACGGCGCAATCACTGTCGGTGCCCCAACTGTAGAGGGTGCAAAAGTAGTAGTAGAAGTAGTGAACCCACTCGTAAAGGGTGACAAGGTTATCGTCTTCAAGATGAAGCGCCGCAAGGACTATCGCAAGAAGAACGGTCACCGTGC
>URYG01000244.1 GCA_900551985.1 uncultured Prevotella sp. | reverse complement strand
GCTGGCGGTGCCTATCTCTACTGCAAGATGGACGAGGTGTCGGCTGGCACCTTGCTGGTGAGCAGCTTGATGAGCTTAGGCAATCGGGCAGGCATCTGAGGAGGAACATCAGCGTAGATTCCCGCCTTCTCGGTAGCCTGCTTGGCGAGATAGTTCTTGCGGGCAATCTCCACCGCCTGCTTCACGAGCTGAGGCATTTCCGAGGATTGAGCCACCTTGCAGGCGCTTTCTACAGAGGCGAACGCCTTTGCCTCATCTTCGCCGAAGATTTCGATTACCTGCTTAATCCAAGCCGCCTCGCTGTTGCAGATGTATCTGAGCAGGCAGGCTTCACGATAGATGAAGTTGTTGCGGTTGCCATGGGCAGGAGCACCGCCCATCAGATCCACCAGCGCCTTGGTAATCTCCTCGTAAGGAACGCCGTCGTAGGTCTGCTCATACTGCACGGCATTGGCAGCCTTTCTCGCCTTCTCCTCCTCGCTCTCGATAGGCTGGAAATCTACGGTTGGAGCAGAAGATGAAGAGGGGGAAGATGCCCCCTGGAAAGATTGACCCTGGAAAGATTGGCTCTGCGAAGATTGACCCTGAACTGACGGATTCTGAAGAGAAGGATTCAAGGATGATGGATTCTGCTGAGCTAATGGATTCTGCTGAGCTGATGGATTCTGCTGGGCAGTACGATGCTTTGCCGAATCAATATCCAATGGACGGCCGTCGATGTCCAATCCTCTCTTTCTGTAAGCCTCACGATATTCTGCCACGGCTTCCTCATCCAGTCGCTTGTACCAGTCGTCGGCAGTATAGATCTGGCTCACGGCATCGGTGATGAAGATGATGCGCTCGGGCGTAACGCAGCTAGGGTCCTCGGTGGCATGGATGAGCTTGCAGAAGGCACCCTGAGCCTCAGCGATGGTCATTCCGACAGGGATACGGATGTCGATGTGCGCCTTGTTGCGTGCCGAACGTTCCACGTGGAGCACTTTCCCCTTCCAAAGCTCGATGTCATCGGCAGAGAAAATCTTCTCTCTGAAGAGCTTCTCGGCTGGGTCATCAAACATTCCGTTCAGCAGCAGGGCGTTCTTCACCGCCGTCTCCACCTCCTCCGGGTTGTCGATGTCCACGGTGGTCTGGAAGGTGAAGGCCTCCGGGTCGATGGTCTTCTGGGCGCGATGGTCGTCGAGGAAGTGGAAGTAGTGAGGAGAGCGGAACGGCAGCTGCTTCTTGAGGGCGGAAATCTGCTTGTCGAGCTGCTTGAAGGTCTCGCCAGACTTCACCTCCTGCTGCTTGGCGGTGAGGTCGCGAATCTGACCTACGAGGGTGCAGAGCCAAGGCTGCTTGGTAAGCTCGGTGTAGTAATCGAGGAGATGAGTAGAAATCTTACCCATGTTCGCATTGCGGTTAGGATTCATGGCGATGAGACGACGGCTCATCTGCTTACACTCCTCAAAAGAAATCATTTTTAAATTTGACATACAGATAAATTTATTAAGTTAAAAACAAGACGAGAAAACTGGCTCCCGCCGCTCAACCGTTCGGAAAAGCGATGCAAAGATAAGGAAAAAGAAAGTAACTCCATTATTATACCTCTGCCGACAAAAGCTGTATAAAAATATCGGGCAAGAGGGATAAAAGTTTTTAGATTCAGGTATAAAGAGAGGTATAAAACAAGAGAGAAAGAAGAAAGAAAAAGGCTACAAGAAAAAAGGAAGCGAAAAAGAAAAAGCGTTGGCAACAGATACAATTCCGCTGCCAACGCCTCTTAATTTTTAAGCCATTCATCTAACATAATACCCTTCTTAAAGGCTTCTTCTCTCAGGATTTCCACAAAAACATCAACAATCTCACAATAACGATTGAATTTTGCTTCCTGCGTATTGACAAGCTCTTCCTGCTCCAGACATTTCCATTCCAATGCCTTATGGTTAGAAAAGGGAGCGACTCCTGCTTGCCTCAAATCATCCCTACCGCAGAGAGGAGCTTTCGGACCGGATATTTTCTTGCCTTTAAACTGCTCTTCCAAGAAAGTACAGAACGACTGAGGAGAATTGGATGGGAGTAGTTCCCAATCGCCCATCAGGCGGAAAACCGGATACCAATAGACCTTTTTTGAAAGAAACACGCCATAATATCCCCTCTTTTGATAAACAGCAATCTTCAAGACTGCCTTTTTCACCAGTTCCTTGAGTTCTTTCTTATGCTCTCCAATCGCAGGTTTCTTCCCCACAGTCTTCATCGCTATCAGCGCCTCCTCGTTGCCGTGCTTGCCCCACTGCTTCACATCGCTCACCCTGCCGTTCATGATCATCAATACGATGCCCGAGAGCAGCTGGAGCATCATCTTGCGGGGCACACGCTTATAGAATACCTGGCGGAGGAAATCTACCGGGTCCGCCTTGAAAGTCTGATAGAGAGAGAGAAAGGGAAGGTCTTGAGCTGGCGTTCTATCTCATCCAGCTGGTCGGTGTAATCGTAGGTGCCCGTCTGCTTCTGCTTGAGAGCGATAGGGGCATCTATGAAGAACGACTGGGCCGCACGCTCGCGATAACCGGAGCTGGTGATGAAGCCCAGTTCGGTAGTCAGGACTTCGCCCATGCGATGGATTTCCTCATCATCTATCAGATAGAGCTTGTTGAGAATCCGGTTTCTCGTCTGTGTCATTTCGCGGGAATAATCGCTCCGCTGAATCTCCAGGAAGCAGGCGAGGCGCTCCCTAGCCTCTTCCAGGTCATCGCGCAGCTCTTCCTCCAGCTCCGCCCTGTAATCGGGATCTGAGAGATTCGGATGGTGAGAGAGAGTTCCATCGGGAGAGAGATTCCCGGCAGGAGAAGGGGTGCCGGCAGAAGAAGGGTTGCCGGCAGGAGAAAGATTTCTGATATGGGATAGTTTCTCCTGAAGCTGGATGATGTCGTTGAGGACACCTTCCAGCATCATGGTGCAATCACTGAAACGGGTCAGCTTGTCGATGGGCAGGATGGGACCGGTATAGTGCCAGTCATCGTAGATTCTGTCATCATAAAGCCCCCTGCGTGCCAGATCTATCACCTGCTCCGGCACATCCACCCGTGCCTGGACGATGAGATAGAGTCCCGACTTGTCATCGCCTCCTTCCTTGCTGTTGCTTCCCACGCATCGGGTGCGCAGGTCGATACCTTTCCGGGCGATGATGAGGGCTCTCACGTCCTCACCCTCCAATGCCGACAGATAGCCGATGAAGCGCTGCTTGTCGTAGGCCTTTACAGCCAGCGAATCAAAGGGGTTGGCGTCATCGGGCACCAGGCAGATGGTTCTGCCCTCTGCCTCCTTGGCGTATTCTATCTCATGCCCCTTCACATCATTGTGGGTAAGACCTACTATATGGAATCTAAGTTTCTTCATTGTCGTTTTTGTTTGTTGTTTATTAGTTTCTGCTTATGTTATTATAAGTTTCTGCTTATGTTTGTTATAAGTATCTGCCTATGTTATTATAAGTAGAGTACAAAAGTACGGCTTTTCGATGAAACCACCAAGCATACTTGTTTAAATTTCCTAAAAGGGTATCTTGGAGCAGTAGGGGGTTAACAGGGTTAACAGTTAACAGCTGTTTTTTCCTACCTCCCCCTTGCGTACCTTATTATATTAAATATATATATACTTATTTTTATATATGTGTGGGAGGGGGAGTATGCATTTTTGGGGTGTTAACTGTTAACCTGTTAACTCCTGATGTGGATGAAGGGGGATGAGGGGGAGACGATAAGGGTACTGATATAAGGGGATGAGAGGGCATCTATGAAGACTGCGCCCAGGCATCATTGATGACGAAGGAGGGGCTTAATAGAAGACCGAAAAAGATGAAAAGCAATGAGTTACGAGGATAAAAACTATGAGTTCGGGGATAGAAAACTATGACTTAGTTTTTTTAACTAAAGGGTACAAGAAGACTAAGAGAAGACTGCGAAAGGGCTGCGAAAGAGCTGCGAAAGGGCTGTAAGAGGGCTGTAAGAAGGCTGCGAAAAGGCTGCAAGAAGCAGCGAGGCGATACTCTACCTTATTATTTATAGGTAGAATATCGCCTCGTTGCCTTCATTGAAGAGGAGGTCCAGGATGCTCATATTCGGCTGGAAACCGTACTTCTGCCCGTAGACCTGATAATAGCGCTGAGGAGCGAATTCAGCGTCTGGAAGCGGCTTCTTAGGGCGAATAGCATCTCGGAAATCCCTGATTTCATCCTCTTCTTTCAGTTCTTTACTCTGAATGTAGGCTTCCGTGATTGAAATCTTGGGACGGATGTCGAGGAGCTCTATCATCTTCTCCGTAGTCTCCATGTTGAAATCGAAGAGGAACTCGTATTTCTTCTCGAAGAAGGGGCGGATATCGTCCTGGTAATACTCGAAGAAAGGGCTCTCGCCATAGGCGGAGAGGAGCGCATTCCAGTGGACGTGGCGCCAGTTGGCGTGGTCGGAGATGCGGATATCCTTCATCGCCAGCGAAGTGTTGTGGTTCGTTGGGATGGTGAGCGAGAGGGGGCCGTTGGTGGTAGGGATGATCATGCGGTTACGATAGGTTTGCTTGATAAAGCTCTCGTGGCGCTCTATCAGGCATTCGTCGTAGCGGTTCAGCTTCTGATACCACTGAATGGGGCCGAAATATGTGGAAGGAAGAAGGGCTTTCAATTTTGAATTTTAAATTAAGAATTAATAATAAAAGGGGGGAAAGGAGCAAAAGGGGCGAAGGGGGACGAG
>URYG01000243.1 GCA_900551985.1 uncultured Prevotella sp. | reverse complement strand
TATCTTTGTTCCACGGAACGAGATATGGAGGTCGATAACCTCGATTTTCGTATATAAATTTGAATAATAATTGATGTAATATGAATGATTTTAGAAAATATGCAACCAAGCATCTTGGTATAAATGGAATGGTGCTTGATGACGTCATCAAGTCGCAGGCTAAGTATTTGAACCCTTACATCTTGGAGGAGCGTCAGTTGAACGTTACCCAGATGGACGTGTTCTCTCGTTTGATGATGGACCGCATCATCTTCCTGGGTACGGAAATTGATGATTATACTGCCAACACCTTGCAGGCACAGCTGCTCTATCTCGACTCAGTAGATAGCGGCAAGGATATTTCCATCTATCTGAACAGTCCTGGCGGTAGTGTTACTGCTGGTCTGGGTATCTATGATACCATGCAGTTTATTACCAGTGATGTAGCTACCATCTGTACAGGTATGGCTGCTTCCATGGCTGCCGTATTGCTTGTTTCCGGTCAGGAAGGCAAGCGTTCTGCCTTGCCACATAGCCGTGTGATGATTCACCAGCCATTGGGTGGTGTTCAGGGTCAGGCTTCTGATATCGAGATCGAGGCTCGTGAGATCCTGAAGATGAAGAAGGAACTCTATACCATCATCTCTGAGCATTCTCATACTCCATACGACAAGGTTTATGCAGATAGCGACCGTAACTACTGGATGACAGCCGAGGAAGCAAAGGAGTATGGTATGATTGATAATATCCTGGTACGCAAGTAACGGATTTCAAGATTGCTATATATATAATAAGGTATATATAATATAAGGTATATATATAATAAGGTATAAAGAAGAAAAAGGAAAAGACATTATGCCAAAGAAAGCATGTAGCTTCTGTGGAAGAAGCGAGAATGAAGTGAAGTTGTTGATCACAGGTATCAACGGCTTTATCTGTGAGGAGTGCGCCAAGCAGGCATTTGAGATTGTGCAGCAGACTGGCGTATTGAATCCAAAGGGCGATGGCGAGAAGTTTGCCTTGAAGCAGGTGCCAAAGCCTATGGAAATCAAGAAATATCTCGATGAATATATCATCGGACAGGAACATGCCAAGCGTCATCTTGCCGTTGCTGTCTATAATCACTATAAGCGTCTGCAGCAGCCTGAGGATAAGGAAGGCGTGGAAATCGAAAAGAGCAATATTATCATGGTGGGTAGTACCGGTACCGGTAAGACTTTGCTGGCACGTACCATTGCCAAGTTGCTCGATGTACCTTTCACCATCGTGGATGCTACGGTATTTACCGAGGCTGGTTATGTAGGTGAGGATGTGGAGAGTATCCTCTCCCGTCTGCTCCAGGTAGCCGACTATAATGTGGAGGCTGCCCAGCGTGGTATCGTCTTCATCGACGAGATAGACAAGATTGCCCGCAAGAGCGACAATCCATCCATCACCCGCGACGTAAGTGGAGAAGGTGTACAGCAGGGACTCCTGAAACTCCTGGAGGGAACCATGGTGAACGTACCGCCAAAGGGTGGACGCAAGCATCCTGATCAGGATTACATCCATGTGGATACCAAGAATATCCTCTTTATCTGCGGTGGTGCCTTCGACGGTATCGAGCGCAAGATTGCCCAGCGCCTGAATACCCACGTGGTAGGCTACAACTCAGTACAGAATGTTGCCAAGGTAGATAAGAAGGATCTGATGAAGTACATCCTGCCACAGGATCTGAAGTCATTCGGTCTGATTCCTGAAATCATCGGCCGTCTGCCTGTGCTCACCTATCTCAATCCATTGGATAGAGATGCGCTGCGCAAGATCCTGGTAGAGCCAAAGAACTCTATCGTGAAGCAGTATATGAAGCTCTTCGAGATGGATGGCATCAAGCTCAGCTTTACAGAGGAAGCACTCGACTTCATGGTAGATAAGGCCGTGGAGTATAAGTTGGGAGCCCGTGGACTTCGTTCTATCGTAGAGGCAGTGATGACCGATGCGATGTTTGAGGTACCATCCAAGAGAATTAAAAAGTTTGAAGTGACATTGGATTATGCCAAGGGACAGCTCGACAAGGCTCATCTTGGACAGTTGGAGTCTGCGTAAGGAGGATTCCGGCAAGCATGATTCTATGAAAATATCATCAAATCAGTTGGGAGAGAATCCCGGCTGATTTCTATATACCATATAAAGACATATAAAATTAAAGTTGGATATGACGGAACAGGTAAATCTTACAGAACAGTTGAAACATTATTTCGGTTTCGATTCGTTTAAAGGCGAGCAGGAATCTATCATCAGGAACCTGATGGAAGGCAACGATACGTTTGTGTTGATGCCTACTGGTGGTGGTAAGAGCTTGTGTTATCAGCTTCCATCCTTGATCATGGATGGAACAGCTATTGTTATCTCACCACTGATCGCCCTGATGAAGAATCAGGTGGATGTGATCAATGGACTGAGTGAAGACGATGGCGTGGCTCACTATCTGAATTCATCTCTGAACAAATCGGCCATTGAGAAGGTGAAGGGCGACATATTGAGCGGCAAGACCAAGCTCCTCTATGTGGCACCGGAATCTTTGACCAAGGAAGATAATGTAGAGTTCTTGAAGACCATCAAAATCTCTTTCTATGCCGTGGATGAGGCACACTGTATCTCTGAGTGGGGACATGATTTCCGCCCAGAGTACCGACGCATACGCCCTATCATCAACGAAATAGGCAAGGCACCGGTCATTGCCCTTACGGCAACGGCTACCGATAAGGTGCGTACAGACATCAAGAAAAACCTCGGCATCGTGGATGCCAGGGAATTCAAGAGTTCCTTCAACCGTGCGAATCTCTTCTACGAGGTGCGCCAGAAAACCAACGACATCGATCGCCAGATTATCATGTTTATCCGTCAGCATCCAGGTAAGAGTGGCATCATCTATTGTCTGTCCAGAAAGAAGGTGGAAGAACTGGCTGAAGTACTCAAGGCTAACGATATCAAGGCTGCACCTTATCATGCAGGTCTGGATTCCGCAACCCGTTCGCAGACTCAGGACGACTTCCTGATGGAGCGCATTGATGTCATCGTGGCAACCATCGCCTTCGGTATGGGTATTGACAAGCCGGATGTAAGATTTGTCATCCACTATGATATTCCAAAGAGTCTGGAAGGTTACTACCAGGAGACTGGTCGTGCCGGACGTGATGGAGGAGAAGGTATCTGCATCGCTTTCTATGCACGCAAGGACCTGAGAAAACTGGAGAAATTCATGGAGAACAAGCCTGTGGCTGAACAGGATATCGGCCGACAGCTCCTGCAGGAGACTGCCGCATACGCCGAATCATCTGTCTGCCGCCGCAAGATGCTGCTCCATTATTTCGGAGAAGAATATAATGTGGAAAACTGCCACAATTGCGACAACTGTCTGCATCCTTCCGTGAAGTTTGAGGCTAAGGATGCTCTGGTTGTGGTATTGGAGGCTGTGGCTGCCGTGAAGGAAAACTTTCGTCAGGAGTATATCATCGATTTCGTGAAAGGCCGTGCCACCGACGACATCGTTTCCCACAAGCACGACAACCTGGAAGAGTTTGGTGCCGGTGAGGATATGGATGCCAAGGTATGGAATCCGGTCATCCGCCAGGCATTGATAGCCGGTTACCTCAAGAAGGATGTAGAGAACTACGGACTCTTGAAGTTGACTGCCGCCGGCAAGCGCTATCTGAAGAATCCAACATCCTTCATGATCGTTGCCGACAAGGAATTTAAGGACGATTATGTAGAGAGTGCTCATGAAGGCAGTAACAACGGAGAAGCACTGGATCCAACTCTCTTCGCCATGTTGAAAGACCTGCGCAAGAGTGTGGCTAAAAAGCGCAAGTTGCCACCATACGTCATCTTCCAGGATGTATCTCTGGAGCAGATGGCTACCATGTATCCGCACGACTTGCAGGAATTGCAGAACATCCAGGGCGTGGGTGCCGGTAAGGCAAAGCGTTATGGCAAGGAATTCTGTAAGCTGATCCAGAACTATTGTGTAGAAAATGAAATCGAGCGACCAGAGGAGTTGCGCGTGAAGACCGTTGCCAAGAAGTCATTGCTCAAGGTGAACATCATCCAGAGCATCGACCGACAGATCGATCTCGAAGACCTGGCCAGCGCCAAAGGTCTGGAGTTCGCTGATCTCCTGGACGAAATTGAGGCAATCGTGTATAGCGGAACCAAGTTGAATATCGATTATTTCATCGAAGACAGGATGGATGACGACAAGATCGACGACATCTATGACTACTTCATGGAGAGCGAAACAGACGACTTGGATGCGGCACTCGATGAGTTGGATGAAGACTACACAGAAGAGGACATTCGACTGATTAGAATCAAGTTTTTGTCCGAACAAGCCAACTAATCACGTTAAATAGCATTAATAAGGTAAGATTTTCGTAAAAAGCGAACTCTATCTGAGAAATTATTGCTAAATTTGCACGCAATAAATTTTTAAAGGTTACAATATGTCATCATTTGTTGCAGATAAAATTGTAATGGACGGTCTCACTTACGACGACGTCCTTCTGATCCCTGCTTATTCAGAGGTACTACCAAAACAGGTAGAGTTGAAAACCAAGTTCTCTCGTAACATCGAGTTGAACGTTCCATTCGTTACAGCAGCGATGGACACCGTTACCGAGGCTTCAATGGCGATTGCTATCGCCCGCGAAGGTGGTATTGGTGTCATCCACAAGAACATGACCATCGAGGAGCAAGAAGGTATCAACTGTA
>URYG01000242.1 GCA_900551985.1 uncultured Prevotella sp. | reverse complement strand
TTATGTTACAGCTAAAGATAGTATCTCCTGAGAAAGTAGTCTTCCAGGGTGAGGTAGAGAGCGTACTGGTTCCGGGAACCCTCGGCTCGTTCGAGATTCTCAAGGATCACGCGCCAATCATCTCTTCGCTCGAAGTGGGCAAGGTGGAATACACCACCAGGGAAGGCAAGCAGGCAATGAACATCAAGGGCGGATTCGTGGAATGTAAGAAAAACGAAGTAAGCCTTTGCGTAGAAGTATAAATTAAGAATTCATAATTCTCAATATTGACAACACAGATCATGGAAAAAGATGAAAAGATGCGCTTGCAGGCTATCAGGCAGGCAGGTATCAAGTACAAGCAGATTTCTCTGTGGATGACAGCAGCCATGGCGCTCGCCATCCTCTTCAGCTGCAGAATCTCTGCACAATGCGATGATATCATTGCCCAGGTGGTTAACCCGCTGGTAGTGAGTGCGATATTCTCACTCGTTGCAAGTACTGCTTATGGCGAAGCCTGGAAGGCTGTGGCTAAATCATCTCCCGCCAATCTCGCCAAGTTCTACCTGGCGGCACTGGTCATCAAGATGGTAGCCGGCATCCTGGTGTTCCTCATCTACGTGCTGGTATGCGACAAGCAGAACATCCTGGGATTCACCGCCATCTTCGCCCTGTTCTATGTCGTGCTTCTCGTGTTCGACTGCATCTACTTCGCTCGGGTAGAGAAAAAGAGCCGCCTCTCTTAATGCGGCTCCGAGACAAATAATTAATAAACAAAGTAAGAATTAAAGAATATGAAACATCTCAAGCAATTCCTCTTGATGGCGATGCTGCTCTTCACGCTGGCACCTCTGCAGGTATCGGCCAAGGAAAACATCGACGTGAAAGAGATATTGTGGGGTCATATCAAGGATTCTTATGAATGGCATATCACAAACGTGGGAGACCATCCCGTAGTGATTCATCTGCCTGTCATCGTAAACACCACATCGGGCTGGCACGTGTTCTGCAGCAGCGAATTCTCGGAAGAGAAGGATGCCAATGGAGACCGTCCGGGACCATTCAACCTGGTGATTAAGAACGGTGATGCACAGACGAATCCCAACAAGATAGTAGAGAAGGTGGGAGGCCAGGAGGTTCGTCCTCTCGACATCTCCATCACGAAGACCGTCTGCGTGCTCTTCATCGATGCTATCATCCTGTTGCTCTGCATCCTGATACCAGCCAGCTGGTGCAGGAAGCACAAGGTGGATGACCCTGCACCAAAGGGATTCACGGGACTGATACACATGTTCGTCATGTCGGTATATGACGATGTGATCAGGGCTACACTGGGTAAGGAAGCTCCAAAGTACGCACCATGGTTGCTTACCTGCTTCTTCTTCATCTTCGTAGCCAACATCATGGGTATCGTACCATTCCCTCCAGGTGGTGGTAACCTGACAGGTAATATCGCCTGCACCGCATTCTTCGGTGTGACGACCTTCCTGATCACCAACTTCACCGGTACGAAGGAATACTGGAAGGAAATCTTCTGGCCAGACGTACCAACCTGGTTGAAGGTGCCAGTACCACTGATGCCATTCATCGAGCTCTTCGGAATCTTCACGAAACCGTTGGCTTTGATTATCCGACTCTTCGCCAACATGATGGCGGGCCACGCTATCGCTCTTGCGTTTGCGGCAATTATTTTCATTATGTTCAACATCAGTGAGAATATGGTGGCCAACTATCTGGCAGGTACGGGTATGACAATCGTAAGTGTTGCGATGAGTGTCTTCATGATGCTCCTCGAAATTTTGGTAAGCTACATTCAGGCATTGGTATTCACCATGCTGAGTGCAGTATTCATCTCGCTGGCTCACGTACAGCCTCATGAGGCTGAGCCAGAGGTAGTGAAGTAGTTTATAGCTTATAGATTACGGAATCTACATTTTTAATTTAAACATTAAACAAAGAAAATATTAACAACTTAAATTATAAGATTATGTTATCACTTTTATTAGCAGCAGATGCTCTCGCAAAGTTAGGTGCCGCAATTGGCGCAAGTTTGGCCGCAATTGGCGCAGGTATTGGTATCGGTCGCATTGGTGGCCAGGCTATGGACGCTATGGCTCGCCAGCCAGAGAAGATGGGCGATCTCCGTTCTTCTATGATCATCGCAGCTGCGTTGGTTGAGGGTGTTGCGTTCTTCGCAGTCATCATCGCCATCTTGGCTATCGTTATGTAATAAAAGGAATATCACCCTTCCCGCCGCGATTCATTCTCACGAATCTGAAGGATGCTCCCGATATCTGATGCTCTCGGGATGTGTTCTATCTGTTTGTGAGGGCGGGTGGGTGATCTTTTCCAGTGTTAGTTAAAATAAAACGTTTAAGTAAAACTTTAACCAGTATATATGGATTTATTGATTCCTGATAGCGGTTTGCTTTTCTGGATGACAGTCGTCTTTCTGATTGTCTTCGTCATCTTGAGAAAGGCTGGTTTCGGAGCCATCGTCAAGATGGTGACCGAGCGCAAGGCCTTCATCGACGAGAGCCTGAAGAAAGCGCACGAAGCCAACGAGAAGCTTGCCAATATCCAAAAAGAAGGTGAATCCATCTTGCAGGAAGCTCGCGAGAAGCAGGCTGCCATCCTCAAGGAGGCTGCCGATACACGCGATGCCATCGTAGAGAAAGCACAGGACAAGGCTCGCGAAGAGGGCGCCCGTCTCCTCTCTGACGCCAAGGCGCAGATTGAGACAGAAAAGCAGAATGCCATCCGCGAAATCCGTGGACAGGTTGCCGAGCTCTCTGTTCAGATTGCAGAGAAGGTGCTCAAGGCTAAGCTCTCTGACGACAAGGCACAGATGGATATGATAAATCGACTGCTGGACGAGGTTTCTTCTGACAACAAACAGTAAAGCTTATGGATATAGGTGTAATATCGGTGCGTTATGCCCGTGCCCTCATCAAGGCAGCACTCGGCATGAAGCTCGAAGATCAGGTGTACCAGGAGATGCAGACGCTCTACAAGAGCTACATCGACGTGCCTGAACTGAGATTTACGATAGACAACCCTATGCTTTCCAAGGACAAGAAGCAGGCACTTCTCACCACAGCCCTGGGTAAGAACCCAAGCGAACTGAGCAAGAAGTTCATCGCACTCGTCCTGAAGGAGGATAGGGAGAGCACCCTGCAATTCATGGCTGCTTCGTATATCACTCTTTACAGGAAACAGAAGAACATCATCCGCGGTAAGCTGATCACCGCCACTGCTGTTGACGCCTCTACGGAGGAGAAGATGCGCAAGATGGTGGAGCAGAGAACGCAAGGTACTGTGGAGTTCAAGACTGAGGTGAACCCTGATCTCATCGGCGGTTTCATCCTTGAGTATGATACTTACAGAATGGATGCGAGCGTGAAGACCAAGCTCAACAACATTCTGACACAGCTCAAAAAGTAAAACGGAAAGAGAACGGAAAGGGTTACTTCTTTTAATAAAGGTAATCATCAAGTTCGATTTTCAAAGTTCAAAATTCAAAGTAAATAACAAAATGTCAGATAAAATTAAACCAAGTGAGGTGTCTGAAGTGCTTCAGCAGCAGCTCCAGGAGGTGAATGGCTCTCAGCAGTTTGACGAGGTAGGTACCGTGCTTACCGTCAGCGATGGCGTGGCTCGTATCTACGGTCTTCGCAATGCAGAGGCTAATGAGCTTCTTGAGTTCGAGAACGGCACGATGGCTATCGTCATGAACCTCGAGGAAGACAATGTAGGTTGTGTCCTCTTAGGTCCTACTGCTGGCATCAAGGAGGGACAGAGCGTGAAGCGTACTCACCGTATCGCTTCTATCCGCGTGAACGACAACTTCTTAGGTCGTGTCGTTAACCCTCTGGGTCAGGCTATCGATGGTCTGGGTGATATCGATCTCACTGATGCATTCGAGATGCCGCTGGATCGTAAGGCTCCTGGTGTGATCTATCGTCAGCCAGTGAAGGAGCCTCTCCAGACAGGTTTGAAGGCTGTCGATTCCATGATTCCTATCGGTCGTGGACAGCGTGAGTTGATCATCGGCGACCGTCAGACCGGTAAGACTGCCATCGCAGTGGATACCATCATCAACCAGAAGAGTTTCTATGAGGCAGGCAAGCCTGTATATTGTATCTATGTAGCCATCGGCCAGAAAGCATCTACCGTTGCAGCATTGGTACAGAACCTGAAGGAGCACGGCGCCCTGCCATATACCATCATCGTAAGTGCTACTGCTGCCGATCCTGCAGCCATGCAGTATTACGCACCATTCGCCGGTGCAGCCATCGGTGAGTACTTCCGCGACCGCGGTTACTCAGCCCTCGTAGTATATGATGACTTGAGTAAGCAGGCTGTGGCTTACCGTGAGGTATCACTGATCCTCCGCCGTCCATCAGGACGTGAGGCTTATCCTGGTGATGTGTTCTATCTCCACTCTCGTCTGTTGGAGCGTGCCGCTCGTATCAACGACCAGCAGGAGGTAGCCGAGCAGATGAACGACCTTCCTGAGTGCCTGAAGGGCAAGGTGAAGGGTGGCGGTTCCTTGACTGCCCTCCCAATCATCGAGACCCAGGCTGGTGACGTTTCTGCATACATCCCAACCAACGTGATCTCTATCACCGACGGTCAGATCTTCCTCGAGACCGACCTCTTCAACCAGGGTTTCCGTCCAGCTATCAACGTAGGTATCTCTGTATCTCGTGTAGGTGGTTCTGCCCAGATCAAGAGTATGAAGAAGGTGGCTGGTAC
>URYG01000241.1 GCA_900551985.1 uncultured Prevotella sp. | reverse complement strand
AGCCATCGCAGTTTATGCTTCTGGGCAAAAATGCCGAAGAGGCATGGCCTTTCTCAGGCTATCTGCATTCATTGAAACTCTGGGATGAATACATCCCGAAGAAGTAAAATATTGGGTTGATTGCATAAAGGCTTGCAATCAACCCTCACATTCCAATTATTTTCATATATAAGAATATATAACAAATACAATTATGAAGAGAAGATATTATTTTATGAGTCTTTTAGCAATGATAATTGCTATATTCTCGCTTACGACTTTTACTGCTTGTAAAGATAATAATGAAGACGAAGAATGGATAAAGATTTATCCAAGTGATGAAAACTATGAACCTTTTGAGATAAAAAATGCCATTGGAGTACTACAATATTCCAAGGAAGAAAAGAAATGGTATCTCCGTCTTGAAAACAGAGAAGAAGTGCTTAACAAGAACTTTGGAGATGAATCAGGAGCAGTCATTGAAATAGTAAATGCTAATGATGAATTAAAAACATATCAAGGATCAGTTTCTGTGAATGGAACTATTAGATTGCTATATGTAATGACTCCTAACAATTCAAGTTTACCTGTTGTTTCATATCATTATGAACTTACAATCAACAGCATCCAGATATATGATAAGACAAACAAAACAAGAGCTGGAGGAAATGATTTTTTAGGCTGTGGAACTCCTAATGAAGTTCCACCGACTTGGCTATTTTCCAGAGCCTCAAACAATGCGCTCACATTTACAGAATATAACATACGAGTATACACACATATCGTAAGAAGTTCTTCTGGAGAAGGTCTATCTAAAAATATTACAACTTCTATTATAAATTCATTAAATGACTTTTATGCAGGAAGTAACATTTCATTTCTATACAGCGGTGCAGAGTATATTGACAATGACACATACAATCTTATGTCAGACAAAGACGATGCAACTTTATCTAAATACATGAAAGGATTATTTAGCATCAACTCAAAACAAAATGCTATTAATGTATATGTCATAAGCGACAGCAGGAATCTCATTGCAACCAGTGGGGCTTCATTTATGTATAAAAACAATCTCTATGTCAGAGCAAATCGCTATGCAACAAGCACTGTAGCACATGAGGTAGGACATTGTTTAGGGTTATGGCACACTCATCATGGAACTGATCCGAAAGATGGAGGTACACCAGAATTTGTAAACGGCTCAAATTCAACAACAGCAGGAGACTTTATCTCAGATACGCCAGCAGATCCAAACAAATGGTATGCAGGATCTTATGTCGGAGGAGATTTAACAGATGCAAATGGAGATAAGTATAATCCAGACCCATTAAATCTTATGTCGTACAGCGGACACGACTATAGAGGGAAGATTACCCCTAAACAATGTGAAATGATGTACAATGCCATAGCTAACCAAAGAGCTTTACAAATGACTTGTACCACAAATACAGCATCCATTTCAGGACCAGAAATAATTAATTCATCAGCAACCTACTCCATCAATGTTTCCGCTGAATATGATGTTACTTGGAAGATTACCATTGAAACTTTTACATCAAAGACAGCATCGACAAAAACGTATCTAACGGCTACAGGAAAATCTGTTGTTGTGAAAAATCCTAATGTCAATGCCACATCACAGAAGTATACGATTACAGCCAACATCAAAAACAAAAAAGGTATAACCTTCCAACAGACCAAGACTGCTTATCATGTGATACCATCTGCTACAACTGGTACATTCAAGTGGTCTTCAGAACTTTCCGGGTATCCATCATACAACAAAACAGGATTCTTAGACCCAGGAAGAGCTGGTTCATACAACAATGTTAGTGTATACCAGAATGGTGATTTGTATTTCTACTATACAGATGTCTGTGGAGTGAACACTTACAATAATAGTTATTTTAATTTCGTCTTAAACGACAACTATTCCAACTTCACAAAATACACAGGTGGCTACCATGCATACAAATGCAGCAGAAATGCAGGAACAGGCTCGTATACAGCTGTACTCCAAGTAATGGCTGGCTCATATTCCAAGCTCATTCCATTAAACATGCAAATCTTACAGCATCCAAATCCAAATGGTTATGACGAAGAACCAAAAGATTCGTTGGAAATATTAAAGGCAAACAAAATATCGAAGTACATTAAACGTATATAATATATAGAAACAATTAATAATTATGAAGAAAATTTTAGTAACATCAGCCTTGGCGGCATTGGCATTGATGCCTGCTTCGGCACAGAAGGTGAACAAGAGCTCGGGTGGTTATCCTATCACTCCGGTTCCTTTCACATCAGTAAAGGTTTGGAACAATACGTTCTGGGGACAGCGTATCGAGACCTCTCGCAAGGTAACCATCCCGCTGGCTTTCAGCAAGTGCGAAAGTGAAGGAAGATACAAGAACTTTGAGCGCGCTGCACATCCTAGCGAGAAGTATGACGTAGGTAAACTGATGCCGCTGAGCTTCGATGATACCGACCCATACAAGACCATCGAGGGTGCCAGCTACGTGCTCCAGACCTACCCTGACAAGAAACTCAAGGCGTATATCGACAGCGTACTCGACATCATCGCTCCGGCTCAGGAGGCAGACGGATATCTCTATACCGCCCGTACACAGAACCCGAAACATCCTCATTTCTGGGCTGGCGACAAGCGCTGGAGCAAGGAAGAGGATCTGAGCCATGAGCTCTACAACCTCGGTCACATGGTAGAAGGTGCCGTGGCTCACTGGCAGGCTACAGGCAGCCGCAAGTTTCTCGACATCGCTATCCGCTATGCCGACTGCGTAGTTCGCGAGGTAGGTCCTAATCCAGGACAGGCTTGCGTGGTACCGGGACATCAGATTGCCGAAATGGCGCTCTGCAAGCTCTATCTCGCTACAGGCAACAAGAAATATCTCGAAGAGGCTAAGTTCTTCCTCGACTACCGTGGCAAGACATCTATCAAACAGGAATACTCTCAGAGTCACAAACCGGTATTGGAGCAGGACGAGGCTGTAGGTCATGCCGTACGTGCTACCTATATGTATGCTGGTATGGCAGATGTTGCTGCCCTCACCGGCGATACCGCCTATATCCACGCCATCGACCGCATCTGGGATAACATCGTGAGCAAGAAGCTCTACATCACCGGAGGTATCGGAGCCACCAACAACGGCGAGGCTTTCGGCAAGAACTACGAGTTGCCTAACATGAGTGCCTACTGCGAAACCTGCGCAGCTATCGGCAATGTTTATGTCAACTACCGTCTCTTCCTCCTCCATGGCGAGAGCAAGTATTACGATGTATTGGAGCGCACCCTCTACAATGGTCTCATCAGTGGTGTGAGCATGGACGGCGGCGGCTTCTTCTACCCTAACCCACTGGAGAGCATGGGGCAGCATCAGCGCCAGGCTTGGTTCGGCTGTGCCTGCTGCCCTAGCAACATCTGCCGCTTCCTGCCATCCCTCCCAGGCTATGTATATGCCGTAAAGGATAAGAATGTATATGTCAACCTCTTCCTCAGCAACTCTTCTTCTCTGAAAGTAGCTGGCAAGAAGGTTTCCCTGAGCCAGGATACACAGTACCCTTGGAACGGAGATATCGCCATCAAGGTGGATGACAACAAGGCTGGTCAGTTTGGTATGAAGATCCGCATCCCTGGATGGGTAAAGGGACAGCCTGTTCCATCCGATCTCTACTACTACAGCGACGGCAAGCGTCTGGGCTATACCATCACCGTAAACGGCAAGAAGGTAGAGGCTAAGGTGACAGAGGATGGCTATTATACCATCAACCGCAAGTGGAAGAAGGGCGATGTGGTTCGCGTTCACTTCGATATGGAAGCACGCACCGTACGTGCCAACAACAAGGTAGAGGCAGACCGTGGCTGCATCAGCATCGAGCGTGGCCCTATCGTATATTGCGCAGAGTGGCCAGACAACCAGGGCTTCGACATCATGAGCATCCTGGAGAACCGTGAACCTCAGTTCGCTGAGGGCAAGCTTTCTTACGATGGTTTCATCGACCCAAAATATAAGAATGTATTGACACTCTACAAGGGTCAGAACATGGAGACCTTGACCGAGAACGTGCAGACTCTCGCCTACGACAAGAGCGGCAAGTTGAGCACCAAGGACCAGACCCTGACCCTCATCCCATACTTCGCCTGGGCTCATCGTGGCAACGGCAACATGAAGGTATGGTTGCCACAGGATGTCAAGGCAGCCAAGCCATCTGCTCCTGCAACTCTCGCAGCTCAGGCTAAGGTAGAATTCTCTTCTCCTGTACCTGCCAAGAGCAGTATCACCGACGGACTGGTTCCTACCGATGAGAACGACCGTTCTATCCCATACATCCACTGGTGGCCTAAGAAGAACACCACAGAGTGGATTACCTACACCTTCCCTGAGAGCAAGGAGATCAAGACCAGCACCGTATATTGGTACGACGACCAGCCATGGGGCGGTTGCAAGGTGCCAGACAGCTGGAAGCTCTACTATCAGGACGAGGCTGGCAACTGGAAGGAAGTTCCAGGAGCTGATGCTTATCCATGCAAGCGTGGTGTAGCCTGCATCGTGAATTTCGACCCAGTGAAGACCAAGGCTGTAAAGCTCGAGCTGAAGCAGCCAGAAACCCATTCCTGCGGTCTCTTCGAGTGGAGCGTGAAGTAAAGAAGAAAAAGCAAAGAAGCAAGGAGCAAGCAGCAAGCCTGCCCCCGTTCCAAGCGATTCCATCGCTTGATCTCTCTGCGGCAATCAAGACACCAGGTAGCCC
>URYG01000240.1 GCA_900551985.1 uncultured Prevotella sp. | reverse complement strand
TTCCATGCCTTGAGCCGAACTTTGGCCCGACGGCTCCAAGATGGATGCCTGGTTCAGCAATGCCCAGAAGGTGAACATAGATACCCTCGGCAAGAAATACATCCTCACCGACTATGGCGTGAAAACAGACAGCACCCTCATTCAGACCAAGGCCATCCAGTCAATCATCGACCGTGCAGCTAAGGAAGGCGGCGGCGTCATCGTGGTTCCTGCCGGAACCTATCAGAGCGGTGCCCTCTTCTTCCGCCCGAAGACCCATCTCTATCTGGAAGAAGGCGGAAAACTGAAAGGAAGCGACCGCATCGCCAACTTCCCTGTAGTAGAAACCCGCATCGAGGGCGAGACCTGCAAATACTTCTCGGCATTCATCAATGCCGACAAATGCAACGGCTTCACCATCGCTGGTCCAGGTACCATCGATGGCAATGGTTATCACTACTGGGAGGAGTTCTGGATTCGTCGCACCTGGAATCGCCAGTGCACCAACAAGGATGCACAGCGCCCTCGCCTCGTCTATATCAGCAACTCCAGCAACGTAACCTTGCAGGATGTGCATATTCAGAACAGTCCGTTCTGGACCAATCACATCTACCGTTGCGACCACGTCCGCTTCCTGGGTTGTACCATCTTCGCCCCTACTTCCGGCATGAAGGCACCAAGTAGCGATGCCATCGATATTGATGTCTGCCACGATGTACTGGTGGATGGCTGTGAGATGAGCGTCAACGATGATGCCATCGCCATCAAGGGCGGTAAGGGAACCTGGGCAGACCAGGCTCCGGAGAATGGTCCGGTGTATAATGTGCTCATCCAGAACTGCCATTACGGAACCGTGCATGGCTGCCTGACTCTTGGCAGCGAAAGCGTGAAAGACCGCAATATCGTGCTCCGCAACATCAAGGTGGATAAGGCACAGCGCGTGCTCTGGCTGAAGATGCGCCCAGATACGCCTCAGCATTATGAGTATGTAACAGTGGATAACATCCAGGGAACCACCGGCAGTTTCCTCGTCATCCGTCCATGGACCCAGTTCTTCAAGCCAGGCGACCGCAAGGACATGCCATTTAGCCAGTGCAACAACATCACCATCAAGAACATCCAGATGGATTGTGACAACTTCTTTGATGTAGGAAAGAGCGATAAATACCGCCTGGTAGATTTCACCTTCCAGGATATCACCTGCACCGACAAGAAGATGGCATTCGATGCCAGCCTTATCGAGAACACCGTGGCGAAGAAAGTGAATATCACCCCTCGCGACAAGAGCAACGGATTGAAGACCACCGGCGATGCCGACGGGTTGAAATAAAAAAGACACCATACGCCCTGTAAGGGTAAAAGCATGATATATGTAATGTTTTTGCCCTTGCAGGGCGCATAGGTTAATATAGCTATTTAATCCCTTCTACAAGTCCTTATTAAACAAAATAAGGCTCTTTTTTTCTTTTTATCTCTTAAAATTAGGCATTTCCAAATATTTTGCTTAATTTTGCCTGCAAAATAATTTTGAGTTAGAAAATGATTGATATAAAAGGTATAACCAAGAGCTTCGGCTCCCTGCAGGTACTCAAGGGCATCGACCTGCATATTGACAAGGGCGAGGTGGTAAGTATCGTCGGACCTAGCGGTGCCGGCAAGACCACTCTTCTCCAGATTATCGGTACCCTCGACAAGCCTGACAGTGGCAGCATTGAGGTAGATGGCATCGATGTACGCAGCCTCAGCACCAAGAAGCTGAGCGATTTCCGCAACCAGCATCTCGGTTTCGTCTTCCAGTTCCATCAGCTTCTCCCAGAGTTCACCGCCCTGGAGAACATCATGATTCCTGCCTTCATTGCAGGCAAAAGCCGAAAGGAAGCCAAGGAGCGTGCCGAAGAGTTATTGGAATTCATGGGCTTGAGCGATAGAGCCAGCCACAAACCTGCCGAGTTGTCAGGTGGTGAGAAGCAGCGTGTAGCCGTGGCGAGAGCCTTGGTCAATAATCCTGCCGTCATCCTTGCCGATGAGCCATCAGGAAGTCTCGACACCAAGAACAAGGCTGAACTCCACCAGCTCTTTTTCGATCTCAGAGACAAGTTCGGTCAGACTTTCGTCATCGTAACTCACGATGAGGGCCTTGCGTCCATCACCGACCGCACCATCCATCTCAAGGATGGAATGATAGAGAAGACGGTGGAGGCAGGAGCTGCTGATAGCCAGGAAGAAACTGCTGATAGCCAGGAAGAAACTGCAGAAGTTGAAGAAGCCCCAACAATAGAAGAAAAAACTGAAGATAATATTATATGAGCAAAAAGATAAAACTCGGCGATTACAATCGCCTTCGCATCGTAAAGAAAGTAGATTTCGGTCTGTATCTTGATGGTGGAGATGAGGGAGAGATTCTCCTTCCATCCCGCTACGTCCCTGAGAACGCAGGCATCGGCGACGAGCTGGATGTCTTCATCTATCTCGATCAGGATGAGCGCCTCATCGCTACCACCGAAAACCCATTGGCTAAGGTGGGCGACTTCGCCTATCTCGAAGTGAAATGGGTCAACGAATACGGAGCCTTCCTGGGCTGGGGCCTGATGAAGGACATCTTCTGCCCTTTCCGTGAGCAGAAGAAGCGCATGGTGCTCGGCAACTCCTACATCGTGCATATCCACATCGACGAGGAGAGCTATCGCATCGTTGCCTCTGCCAAGATTGAGCGTTATCTCAACGAAGACCATCCTCACTACAAGCATGGCGATGAGGTGGATCTCCTCATCTGGCAGAAGACAGACCTCGGCTTCAAGGTTATCATCGACAACCAGTATCCGGGACTCCTCTATCAGGACCAGATTTTCCAGTACATCCACACGGGTGACAAGATGAAGGGCTACATCGGAAGAGTCCGCCCAGACGGAAAGATAGACGTCACCCTGCAGAAGACCGGCATCCAGCAGACTGCCGATTTCGCCGAAACCCTCTACCAGTATCTTCTGGACAACGATGGCGAGTGCAACCTTGGCGACAAGAGCGAGGCCGACGATATCTACGAGCGTTTCCACGTAAGCAAGAAGGTTTACAAGCGTGCCATTGGCGACCTCTACAAGAAGCGCCTCATCACCGTAAGCCCGATGAGCATCCGACTGGCGGAATAAAGATTTTTAGAACTATATATATAATAAGGTGGACATTGCTATTCCCAAAAAGCAGTGTCCACCTTATTATATATTTTGCATGATGCATTATATTCTTTTTTATTCTTCTACAACAGCATCCAATATGCTCCGCAAATTACCTATCAGATAGAACGGAAGATTAATCAACGTAAACTCCTTGCCATGATTCGTCTTGACCTTATCTATAGAATAAGGTTTTGACCAGATACGGATGGCTATGTTTACCTCAGAACTATCCATAAACACCTGAAGTGAACGGAGATGGGCATTCGTTCCACTCTTTACCTCTATCGGATAAAGCTTGGAGTTATGAGCAAAAATGAAATCAACCTCAGCTCCATTGTTCGGCTTTGCCCAAAATGAGCGATGCTGTCCTACTCTATCTTCCAAAGCCAATAACTCCTGAGCCGTAATTTGTTCCGCAATATGCCCACGCCAACTGTCAACCATGTCGGTAGAGCCAATGATTTCCTTTCTAATACCCGCCTGATAGTTCACTAATCCCGTATCAAACCAGATGAGTTTTGGCATCCGTTTGGTCTCAGGAATAATCGGCAACTGGGTAGAAGATACAGGGTAAACCAGCTCCAGGAGCATAGCCTTCTCCAGCAATCTAAATGCCTCGCCCACCTCTCTTGACTTATAGCCAGAATTGGCAAAGTTACCTAACGTAATAGTCTCGCCCGAAAAAGCCCAACCATAGGAGAGGATGAATCTCACCACATCCGTCAGCTTATTGCCTCTGACGTATTTTTCAGAATCATCCTTATAGGCTTGCACCAGAGTTTCATAAACATCTTCGATACCAATGACATCTTGGGTTTCAGCATACTGCTGCACAGCTTCAGGCATACCTCCCACAATGGTATATTGATTGAAAAGATGCATCAACTGTTCATGGAAGGCAACCGTATATTCTGCCTTCTGCGAGAGTACGGCAAGCAGATTATTCTTACCGATAGCCCCCAGGAACTCCGAAAACGAACAAGGTCGCAAAGCCATATACTGTACTCTTCCCACAGGGAAACTGACTTTAACATCCACCAGATTCTCCAACAGGCTGCCAGCTGCAATAACATACAAATCAGGTCTCTGTTCATAGAAATACCTGAGAAGTGCTATGGTTTTAGGAGAATTCTGTATCTCGTCGATGAAAACAAGTGTAGTTCCTTCTTTCTTAACCTTACCGACACTGGCATACAGCATATTCACCAGGTCGTCTAAAGGAATCTCCATCTCGAACAACTTAGCATTCTCATTTCTTTCCAGATTGAAATATAGATAATTATCAAACTGAGAGCCAAACTCATTGACCACAGTTGTCTTGCCAACCTGTCGAGCTCCTCTCAGGATAAGAGGCTTATGCTTTTTGTCTTGCTTCCAAGCCTCCAGTTTACTGATGATATTTCGTCTAAACATACGCATTTGTTTCAAATCAGGGGCAAAGATACCACTTTTTTGTCGCAAATCAGCGGCAACAGCGTTAAAGTTTGTTGCAAATCAGGGGCAACGCCATTAAAGTTGCAGCAGTTTCATCCATTGGACCATCACAGGGTAGGTATCCAACCATTTCTTTTTAAAAAGCGGCGCAGGCTGGTATGGCAGTGTTAACACCGTGTAACGAAGAGAAAATATCAAAAAAACAGGTAAATGAATAG
>URYG01000239.1 GCA_900551985.1 uncultured Prevotella sp. | reverse complement strand
GTCTTGTATCCCCAGAGTGCATACTGCTTGTCCTGAGTAATCTCATACATGTGGAAGAAGAAGTCGGCTGCCCATGCATAGTTGTAGCCGCGGTTCCAGCCATCTTTTGTTACTCTGGAATAGGTGGTGAAATCTTCTGTCTGCAACTTTTCGTGATAGAATTTGGCATAGCGGATGAGTGATTGTTTCAACTTTTCACTAGGATGTTTCATATACCATTTGGCAATGAGAATGCCCATACCCACACGTTCTCTACCTTCATCGCAGTCATAGCTCTTACGTTTGTCATCATTCTTGTAAATCTCCTCCTTCTCGTTGTCATATACCATATAGGCGCCATATCGGGCATCCTGTGGGGCGTTCATCTGCTGATGATCGATGATGAAATTCACTCGCTTATCTATCAGCGTCTCATAGTTGCTTACCACGAGAATGGTGGCATGCGTTCTTTCCACCTTATTATATATAAGGTCTATGCGCTGCTCGCCCAGTTCATCTGCCTTGAAATAAGCATAATAACCCTTGGCATCCTTTCCTGTTCTGATGGCTTTTGGCTCAGAAGTAACCTTTCCGTTGCGCATATCCTTGCCCGTGATGGTAGCAGAGAGCGATTTCAGCTTGTTCTTCTCCAGATAAATCTTTACCTCTTCGCCCTGCTGATATACATATTTGTCGCTTTTGGCGATGGCACCACCGGCAGCCAGGAATTTCTGATAGAAATCATCCTTGCCTTTGTGCTCGAATACTTTCCATGCGATGGTATATGATTTTCCTGCTTTCAGAGTCATGTCCGGCAGATCCATGGCGATGACACCACGGAAGTTGGAGTTGGCATTCTCTTTCTTGCGCTCCCATTCCTCGTAATCTGGCAGGGAACCTTGGATGAGCATCAAGCCCACGTTGCTGCCTTCTATGGTAATGTTCTTTTCCTTTTCCTTCTTGCTTTTGGCTTTCTCTGTTAAGATACCGTTAGCACCCATACGTATGGCACAGGTGTATGCTGCATTATCGCCTGCCCAGATATGAGCGTTGCAACGGTTGGTCATGCAGGTGGCAGCATCGGGGTAGTTATCATTCCATGGGGTATAGATTCCCCAATCGGAAATCCGGGCTGCGGTCTTGCCTGTATTCTTGAAGGTGTATTCCTCGAAGAGTTCACCATTCTTCAGAGTTCTCTTTACGGAGATGCGGATGTCGCCTGCCTGATAAACGAGTTCTCCCTTATGGCTGATAGGGTTCTGCCATTCCAACTTTTGACCGTTGACGGTCATAAAACCGAGTCCCCAGCCATATTTGGCGGTTACCCATTTATACTGCTTGCCGTCTGGCGTGAGCACCCAGTTCATCTTCTGTGCATCGTTGTCGATGGCAAGTTGTGCGATGGCACCGGTGGAAGCATCGGTTTTGAAAGTGATACCTTGGGCAAAGCTGTTGCCGAGACTCAGTGCCATCAGGCATGAGATAGCTGAGGCTCTTAAACTCAAAATGTTTGTTGCTGTTCGTTTGTTCATATAGCTTTTGTCTTTTGATGTTATTCGACTGCAAAACTAACACTATTTTGTGGATTTGTGTCTGTATTATCATTCAATTATCGCCGAATTTCATTCATCATCTGCAATTATGGTTATCATCGTATATAAAATGAAGAGCTGGCATCATTATTTATCCGCTCTATAATCAGAAATACAACCCTTTATCTTTAATGATATTTCTTTTCATCCTTAATAGTAGATGTTTCTGCCCTTAATGATAATTGTTTCTGCCCTTAATGGAATTCTATGTTCAAAGCTTTTGAACTTATGTTCAGCAGTGTTGAACTTAAGTTCAGCAGTTCTGAACATAAGTTCAACACTGCTGAACATAGATTTCCATTAGGAACAGAAACATTTTTCTTATGGCTTACCAAGAACATTCCTGCTACTCCTGACATTTCCTGCAGGTAAGAACGGCCTTCATTCTTATGAGCAACAAACAAAAAGGGTGTGACTAATCGACTAGTCACACCCTTTTTGTTTGAGTTTTCGTTGTTATATTAGATAAACAAACTTCCTATCTGGAAGACCAGGGCTGATACTACCCATGCCAATAGCGTGGTGTAGCCGGCGGCGAAGCCTGCCCATTTCCAACTGCCCGTCTCGCCCTTGATGGCGGCGATGGTGGCGATGCAAGGGAAGTAGAGCAATACGAAGAGGAGGAAACAGTAGGCTGTGAGCGTAGCCTTGGATTCTGCCTCGGCATCGCTGTAACCGTAGGTCTTCTTCAAATCAGAAGTCATCTGCTTCTTCAAAACCTCATATTTTCCGTCTTCATCGTTGTAATCCTGATCGTCAGAGAAACTGTCGTTGTTGCTGTAGAGCACACCCATCGTTGAGGCTACAATCTCCTTGGCACCCACACCGGAAACCAAGCCTACATCCAGTTTCCAGTCGAAACCCTGTGGGCTGAAGATAGGTTCGATGGTCTTACCGATTCTGCCGATATAGCTCTGCTCCTGCTGTGCCTGGTTGTCAAGCTCCTCATTATGAGGGAAGTAACCCAAAGCCCAGACGATGATACTTGCCACGAGGATGATGCCACCCATCTTCTTCAAGTACTGCTTACCCTTTTCCCAGGTATGTCTGCCTATCGCCTTCCAGGTAGGGAAGCGGTAAGGAGGCAACTCCATCACGAATGGGGTATCTTCGCCCTTCACTACGAAACTGGCAAAGATGCGACTCAATATCACGGCTAGGAAGATGCCGATGAGATAGAGCGATACCATGATGAGTGAACGGTATTGGATGGCAAAGAATGTTCCGATGACCATGATGTAGATTGGCAGACGAGCCGAACAGCTCATCAATGGCAATATCAGCATCGTAATCAGACGCGAACGGTGACTCTCGATGGTTCTCGTCGCCATCACCGCAGGTACGTTACATCCGAATCCCATAATCAGCGGAATGAATGACTTGCCATGCAAGCCCATCTTGTGCATCAGCTTATCCATGATGAAGGCGGCACGAGCCATATATCCCGAATCCTCCATATAAGAAATGAAGAAATACAGAATGAGAATCTGTGGCAGGAACACGATCACGGCACCTACACCACCAATCACACCATCTACCAGCATATCCTTTACTGGTCCATCCGGCATCGTATTGCTGATGAATTCGCCCAGCCATGCCACGCCGTCTTCAATCCATCCCTTAGGAATCTCGCCCAGCACGAAGGTGGCAGAGAACATGATGAACAGCAGAAGGATGAAGATAGGGAATCCTACATATTTATTGGTCAGGATGCTATCGATGAGGTGGGTTACCTGATAGGTATCCTTTGCCTTGCCCGGTTCATAACCCGCTTCCTGCAATGCACCATGAATAAAACCGTATTTGGCATCCATGATGGCGGTTTCGCTATCTTCCAGAGTCTCTTCCTTTGCACGCTTGGCTGCCTCGTCGCGGGCTGCGAAGATTTCCTTTGCCGATTTCAGATGGCTTACGTATTCCTCTGCGTGCTTATCATTCTCCAATAACTTGATGGAGAGATATCGGGTGGAGTAGCGCTGACGGATGGAATCATCTGCTTTCAGATACTTCTGGATATGCTCGATACCATGCTCTATCTCATGTCCGTGATTGATGTGGATATGGCGATAGTGAGCGCTGGAATCTTCCTTGCCTTCATAGAGTTCGATGATGGTCTCGAAGAGCTTATCCACGCCTCGACCATTGGTGAAGACGGTAGGAATCATAGAGATGCCGAAGAGTTCGCCCAACTTGTCGTAGTCGATGTTGTCGCCACGCTTCTCGGTTTCATCAAACATATTGAGGGCGCAGACCATACGGATGTGCATGTCTATCAACTGGGTGGTGAGATAGAGGTTGCGCTCCAGGTTGCTGGTATCGATGACGTTGATGACTATATCCGGCGTATGCTCGATGAGCTGCTTGCGCACATAAAGCTCCTCTGGCGAATAAGCCGAGAGGGAATAGGTGCCCGGCAAATCTACCAGGTTGAAGTGATAGCCGTTGTATTCAGCTTCGCCCACCTTGGCATCTACGGTAACACCGCTATAGTTTCCCACACGTTCGTGAGCACCTGATGCGAAGTTGAACAATGAAGTCTTACCGCAGTTAGGGTTACCTATCAAAGCTACGTTGATGACGCGGTGGAGTCTTTCTGCTTCCTGTTCAGCCAAGGCTTCGTTGCTGGCAGAATCCTTTCTTTCAGCCACGAGCATCTTGTCGCCGAGCGCCTGCTCGTCGATATCGTTGGAATCTACTATTTTTGAGTTTATTACCTGCTGGCGGTCTTCTTCGTCCGCCTTGCTGAGCTGTGCATCATTTTTGGCTTCTTCGATGGAAACCACTTCTATATGGTCGGCCTCGCTGTGTCGGAGTGACACCTCGTAGCCCATAATCTTGTATTTTACAGGGTCCTGGAGTGGGGCGTTCAGAAGTACATCTACCTTCTTACCCTTGATGAATCCCATCTCGATGACTCTCTTTCTGAAGCCACCGTGGCCTGATACCTTAACGATAACGGCGCTTTCTCCTGTTTTGAGTTCTGATAATTTCATATTCAATTTTTTCTTTTCAACTGCAAAAATACGAATAATTTTTTGCAACTCGGTAGCATTGATGTTATTTAAAACAAAAATACCTAGAAATGATGAGAGTATCATCAAATCTAGGTATTCTTATCATTATTTCTTGTGATGACAAGGCTTTGTGCCTGTCATCACGTATCATCATTTCTGGTGATTAGATGTTTCTGCCGTGGCAGTTCTTAAACTTCTTGCCGCTGCCGCATGGACATGGATCGTTAGGACGAGGCATGTGCTCTG
>URYG01000238.1 GCA_900551985.1 uncultured Prevotella sp. | reverse complement strand
ATGATTAATTAAACAATCTTATGCAAAGATACGCTGAATATTTGTAACCTCCAAATTTTTAGGCAGTTTTTTGCATAGGTGGATTGAAAATAAATTTTGGCTTAATTAATTATCTTAACAATGTAAGGTTGATGGAAAAAAGCCTTTAAGGATAAAAATAAAAACCCTTAAGGAAAAATAAATTTTCCCTTAAGGAAAAAAATAAAAATCCTTAAGGGAAAATATCACATCTCTGCAATTCCCATTTTTCGGGCGTTTGGGAAGATAGAGAAGAATGTTGAACTATATTTACATCATTATCAGATGAGAGAGTTGGACGATGCCTTTGACTTCCAATCGTCAATCGTTCCCGTTTTAGACGAGAAGTTGCAGCCAATCTGGTAAATCGTTCTGTTGTCTGTAGCATACTCACGGGCATATCCTTTTTCCTCGATTTGCTTCAAGGCTTCAGAAGCTGAACCATCACGCTTAAATTCGAAGATGTAAACAAACATTGGGGTCTCAACAATGCAATCAACTCGTCCTTCACTTTGCTCCTTTTCTACTAGAACTGTAAAGCAGCTTATCATGCGAATCACCAGGTAGAAGGTATATTGGAAGTATCGTTCTTTTTCCCGCTCGTCATCTTTGCGTCGTTGGCTATAGGGTATGCTGGCGAAGAAGGAGGTGAGTAACTTCTCCAATTTGTCGCAATCTCCCGTCTTCATAGTGCTTACTACCTCTATAACCCATGCGTCAGGCGATTCTTTTGGCTTCAGATAGTTGGCTGCCACCATTGTCACGAATCCCGATTTTACTTCATCGTTTGGTAAATCCAGGAGATAGGAATCGGTATCCATATTCCAATCCTTAATGGTGAGATAACCACTCTGATAGATCATCGGTAGGGGAGCCTCGGTATCAGCCTTATAATCTATAAAACTGCTGGTAGGATAGTATTTTCCTGTCAGTTCATTGAGATTTTCGTCGAAGTGAGCTAATAAGCGGACCAGATAAGTAGGCGAACCTGTACGGAACCAGAAATCACTCAGAATCTTCTTGCTCAGTGAGTTCAATATGCTGAAAGGATTGTAGATGTCAAGCATGCTTGGGCTGAAATGGTATCCGTCATACTTGCGCTTGAGTCGATGTTTCATCTCATCCTCAGATACTTTATATCTTACGGACATTGCCTTGATTTGTTCATCGAAGGTTGAGTATAATTCTTCCTCTGTGATGCCGCAAAGTGCCTCGTAGCGGTCGTCCATACTGATGTCGTCAGGTTGGTTGAAACCGCTGAATACGCTTACTTGCGAGAACTTGGTAACACCAGTCAATAGCACGAATTTCAAATCTCTGTCAGCTGCTTTGAAGACGCTGTAGAAACCTTTCATGATTTCACGATGTCTGTCTTCCAACAATCGCTCGTTGCCTTCAGAATCGAAGGTCTTTAACCCTGTGTCCAAAACATCCAGTAAAGGTTTGTCATATTCGTCAATCAAGACAACGGCGCCCAGTCCTGTCTTTTCGTGCGCAGCTTTCAAAACAGCCATAAACCGGTCTCCCAAGGTGTTGGCCAACGGGTCTCTACCATAAATCTGTTCTTTGGTTTCAACAAAAGTCTGCAAGGTCTTTTCCAATTCGCCTGCTTGTGTGAAATCCTTGCCGTTGAAATCTATATGGAACACTGGATATTGCTTCCATTCTTTTTCTGATTGTTCGATGGCAAGTCCTTTAAACAGTTCTTTCTTTCCTTGGAAGTAGCATTCCAAGGTAGAAAGCAACAATGATTTTCCGAATCGTCTTGGACGACTCAGAAAGTATATATGCCCATTGTGTACTAAATCATAAATCAAGTCTGTCTTGTCAAGATAGACATAACCGTCATTTCTGATTTTTTCAAAGTCTTGTATTCCTATAGGATATTTCATATTGTTGCTTTTATTGAATTTTTGGCAAAGTTACGAAAAAAAATGGTATATGCAAAATAATGCGGAATAAAATGTCTTTATTTTCAGATAAAAACAACAAGTTTAAGCATGAAAGAGGGTGCATCATAAGTCCATGACGCACCCTCTCTCATTATATTTTATGCTTCTTCTTCAGTTTCCTCATCTTTCAATGACTCCAGAATCTCTACGAAAGGACTGTGGAAGGTGCTGAAGAGATGGAGAATCTCCTTACGCTGTTCCTCTTCCTCTTCCCAAAGGCTGCTCTCGCCCTTCTGGTGAGCCTTGATGAGCTTGGCACAGCGCTTGATCTTGCGCTTGTTGTTGCGAGCCTGCAACTGGTCGCCCTGGATAGGCTTCTGGCTTACATACGAGAAAGCTACAAGCTGGTTCATGAACATGTCGAACATCGGATCATCATGACTCCAGTCGCTGTCCTTCAGCCAGAACCACTGGAAGGCATACTTCTGCTCCATGGCAATGAGGCTCTGTCCCAGGGTATCGATGTCGATGCCCTTTGCCATCTGCTCCTTGATGAAGGCAACGAGACTTTCTGGGGTAATCTCCAGCTCTACCTCGTGGGCGATGCTGCTGCCGGCAATGTTGATGCGCCAGCGGTAGTTCTTGTTCTTGATCAGGGCAGAATGAGCATTCATCATCAACTCGCTCAATTTTCCCTCAGACGGAATCTGATCTACTACGGCAAGGCGCTGGCGCTGGTCGCGAACCACCAGCTGGGCATCCTCGTGACGGAGTACGCAGATATAAACCAGTTTGTTGCCGTCCAACTGCAGGGTGAAGCGGTCGTTGTTGTCATCACCAACAAATTCATAGCGATACTCATCTACCTTGTCGTGAGCCACCTCCAGTTCATTGTGTACCTTGTTGCCCTCGCTGTCGTAGAGCGAGAAGCCGATGTATGGAATCTGAATATTGAGAGAGAAAGGATTTCCCTCTTCCGGAATCAGGGTGAGGCGCAAGCCTTCGTCACCGAAGTCCTCCTTCTTGCAGACGAAGCCGTCATCGGTCTTCTCCGCCTTTTCAACCTTTACGTCGCCATGACGCCAGTAGATGTCAAAAGTGATGGTGTTTTCATCCTCGCTGGTTACCTGGATGAAATCATCGATGTCCTGTCCCAGATAGATAACCTTGGCAGGTTCATATACCTCTGTATCATCATCTTCCAGAGGTTTTACCCACATTTCTCCCGGCATTGGGTCATCTTCCCATTCGTCCTCTTCTGCGGCAGCAGTAGATTTGAATACCAGGAAGATCATTCTCTGTTCCTCTCTGCTTCCATCTTCCTTGCAAAGGAAAACCTTCGATTCCTTTGGGATGAAGAAAGGAGCCGATAGATACGGGTTCTTACATAATGCTGTGTATTCCACCTCTGTCCAGATAGGCAAGGTGTGCTTGTTCGTATTATTTGTCATATCTGTTTTTTTTGTATTATCCTATTGATTGATTTAAACTTCAAAACGGGTGCAAAGGTACTGAGAAAAGCAGACAATACAAAATTTTACGGCCATTTTTTGTTGTTTTTGCTTTAAAAGCTTGGGTTTAGGGAAAGCTTTTGCCCTTTCAGGGCGACAGGTCTGAGCCTGTTGTAACCCAGGGCGGTGCCCTGGGCTAGGAGCTTTTGCCCTTTCAGGGCGTATGGCGTATACACTTGTGAGAGTTCAGTTAATAATTAATAATTTCAGTGCCGAAACCATAATAAATTGTGGGAAATGACTGATTTCTCGAATTTTTTGTCTAATTTTGCACCTTGGTATAGAATGCCTTGGCTTGTAATGAGGCTCAGGGCAGGAGATACACATTATTTTATATATAAATTTAGGAAACAAGAAATTTAATAATAAGAATGAAGAAGAAAATTCAGTTCAGTCTCGTTTACCGAGACATGTGGCAGAGTTCTGGTAAGTTCCAGCCACGTAAGGATCAGTTGGCTAAAATTGCCCCAGTTATCATTGAGATGGGTTGCTTTAGCCGTGTAGAGACCAATGGTGGTGCTTTCGAGCAGGTTAACCTCCTCGCTGGTGAGAATCCTAACGATGCAGTTCGTGCATTCTGTAAGCCATTCAACGAGGTGGGCATCAAGACTCACATGCTCGACCGTGGATTGAACGCTCTTCGTATGTATCCTGTGCCAGACGATGTACGTGCCCTCATGTATAAGGTAAAGGCTAAGCAGGGTACCAACATTACCCGTATCTTCGATGGTTTGAACGATGTTCGTAACATCATTCCTTCTATCAAGTGGGCTAAGGAAGGTGGCATGACTCCACAGTGTGCACTCTGTATCACCAACTCTCCTGTACATACACTCGAATATTATATGAACATCGCCGACCAGCTTATCGCTGCCGGTGCTGAGGAAATCTGCTTGAAGGATATGGCTGGTATCGGTCAGCCTGCATTCCTCGGCAAGCTCACCAAGATGATCAAGGACAAGTATCCTGAGATCATCATCCAGTACCACGGTCACTCTGGTCCTGGTCTCTCTATGGCTTCTATCCTCGAGGTCTGCAACAACGGTGCTGACATCATCGATACAGCCATCGAGCCATTGTCATGGGGTAAGGTTCACCCAGACGTCATCTCTGTGATCAGCATGCTGAAGAACGAGGGCTTCGAAGTTCCAGAGATCAACATGAGCGCTTACATGAAGGCTCGTGCCATGACTCAGGAGTTCATCGACGAGTGGCTCGGATACTTCATCAACCCAGGCAATAAGATCATGTCTTCATTGTTGCTCGGTTGCGGTCTCCCTGGCGGTATGATGGGTTCTATGATGGCAGACCTCGGCGGTATGCGTCAGACTATCAACAATATCCGCAAGAAGAAGGGTGAGGAAGAGTTGTCTATGGACGACCTCCTGATCAAGCTCTTCGACGAGGTAGAGTATGTATGGCCACGCGT
>URYG01000237.1 GCA_900551985.1 uncultured Prevotella sp. | reverse complement strand
TAAGTCGTGATAAACAACGATTAATATCGACAACAAATGATAGTTAAGGTGCTCAAAATGAGCACCTTTCTTTTTAGCCTTACTATTGGTTATAATCAATGGTAAGGCTTTTTTAGCACCTTTTTGTACCGCTCTTGTACCTCCACTTTTCAAAAGTAATAATTTGAGACTCCATTTTTGGCAAATGAGTGCAAGATTGCCGAGAGTTTTGGACAATGATGGACGATGATATAAGACTATTGAAAATAAACGGAGTAATGACAGACGACTTTTTCTACAATAAATTAAGTAAAAAGTATAAAAAGCGTACAAATGACAGCAAGCAAAGAAAGAATTCTAAAAATTTGCGAGTATTGTGGGAAGAGCTTCTATGCATCAAAATCCACAACTCGTTATTGCTCCAAGCAATGCAACAGTTATGCCTATAAGGCAGCAAAACGTGAGGAGAAAGTAAAGATGGCTGAGACAATGAGCCACCGAAAAGCTTCCGAGAAATCCATGTCTGAAATCCTCGTGAAAGAATACCTCACTATTCAAGAGGTCGCTATACTTTTGGGACTAAGCAGACAGACCATATATAATATGGTGTATAGTGGTAAGTTGCGAGCATCCAAGATTACTTCTCGTTTATCTTTAATCAGAAAGCGAGATATAGATTATCTTGTTGATAGTTTGCCATACACCACAAAAAAAAGTGCTTCAAAAGAAGCAGTTCATGCAAACCGAGAGCTACCTGTTCCAGAATATTACTCTGCCAAGGAAATTGCAGAAGTCCACAACACTTATGAGACCGCCATCTATGAGATAGTCAAGAAAGTCAAGATTTCAAGAATATCCATACAAGGAAGAGTATATTGGAACAAGAAAGAGGTGGATGATTATTTTGCACACCTGTCTCCAGATCCAACCATCAGTGAATGGATGACTGTTATGGACATTCAACAGAAATATTGTATGACGAAAACAGCCGTATATAGTTTCGTTAGTCACAATGCTATTCCAAGAAAAATGGAAGGTAACAATGTTCTGTATTCCAAGCGTCATGTACAATTGGCAAAAGGTGAATCCGTAGAAGACCAGCTTTATTATACAATACCGGAGGCCATGAAGTTGTATGGTTTAAGTCAGGACCAGATTTATAAGCGTATCAAGAAATACGCTATTGAAAAGGTGAAGATTGGCAAGTATATCAAGATTTCCAAGCGAGATTTAGAGAAAGCTATCGGCAAGCCTAAGGTTATTTAGCGGTTATCAAAAGGTTAAGTTGTACCCCATTACATAACTCTATTATTTTGCAATCGATTTCAAAGATCTCTTAATACGGGATCATATATGAAACATAAGTATCACATTATAAAAAGTAAACATCATGGTAAATACATGTACAAGAGTTTCTCTTCGCCAAAGAGCGATTAAAAACGACCGTATTTCTCTTTATTTGGATTTCTATCCACCAGTACGCAACCCTGAGACTATGCAAATGAGTCGCAGGGAATATTTAGGTATCTATATCTATGCTCATCCAAAGAATGAGATGGAACGTGAGTTTAATACAGATATGCTCAACAAAGCAGAGGCCATCCGTTGTATCAGAACCCAATCACTCATCAATGAAGAATTTGGTTTTTTGGACAAAACACGACAGAAAGCTGATTTTTTGGCATACTTTGAGAAGATGACACATAAGAAAGATGACAAGTGGACATGTGTCTACAAGCATTTCTTCAAATTTGTTCAAGGTCATTGTACATTTGGGGATGTGACAGTGGAACTTTGCAAAAAGTTCAGAGAGTATCTTCTGAATGCAAATCAGTTGAATCGAACAAAACAAAAGGTATCTCTCAACTCTGCAGCAGGTTACTACTCTACTTTCCGTGGTCTCTTAAAAATCGCCTATCGTGACAAGTGGCTGCGTGAGAACATCAATGACTATCTGGACAAGATTGAGCCACAAGATGTAAAGAAGGAGTTTCTTACCCTCGATGAAGTAAAGCAGTTGGCAGCTACTCCTTGCGATATACCTGTACTGAAGTCTGCCTCCCTCTTTGCTTGCCTCACAGGATTGCGAATCAGCGACATCTTAAAATTGCGTTGGGAAGACTTCGAGATAGCTCCCGACCAAGGCTATTGCTTGCGTATTCGTACCCAGAAGACTCAGACCGAGGCAACCTTGCCTATCAGCAACGAGGCATACGAACTATGTGGTGAACCAAGCACGGGTATCGTGTTCAAGGGATTGAAGCGCAGCATGATTAACCATCCCCTTAAAGCATGGTTGAAGAAGGCTGGAATCACCAAGCCATTTTCATTCCATTGCTTCCGGCACTCGTACGCAACAATCCAAATCGCCTTAGGCACAGACATTTACACGGTTTCGAAGATGCTTACCCATAAGAATGTAAGCACAACACAGATATATGCCGACCTCGTGAACGCAAAGAAAAGAGAGACAGCAAATAAGATTTCTCTTAAATAAAGACATTGCATTCATTTCATGGTGCCCGATATTGAAAAAATGTTCAATATCGGGCTTTTTAGTTAAAGGCTCCTAAAAGTTTTACGTGAGTCACGCGTGACTCACGTGTCAGTTTCTGCTGTTTTTCATATTTTTGCGCCACAAATGATTAATAATACGCAATATGAAACAGTTTAAAAAAGAATTTTTGACACAGCATTTATTGGTTTTGTGTGCAATGTCTATCATTGGTGCACTTGTTCGCAACGAAGCTATGCAATATGGTGTAGACACCTTTAGCTGCAACTTGACGTTCGTTATCTCAACCACCATACTGATGGTTGTTTATCTCCATGCATTAGATAGTATCGTACGATTGCTTGCCCCATGGTTTAAGCATATCTTTTGTAATACAGTAAACAATACAGAAAGAAAGCGTCTGTCTTCTATTGCCATCAATGAAACAAATACATATGACGAGGGGGAAGAGCTAAACCTGGAAGATGTAACTTTCGTCTATGCAGATGAAGCCTCTTCTTGTATTACAAGCTATGAACAGTTGAGACAGGAAGCATTGGAAGACAAAACCAAGAAGGAAAAGGTCTTGTTAAACTCAGCTATCGATTATACCAGAAGAACTTTTGCTGCCTACATGAGGGAGGAGCATTTGAACCAACTTTGTGACAACATCGCTATTTTCCAGTGTTGTGCCTCTACACACATGAGACATCATTCATTGATTGTTGACAAGGCTATTCGTACTATAGACTTAATGCATTATGCTTGGAATATAGGAAATCTCTTCAAGAAGAAAGGCATTGATACAGCAACCTTTATAAAACAAGTTTTTGCTGATGCGCTGGTTGATGTGGAAATATCCACTATTATAAGGAAGTTAAGAATGGAAGGTACCTGCATCATAGAATTACTACCAAGCTTAGAGGTTCAAGGCGGAATCAAGACACATTATTGTTGCTGATAAGCATTGAGCGGTTATTCAGAGGTTATATCTCAGTGATATTTATCTCCATTACATAACTCATTTACTTTGTACCCGAATAATAAAAAATGAACAGATATGATAAATGAAAGTATCACCTTTGATAAGTTACCACAAGCGGTATCTTATTTAACAGAACAAGTTATCGAGTTGAAGCAAATGGTATCAGCACTTCAACCTACATCATCAGCAAATAACCATATATTGGTTGAGATTGATGAGGCTGCTATTATTATAATGAAGTCGAAGCCAACCATTTATCGATTGGTTAACCAAGGCATTCTGCCATCCTATAAAAAAGGTAAGAAGCTATACTTCTATAAGGATGAGCTGCTTGCATGGATTGAGAATGGTCGAAAAGCTACCAAGGAGCAGAACCATTCTGAAATGCTAAAAGCCATGCAAGGAGGAATGAAGCGCAAACCCAAGTCAATGTATAATTTTTAACTCTATGCCAAATGACAGCTTTAAATAACAATAAGGAAACTTCCATCAATCCAATGATTATCATGGATAAGGCTATTGATATGAGTACTCGCCTATCAGGAAGCCAGTTTCCCGTAAGCATCTTTCCTGCCAAGATTCAGAGAATCATCAAGGAGGTACACGAATGCCACAGTTTTCCTACCGACTATATATCAGCAGCCATACTCACTGCATTGGCTGTTGGTATCGGCAACACGCACTTGGCACAGATGAAACAAGGTTGGCTTGAAAGTCCTATCTTATACATGGCTCTTATCGGAAGACCAGGAGCCAACAAGAGCCACCCACTTAGCTTCGCTATGAAGCCATTCCTCGATTACGACTATGAGCAAAACAAGTTGTTCGAGGAGCAATACAGTAAGTTTGAGGAAAAGATGTGCATGTCTCGCAAGGAACGCATTGAAAATGGAGAGGATGGATTTCCGCAAGAACCTGTACGCAAACGTTTCTTGGTCTCTGATGTCACACCAGAAGGCTTGAGCTATATTCATGCGCAGAACAAGAGGGGTTTGTGCCTATGGACAGACGAGTTGTCTGCATGGTTCAAGAACTTCAACCGCTATAACAATGGTTCAGAGGAACAGTTCTGGCTATCTGTCTTTAGCGCCAAGACAACCATATCAGACAGAAGAAGTTCCAAGAGTTCCATTTTCATTAAACGCCCCTATATCTCAGTAATCGGAACCATCCAAAAGAAGATACTTAGTGAGTTGGCGAAAGGCGAACGCTCCAGCAACGGCTTCATCGATCGCATTTTGTTCGTCATGCCTAACCTTCAGCAGAAAGCGAGATGGAGTGACCGAGAGTTGCCCGATAATATTGAGCGAGATTGGCAAACCATCATTCAACACCTTATTGATATGGAGTGTCAAATAAATGAGCAACAGGAAATCGAGCCTCATGTTTTATCATTCACAGAAGAAGCTA
>URYG01000236.1 GCA_900551985.1 uncultured Prevotella sp. | reverse complement strand
TCTCGCGTTGCCACGATGGTGAGCGGGGCGATGAAGTTGTCGAAATCATAGATGGCTTCCGCTTCCTGAAAATCCACGGAGAAGGCAGGGTTGCCCTCTATCATTGCCCAGTCGGTGCTGTTCCATCTCGGCACTGCATGGGTTCCCGTCTTCTGGCATCTCCACTTGCAGCCGGTGTACCATACGTCTGAAGTTTCATATTTGCCGGTTTCATCGTTGAGCGACGCGCAGTAATACTGGGCAGTCTCGTCAAAATTGCCTCTGTCCACATAGGTTACTACCGGCTTGCCCTGATAGTCTATCTGGATGATGTCCTGGGTGATGATGCCGGCTGCATACATATAGTCCCGGTCCTTCATCAGTGGCAGGTTCATCTCCTTCAGGAAGGATGGCATATCTCCGAACACCATACCGTAGTTCCAGTTCTCCAGGATAGGCTTGGTCACGCCCGTGAGCTTCACGATCCTGCCTTCAGAACTCGACAGGTAGAAGCATTGCTGCAGGCTCTCGTCCGTCTGGTTTCCCCATCGGGCGATATTCATAAGTTCGCAAGGAGGAAAATTCTTTCCGGCAGGAACCTCGTCATCGGGATAGAGGGAAACCTCGATGTAGTTACTCACGGCATTCACGCTGTTCACTCTCATCCATGAGGTGTAGTAGAGAGCCTCCGTGCCTTCCACTGCAGCAGTGGCGAGGTTATTCACAATACCCTTCAGTACGTTGTTAACGTGCTGGGCAGTGAAGTAGCCCTTGTACTTCTGGCGGAGATGAAGCCCGTAGCAGTTGTCTCCCAGATAGCTGACACTCTCTATGGTATCACTCTCCGTAAAGAGCTGGTCTCCCTCCAGAGCGGTCAGGCGGTTCACGATGAGTTCCATCACCTTCATGTATGAGCGTACAGTGATGCTCTCCACCTCGGCATTGCCGAGGGTATCAATCTGCGCGCCCTTGCCGCCATTGATTCCTGCCACGAAATCACCGAACCTTGCACCTTCGGCAAACCGGATCAGCTTCTCTGCCACGTCGGCAATATCCTTGCGGAGAATCTTCCTGTTTGCCTTGCCGTTTTCTGAAAAATCATCGGTTTCATCGGCAAAACCTGCCTTTATCTTCTGGTCGAGGAAGCGGAGATATCCGTTGAACTCCGACAGTGCATCCAGCACCTCGATGTTACTGTGGCGGTGGCCTACTCCACCTCCTCCTGAATAGGAGTCCGACAGATTCCCCACCAGACTCTCCAGGATAGCTGCCAGCGTGGTGACACCCCATTCTTCCGAATAAGGACTCTGCACCGGGAAGAGAGCCCCGCTGCTAAGCGTAAGCCTAGAGCATTCAACTAAGCGCGGGGCGATAGTAAAATTTCCCAGATCCGGCAGCTGGATATCCATCTGCTTGAAGCTTCCCACTTCCGAGCGGGAAAGGTTCAGGTACGGACGGGCATCTGAGTATTTGTAGGTGAAGGTATAGTTCGAAGGCAACTCCTTCGCCTCGTAGTTCACGTCACTCTCGATAACGGTTATCTTTCTCAGCGAACTGCCATGGTAAACATACTTGCCCAGAGACGGGAAGAAATCAAGCAGCCACTGGCGTTCCTTCTTATCCAGGTATCCGGTGTTCTTCTTGAACTTCCTGGTGGTATCTACACGGTATTCCTCCGAGTCATCCTCAATCTCTGCCACGTTGTGGGTATGCTCTGCAGTGTTCTCGCTATTGCCATAAGCCCTGAAGCAGTCCACTCCACCCAGCGAATTCTCAAAGAGGAACCATTCCTCCTCTTCGCTCTTCATGCCACCGGCAAAGTATTGCTGCACGTAGGTAACCCGCTCTCCAGCCTGCTCTACCCAGATTTCGTAACAATGTGGCAGGGCATCCTTGCCTATCAGCTTGGCGATGATGGCGTATTGCACCGGAACGGTATATACGTTCCCTGCCTCCAGGCTTGCCAGCGTTAGCACCTTTTCATCGTAGGTAGCTCCGTTCCACAGATATGCCTTACACTTCACCTCGCTGGCTTCAGCTGCATAGTAGGTAAGAAATTCCGGGGAATAATAGGTCACCTCCTTTACCTGTGGCTGCCAGGTGAGGAAATTGGTTTTCAGAAAATTCGCAGCAGAATCCGCCAGTCCGTCCACTCCGGCTCGGATCACAGAGAAAGAGAATTCCTTCTTGCTGCCTTCATTTCCTACCTCATAGACGGAAGCCACGAATTTCTTCATGATGTTCTGCTGAATATAAGGTTCGATTGAATCCCTTACATCAAAACTCAGCAAGGGAAGAATGATATCCTTGACGGATACCGTAACTCGGTGATTGTCGTTCGGCGTATAGGTATGCTGAACGATGTTCTGCTCTGCTCCCTGGTAACGAAGGGCAAAAACCACGTCTGTCTCCGAGTCGTTGTAGATCTCGAAGGCATTCATGGAGCCTACCAGGCTCAGGGCATCTGGATATAATAAAACCTGTATCATCTTAATGTTGGGTTGATTATTGATAACGCAAAATTAAGATAATACAGGTAACTTACAAAGGACTCCTGCGTCCTAGATCTTCTCACATTCCAGCCATGTCGTGGTGCTGTGGTACACCCATTTGGAGTGACGGAACATCGTCGCATGTCTGGTCTTCTGGCTTACAAACGTCCTCTGCAGACCGTATTTCTGCCCCACATATTCGGCTGAAGGAAGAGGTGGATAGATAATCTTGAAGGTGCGGTCCTTGTCGTCTCCCGAATTCTCATAATCGCTGTCCGATACCTCCACCGTCTCTTCATGGCCAACCCACTTATAGCTGCAGCTCAAGGCTGGCATCACGTCTGCCATCCGCTCTGCCTCATTGATTGGCATAGTAAGGGCGATGGTCCTGAGTTCGCTTTCCGTAGGCTCGCTTTTCCCTCCGAGGGTAAACTTCAGCTTGTTGAAGAAGAAGCTCACGCCCCTGATCACCACCTTGGCATAGGATGGCAGGTTCTGCTTCTGCGACTGGGTGAGCAGCAGCTTCACCTTGAGTTCCTGGAGTGAATTCCTCAGGAGGAGGTCGTACTGGCGGTAGAATTTCTCGAAGATGCCGTCATCACCATTATATACCAGGGCATAATCGAATATCTTGCGGTAGAGGGATTCCTCTGAAGCATGGGATGGCGGACCGAATCGGTTGTCGTATTCGTAGTGGATATCGTATGCCGTGACGGTTCCGCAAGGCATTCCGTCGGTCGATACATACGGGAAGGCTAGCATCACCGGGGTAGTCACCGCTTCCTCGCTGCTCTCCGAATTGTCCTCGGTGGCAACCTTCATCGATGAGTTGAGCGTGGCATAGCTGCCTATGTAGAGAAATCTGCCCATCTCGCGGCTGATGGTATCATCATCTGTCGATTGGCGGTACTTCAGCGTTCTGGTCTCCGGAATCATCTCGGGTATCTCGATATCCTGGGTGTCGGTATCTTCCTCTCCGGTATCATAGCTCTGCGAGCCCTCGCCTATCTTCGATTTCACATGATAGTTGCCCGAATATCCGTCCTTGTAGAAACAGCCATCCACCTTGTCGAAGTAGGCGCCGGTATTCTTCGCCAGCATATCCTTCAGGTCGTCGTAGCTGTCCTCGGCATCACTGTCTGCCTGGTGCTTCGCCCGAAGCACCACACGCTTGTAGTCGGATGCCGTCTTATAGGATAAGGTAGGCTCCTCGGTCATCTGGCGGGTGAGATCTGCTGCAGGAGCACTCTCCACCGCATCCTTCAGGAAGATGATGCTCGCCTGGTGAGTGCCCTCATCAGAGATGAACTCGCACAGAAACTTTTTCCGAAAAACAGAGAGGAAATCGGAGACGGAAACGTCCGGCAGAAGGTCCTCGATGCGGATATGCCCGTTCACCATCACATCGATCACATTGTTCACCAGCACCATCTTGGTAAACGGCTCTGTCTGGGTGAAGAAGTTCTCCTGCAGGTCGTAGCCGAAATGCTTGAACACCCGCTTCAGCACGTAGTTGGCTCTGATGAACGGAGAGATGTAGTAGCCCCGGGTAAGACTCACCGGTATCTCGTTTACATATTCCGTGCGGTTGAACTCACCCTGAAACCTGTTCGACTTCCCCGCACACGTCACGAAGTCGTAGGCATCAGGAGCTGCCACATATTCGTAGCCTCCGGTGTTCTTGAACCTCCAGTACTTGGCATCCGGCAGCTTCTGCTGGTTGCCCCATCCGTTCAGTATCTTGTAGTCGTAGCCGGTATCCTTGCCCGAGTCATCGGTGAGCAGCACCGGGAAGATGTCGTAGTTCTCGTTTTTCCCGCCGATGAGCGAACGGCAGAAACTGATACACTCATCGATGGTACTGCACCCCGGTATCATCTCGTCCTTGAAGATGCTCTTCAGCTTCACGTTCTGTATCTTCGAGTAGAAGGATCCGTCGTTGATGTAGAAGGAAGAGGAGATGTTGCCCTTGTGCTGTGCCGAGAGCACGATCTGCCTGCACTGGGCAAAATACTCTCCGTCCTCGATGCTCACGTTGGCAGCCACCATCTTTTCTCTCAGACCGAAGGTGTCGGGATATCCCAGAATCATGCGGTTGTAGTCGCTTGCCGGGATATCCAGCGGGGTAGTCGTCTCCCCATAGTCGTTGAAGAACGGATTGGTCCGTTCCACCTCCAGCTTGGCACCTTCGCCAAGCTGGTAGGTTTTTCCCTTATCCAGATTCGTTATTTTCATAGATCATCATTTATTTTTTGGCAAATTTCCTCGCCTGGTTTCTCAGTTCCTGCTTGGCATCAAGCTCCGTGAGCGAGATATGGGAGTGAATTCCGTTGTCGCGAAGCTCCCTGAGCAGTGCCAGGAGCTCGTCATTACTGCGTCCCGACGCAGTAATTCCCGCGTCGCGATGTGAGAATTCCCTCATCCACCTGATGGATGCAGCCCAGCGAG
>URYG01000235.1 GCA_900551985.1 uncultured Prevotella sp. | reverse complement strand
ATGATGTCTTGTCCAGTCAAGGCTGGCAATGCCGCCGCTGTGGCCAAAGTTTCGCTCACTGGCGAACAGCCCATCACCATCACGCGCGACGACGCAAAGGGCAATGTGGTGCTCCATGCTGCCGACAGCAAGCGCGTCATGATGTACACCGTCAACGGCGCGAAGAAGGCAAAGGTCTACAGCCAGCCCTTCAACCTCCATCAGGGTGGCAAGGTAACGGCTTGGTATAAGGATGCTCCCGCGTTCAAGATGAACATGGAATTTAAGAAAATTGAGAGCGTGCCTCTCAAAATTGCTTTCTGTTCATCGTTTGAACCGAAGGAAGGTGATGCCGACAACCTGATCGACAACAACGCAAACACCTATTGGCACACGATGTATTCTGTCACCGTTGCCAACTATCCTCACTGGATTGACTTCGACGCTTCCGACGTGAAACTCATGAAGGGCTTCACCTACATGCCACGTCAGGACAACAGCAACGGACGTGTCAAGGAATTCGAAATCTACGTCAGCCAAGACGGCAAGAACTGGGGCAACCCGGTATGCAAAGGTGCATTCAAAAACAGCAGCGCCGTTCAGCGCGTCATGTTTGAAAAGGCTGTAAAGGCCCGCTACATCCGCTTCCGCGCCATCAGCGAGCAAAGCGGCCAGGACTTCGCTTCTGGTGCCGAATTCTCGCTCATCGCCGACTGATAATTAATAAGGCTGGTTAAGGGTTTTTCCCTGATTTCCGGCATCACATCACTATAAATATCCGGCTGCGCCATGCCCCCACATGTGCGCAGCCGAATATTTTTATAGGTAGGTGGTCAGCATTGTTTTAGGGTGGGTTTAAAGAATCTGATTTGAAAATTCTAATATGAATTATTAGACCCACCATTTACGTTTCAAATTATTGCTGTCCTCCGGTAAATCTCAAAAGAGCATAAATATCCTGTTCGAAGCCCAGTGAAATCAGACTTCGGACTTCTTTTTCCAAAAAGTAAGCCCCCCTAATCGAAAAGAGAAGGTTATGGTGGTCCTTTTTGCTCCTCCTTGGCCAGAATATTGTTCCATGTTTTGTCAGGATTTTCCATAAATGCGACAAAATCAATGTAGTACATAAGCGTAAGGAGCACCATAGTGACAACCTGAGAGAATGCGCAATTTCTTTTGATGCTTCTTGACAGTACAGTAATGAGCAGATTGGCTATCAAGACCACCCATGTTTGTATCTGTATGGCATTGACACTATCTCCGTAGAAGAAATGAAGTGGAAAATTCTCCGAAAGGAGCGATTTTCTCAGATTTTATGTTTATCTTTGCCATATGTCAGATATTCTTTATTTGAGTTTTTAGCAGCACTAAGATAAGTGAGTTTTCTGACATATGCAAGTGTTGGATATTTTGTTGTTATCCAATGGTTTGTTTTCTTGTAAAAATTATAAGCCTGCTAATTTGTAAAACAAGAAAAGAATATAAAAGATGAAAAAAAGAGTAAATCTGAGGATGGGAATAAACATTCTTGTCGCCATCATATGCTTCTGCATGAGCAATGAGGCAATGGCAAAATATTATCCACAGTTCAAGTGGAAAGTGAAGAAGGGCAAGATGGCCTTGGTACTGAGGGAATCGAAGGAGGATAAAAGCCATATTGTTACAGACTTTATCTTTAGCCCGGATTATAAGGCCAGTTTTTACTTTAGTTGTAAAGAACCCAAAAGCATAACTCCCTTTGATTTGGAGAAAAAGCAGGTAAGTGATTATATCTTCCTTGTAAATACCAATGAGGGCGAGGGTATGGTCAACGGTAAGGGTGAAGCTGTGTTCCCCTATGGCAAGTATGGCGAGATAGATCCTTTTTGCCTGTATGCCAAGAAAAACGATAATTCATTCTATATGCAGGTGAAGAAGGGTGGAAAGTGGGGAATACTGAAATTGAAGAACGCTGGCGGGCACTGGGAACATCGGCTTGTAACAGATTGTGAGTACGACAGAATCGAACAGTTTACGCAAGATTATTGGATTTATACCGACCAGTGGTATAGTCCGCGGGCTGTGCATAAGGAAGTGAAGAATCCGCAGATAGGATACAAGGGGGTGTATCTGCGCTTTAACACCAATCTTCAAGATGAATACTTGACAGAGGCCGACACGAAGGTTATTAGTGTGTATAATAAATCCAACTACTTTAAAAACAGTTTATTCCTGTGTGAAAAGGGAGGAAAGGCCCAGGTCTTCAATATATCTTTGGATACCTATTGGATGAAGGAGTTCTTCGATACCGAGAGTTTTATTGATGCAAAGACAAAAGAGAGACGCCTGATAAACTATCAGGATGGCTCGCTGCGCCTCTATGCGCTCATACAAGATACCGTTCCGTGCATCTGCGGATGGGTTGATGGGGTGATGACACCACTAAAGGTGGGAAGTAAACCTTCGCAATATAACGAACATCTGCGATATGACTGGAGTCTTATGAATGGCATACTGAGCCCTGATGTGCTGACCAACCAATTCAATAATAGCAGGAGACTGGAAGCGGGTAAAACACTGAGAGTGTTGCTCAATGACTCTGTGGATTACTATGAGAGGGGAATGAAATATCTGAGTTGGTATAATAATCCCAATATGTACTGCTCTAGCAATGATTACACAAAATATGATGTGCCGGCAGAGCACGATGGATGGTTTACCTGTGTAAAAGAGGAGGATAATAAGCCTAAGATAGGTATGATAGCGCCCGAAGCAGACAGCATGCTGTATTTTGACAATGCCCAACAACTGCTGCCACTATGTAGAGAAGTGCCCCTGAATGGATCTTGGAACAGCCTGCAGTATGAAGGCTTTGGCCTGCACAATACCTCTACAGGACTAATAATTCCCACTGTGTATCAAGAGGTGAAGCCTCTGGAGGGCACTTCATGTGTGCTGGTGAGGCACATAGACAAATGGGGACTGGTGGGCCCAAGCGGCATGTTGGCTCCCGCCATATTCAATACGTATGAAGTGAAGGACGGTGTCATCAAGATGATGATGAACAGATGGCAGGCCAAATATGGCTTCTTCAATTACGAGAATCCTCTTTATCCCCAGAAGGTGGCCTCACCCTATGTGGTAACAGTCGATTTGAACACCCTGGAGGTGAAAGACAACTTTGGTACACTACTCTCTTACTACGAGAAGACAGACATATTGGATAAAATCAACGCCGAACTTGTTTCGCTCGCCTATTATCTTGATAATGACGAGTATCATGCCTTGTGCCTCTATAGCTATGGCATTTCCCTGCTGGAGAAAGATGAACAGAATCTGGAGCACAGCATCATGTGTATGCACAAGGCTGGACTTCTGAGCAAGGATAAACTGTATGCTGACACGGAGAAGGAACTGGTGGATTACTGGCGCAAGAAGAAGGATGCTGCAGAACAGGCCGCAAGGGAAGCTGCAGCACAGGCCGCAAGGGAAGCAGCAGAGGAAAGAGCACGTCGCAGGCAGGCTATTATTGATGCATTGAACAACCTTAGTGTAGTCCTCTACAATACTTCTCAACAGCTGTCGGCGAAGCGCTCATCGGGCAAGAGTAGAACAGCAAGCACATCTTCCGCAACCAGTGTGCACGGTAAGACAAGACTGCCGCAGACAATAGGTTCGTCGTCATCGGGTGCCGTGCATACAAAGTCCAACTCTTCGGCAAAGCATAATTTTGCCAATATCAAGTGGCTGGAGAGAGCCTATGACGACTATGGAAAGATGCTCTCAAAAATGCGCTATGGCTATATTACGTTTAATGCAGGCAAGGCCAAGGAATATCAGCGCGAGATGAAGGAAATTCGCATGCAACTGGAAAGAGACTACGGCGTCACTTGGCTATCTACTACGTGGGAGAATTGGAACTTTGTGTCCGACCCTCCAAAGAAGTAATCCGCCATCATATCGTAGAATCAATATAGCTGAGCAGGAGTATTTAACCAAGTAATAGGCCAACTGACGACAGTTGGCCTATTCTAGGGATTGTCGTTTAAAGAATTCAATATTTATAGACGAGGGTATGCCTTCTGAGGTTGCCTTCGTCTGCATTTTTTTGGGAGTTTTATCGTAATTTGAGCCGGTTTTGTTTTGTCAGGGCATAGTCCTTTGTATGGAGGATAATGCTATACGTGGTTATGCAGCCTGATTGAGTTCCGCTTTCGTAATTTTCCTTGCCTGTTGTACTGCATTAGTTGTGTGGATGCCGAAGAAGATGATTTTCTTCTTGCCAGACTTCGGATGACGGCCAACGCCTTTGAGTATGTTGTCGAAGAGCGTTATTGTGGTCGAATCCATCATATAGAGCAGTTTTTCCCAATCCTTTAGCTCGTGAGTCTGTCCTTTATAACTCTTGGGAGGGCGGCTGTCCGGTAAAATGACTATCTTTGCTCATGGTTATGTTTAACTATTAGCAAGACAAAGATAACCAAAAGGGTTGATACCTCGCGATAAGTGTCAACCCTAATTTATTTTGCTTGCAAAAGTTTTACCAGACAGCAATAGTTTAAAATGTAAGAATAATGCTCTTGGCATATATTATAAAAATAAATTTGAAACCTACTTATAACGATGGGAGAGGCCGTACCCCCACCAATAAAGAGTATTTATGAGCCTGTGCGGCAGGTACCACTTTTTTTTAAAAAAAACAAAGCCAATGCCCGCGTTCACATAGTTCAAATCGTAAAAAAATTAAGGAAATATACTTTCATATCGTACATTTTCCAACCTCTACATTTTAATCTTGGAAATAAATATTTAAATTTGCGATATATCCATAGAAATACACAGAATCCAATTCACAGAATGTATAACTCATAAATAATACTATTATGGAAAGGAAATTACTAAAGCGTTGTTTGGCCCTCATGGCATTTGGCATGTCGGCCGTCATGCGTCGGCACCCGGGGTCCGAACAC
>URYG01000234.1 GCA_900551985.1 uncultured Prevotella sp. | reverse complement strand
CAACAAAGCCAGGAGCAACCTTCTTATTAGGTAGCTCCCAGATCCTCGTCTATCATAAAGACGATGCTGTATGGGGACAAGAAACATTATAATGTTATGATTGTAATTCCAAATAAGAACTTCACGGCTGATAGCATCCGCTTGGTTCAGCTACTCAATAGTACAACGAAAGGCAATATGCTGAAAGCATGTGACAAGCTCGACCTATACGTCAGTCCCAACTTGAAGAAAGATGAGACTGCCAGGCGAATAGCTCAGGAGATGTTGGGTAACCCAATCGAGATCTTGAGCCGTTTGAACAAGCAGGAACTCCAGATGGTAGATGAGTTTGTAAAAGGCGATGCCAACACTTACGTGGTACGCAAGATGCGCAAAACCCAGTACAAGCTTCAGAAGCTATTCTTGGTAGCAACCTACGAGGATAAGGAGAACCAGGAATGGCATATGCTGATGCCATCAGAGTTAACCAAAGCCTTAACCACCAGTCTCAACTTCTATTTGGATATGGCCAACAAAGGAATCAAAGCCCCATCTGCCAAGCAACTCCGCATGATGTCCGCCTTAGGTCAATTCTTTGGAAGAAAGGAACTTTAATGATTTGTCATTAAAAAGCAAAAGGTAAATTTATAGATAATTTATGGTATTTAATAACATTGACGAAATGTTTATGTTGAAGCTAGATTATTAAATAAGTTTTATTATGTCATTACTTGAAGATATAACAGAAAAACGTAAAGATATTCATGCAGATAGCTATGATATGTCTGTAGGTGAAATTATCAATATGTATAAAGACGGTGATTTGGATATTCATCCTGAATTTCAACGTTTTTTTAGATGGTCTGATTCTCAGAAGACTCGTTTGATAGAATCTTTATTGCTTAACATTCCAATTCCTCCCATTTTTGTATCACAGAGGATAGATGGAGTATGGGATGTCGTCGATGGCTTGCAAAGATTGTCATCTATATTCCAATTTGTAGGTATTTACAAAGATGAAAATGGTTCCGTTATGCCGCCTTTAGTTTTGGAGGGTACTAAACTTTTGCCGAATTTAAATGGGAAAAAGTTTGATGATTCAAATGAGGATATCTCCTTTTCTCCTGCAGAACAAAGATATTTGAAGAGAGCCAAGATTAGTTTTAATATATTGTTGACAGAAAGTGATCAAAGCAGCAAATACGAATTGTTTCAACGATTAAATACTGGTGGTACTGCTTTATCTGATCAAGAAGTTAGAAATTGTATCATGGTTATGACAAATCCTGAATTGTTTAACAAATTGTCTACTTTGTCTAACTCGACTGATTTTGTGAATACAATAAGTATTAGTGACAAACAGCATGAAGAGCGTTATGATATGGAATTAGTGACTCGTTTTGTTTGTTTAAGACACACTGATATTGAGACTGTTAAGAGAGTAAAAGACTTTGGAGATTTTCTAGATGATTGTATTGTTGAACTTTTTAATTCACAAGAAATAGATTGGGAGAAAGAGTTCTCGATTTTTAATCGAACATTCCATACAATCAATGATGCGTTGAATGATCAGGCGTTTTGTAAGTACATGCCAGAGAAACAACGTTTTAGAGGCGGCTTTAATATTGGTGCTTTTGAAATAATTGCAATAGGTTTAGGATGGCTAGATGGTAATGTTCCTGATAATTTTGATTTGCAAGAAAAAGTAAAAGCTTTATGGGTGAAGATAGCACATGATAATTTGTCATGGAACGGTAGTAGTGCTTCTGGTCGTTTGGGTAAAACTTTAGAATTAGCAAAATCTTTCTATGAAAATTAGAACGAAGACAGAATTATTGGATAGAATCGATAAGGATAGTGTATGGAGAAAACATGAAATAATTAATCTCCAAGGCACAGTTCTTAGGAATACTAATAATAAAAAGGTTATGCCGATATTAAAATCTTTGGTTTTGGTATCATATTCTCATTGGGAAGGTTTTGTGAAAGCGACTTCTAGTTTTTATCTTAGTTTTTTGCAGGTACAGTCTTATCCAAGTAATCAATTGTCTGTTCGCCTTTTAAGTTCTCTATATTTTTGGAATGATCAAAAAAAGCCGAAGAAAGTTCAAGATTCAATTTCTAGATATGAGGACTTGATTAAAGGAAATCAAAGAGAGTTTTCTTTTTACATAGATGATATGTGTAGTACTGAGAGTAATCTGAATTATGATGTATTATCAAAAATTATGTTTAGTATAGGCTTAGATAGCACCTCATTCTTGCTAGAGAAACCATTTATAGATGAAAGGTTACTTAAGTTTAGAAATAAATTTGCACATGGTGATTATTCTTATGATGGTGACATGAATATAAATGAGGCTATTGAAATTTCTAAGAAAGTTTTAGAGCTTATGGCTATGTTTAAAACTGAGTTAGAGAATGCTATTGTTGCAGAAAGTTTTAGGCGGTCCCATCCCGCAAAATCTGGCGAAGACCTTTGATGGTCCGCCAACCTTATAGCGTAGCGGTTCCGAGCACCGGAGGGCGGTTACATCCCTAATCCCTATGGTAGGGATTTAGGGCTTGGGTATAGGGTAAGGACCCTCCCGCTGGGGAGGGACAGGTGGGGCAAAAATAGCACTAAGGGCGGTTACATCCTCTCGTCCCTGAGGGAAGAGAGGCTTGGTGAGAAAGGTGGAGCCTTCCTTAACGGTAAGGAAGGACGGGTAGGTTTTCGAATAATGTTATGAACAATAAATAATTATATGAAGGGAATAGTATTAGCAGGTGGAAGCGGTACACGCTTATATCCTATTACAAAGGGTATCAGCAAGCAGCTGATACCAATCTTTGATAAGCCGATGATATATTACCCAATATCAGTATTGATGTTGGCAGGTATCCGTAAGATACTCATTATTTCAACACCATTTGATTTGCCAGGCTTCAAGCGCCTCTTAGGCGATGGAAGCCAGTTCGGTGTGAAGTTTGAGTATGCAGAGCAGCCATCGCCAGATGGCTTAGCCCAAGCCTTCATTATCGGAGAGAAATTCATTGGTAATGATTCTGCTTGCCTCGTATTAGGCGATAATATCTTCTATGGTGCAGGATTAAACCAGATGCTGCATCAAGCAGTTGTTGATGCTGAACAGAATAACAAAGCTACCGTTTTTGGCTATCGTGTAAGTGATCCGGAACGATATGGAGTTGCTGAGTTTGATGAGCAAGGCAACTGCCTCAGCATCGAGGAGAAGCCTGAGCATCCAAAGAGCAACTATGCCGTAGTTGGCTTATACTTCTATCCTAATAAGGTAGTAGAAGTAGCCAAGAACATCAAGCCTTCCGCTCGTGGTGAGTTGGAAATCACAACCGTCAACCAGGAGTTCTTGAAGGATAAGCAGCTGAAGGTACAGACCATGGCAAGAGGATTTGCCTGGCTTGATACCGGAACCCATGATTCCCTTTCTGAGGCATCCACCTTTATCGAAGTCTTGGAGAAGCGCCAGGGCTTGAAGGTAGCTTGCTTGGAAGGTATAGCATACCGCCAAGGTTGGATTACCGCAGAACAATTGAGAGAGAATGCTCAGCCTATGTTGAAGAATGACTATGGCAAGTATCTACTTTCTATTCTCTGCGAAACAGATGGAACATTAAGAAAGAATTTAGAATATTAGAAACGATGAATATAATCAAAACCGATATAGAAGGCGTTCTCATAATTGAGCCACGTCTCTTCCGCGATCCTCAATGATACCCTCGGTATCGATTGGAAAATCCCAACAGAGCATGCCAATCTCTCAGAGAAAGATACGAAGCATGCCATGCTGAAGGATTTCGATTCACCATTTGATATCAATGTAGATTTATACAAGTAACGGTTGAAGACGTAAAAACTCCCTCTAGCCAGTATTCATATACCAGACAGAAGGAGTAGATAAAAGAGTTAATCAAGGTGATGATGAGCAGACCAGCTGCCCGCATCCAGGCACGGACACTCTTTGGGAGTAGTCCCCGGCAAGTCGCGATGTCCCACAATCTTCGCTTTCGGAAAGAGAATCTTCAGATTCCTGAAAAGATCAACGAGTCTCGTTTCCTGTTCTGTGGTCATGGTGTTGCAAGGCTTGCCTTGCTCATCCAGTCCCCCTTCATAGCAGATGCCGATAGAACATCTATTATAAGGTCGGGCATGGGCACCTACCTCCAGCAGCTTGCGGTGTTGCGTCATCGTACCATCCTTTCGGATGTAGAAGTGATAGCCGATATCATAAAATCCACGAGCCTTATGGTCACGTCTCAGCTGTTCCACACTATAGTCCTGATTGCGTCGGGTAGCCGAGCAATGCAGCACCAGAAATCTCACAGAGTCGGCAGACATCATGTATTTGCCGGCTTCAACTCCGGTGAGGAGTGTACGCTCTGAGCGTACCTTCTCCTCCCCGATGTTCATTGGAAATGTTTCTTTAATCATTGACTAATCAAACATTATACATTAAACATAGTACTCGCACAGGAGCTTACTCCCAATGCCGTAAGTGCAGCAATCAGAGCTTGCACGATGGCATTCACAATTTGCACCCAAGAAATTTTCTTGGAACCATTAGAATCATTCATCATTATGGATCAATTTAAAGGGTTGAACATTACAGCTTAGAAATCAACGTTGTCGCCGTTCTCTGAACCTGTACCGCCTGCATTCTCGCTGCCACCAGCGTTCTCTCCACCTGTGTTCTCTCCGCCATTCGTAGAGTCGCCTGTAGTAGGCTTCTTCTCCTCATCGGTAGTACCGCCAGTAGAGTTGTCCTTCTTCTCATCACCGTACTTGACGAGTTCGATAGATACTGGAAGCAGATTGTAGATACGAGAACCATTCTGCAACTTGGTGAAAGAAGGACGGAAGGCAGGAACAAGACTCTTGACGAGTTTGGCGTTCGCCTTGCTCTCATCTTCTACGGCTTTGCCGGTAATGAAGCGGATGAAGAGCTTGCCGAATCCAAGCGGGGAACGTCAGTGAAGGCATTTGT
>URYG01000233.1 GCA_900551985.1 uncultured Prevotella sp. | reverse complement strand
CAATGCCGGACACGCTGACGGTCTGGTTGGCGTTGATGTTGCTGATGGTGTAAACCGCCGTATCTTCACTGCTTTGGCTAACGAGGGAATCTCTGTATTTATGGTTTCACAGGCTTCTTCAGAGAACTCAACCTCTATCGGTGTTCGTGAGCAGGATGTAGATGAAGCAGTAAACGTATTGAACCGCGAATTCCACAACGAGATTGCAGATGGAGCCATGTATCCTATGCATGCAGAAACCGGTCTTGCTACCATCGCCATCGTGGGAGAGAACATGAAGCATGCAGCCGGTATTGCAGGTAAACTCTTCGGTACACTTGGTAGAAGCGGTGTTTCTGTCATCGCTTGTGCTCAGGGTGCTTCTGAGACCAATATCTCTTTCGTTGTCAAGAGCGATTACCTCCGCAAGTCTCTCAACGTATTACATGACAGCTTCTTCCTTTCAGAATATAAGGTTCTCAACCTCTTTATCTGCGGTGTAGGTACCGTAGGTGGAAAATTGATAGAGCAGATTAAAAACCAGTCTGCAGACTTGATGGAACGCAGCAAGTTAAAGTTGAATGTTGTGGGTATTGCTTCTTCCAAGAACGCCATCTTCAATCGTGAGGGACTCGACCTGGAGAACTATCAGGCAGAGTTGAAGAATTCCCTGCCTAGCACACCGGAACTCCTTCGCGACACCATCCTCGCAATGAATATCTTTAATAGCGTATTCGTTGATTGTACAGCAAGCAAGGATGTTGCGACCTTATACCAGAGTCTTCTGGAGCATAACGTAAGCGTGATTGCAGCCAACAAGATTGCTGCTTCAAGCGAATATGAGAACTACGAGAAGTTGAAGAAGACTGCCATTCAGCGTGGTGTATTCTTCCGTTTCGAAACCAATGTAGGTGCTGGTCTCCCTATCATCGGAACGATCAACGACCTCCGAAATTCCGGAGATAAAATCCTTAAGATTGAGGCGGTTCTCTCAGGAACGCTCAACTTTATCTTTAATGCCATCTCAGGAGTAGTTCCATTCTCTGAGACCGTGAAACTGGCAAAGGAGAAAGGTTACAGTGAGCCAGATCCACGCATCGACCTCAGTGGTACGGATGTCATCAGAAAGCTGGTCAGGAAGATGTAGAAAAGAATCTCTTCGTTCCAGACTCATTCTTCAAAGGCAGCATTGATGATTTCTGGAAGAAACTGCCACAGCTCGATGCCGACTTTGAGGCTAAACGCAAGACACTGGATCTGGAGCACAAACGTTGGCGTTTCGTTGCCACCCTTGACAAGGGAAAGACCAGTGTAGGTCTGCAGGCTGTAGGTCCTGAGCACCCATTCTACAATCTGGAAGGTTCCAACAATATCGTATTGCTCACAACAGAGCGCTACAAGGAATACCCTATGATGATTCAGGGATATGGTGCCGGTGCCAGTGTAACTGCAGCCGGTGTATTCGCCAACATCATGAGTATTGCCAACGTTTAATTTCGTCGTATCAATCAATAAAGGATAACAATTATGAAGCATATTATTATTTTAGGCGATGGCATGGCCGACCACCCAGTAGAAAGACTGGGTGGCAAGACCTTGCTTCAATACGCCCATACACCATATATGGATATGCTTGCCAAGAAAGGCAAGACAGGAAGACTCATTACTGTACCCGATGGTTTTCTGCCAGGTTCAGAGGTTGCCAACAGCTCTATCATGGGCTACGACCAGAATGAGGTTTACGAAGGACGCGGTCCATTGGAGGCTGCCAGCATCGGCTACGAATTGAAGCCAACCGACCTGGCGCTTCGCTGCAACATCATCAACGTGCAGGATGGCAAGATCATCACACACAATGGCGGTAACCTGGAGACAGAAGATGCTGATGTTCTCATCAAGTATCTCAATGAAACTCTGGGAAAGGACTATCCTGATGTAGAATTCGTAACAGGTATCCAGTATCGCCATCTGCTCGTGGTGCATCATGGCAATAAGCACATAGAATGTGCTCCACCTCATGATCATCCTAACGAGAACTGGCATGAATTGCTCGTAAAACCTATCCTGCCGGAATCAGAAGTTGAAGAGGGACATATCGCAAGCAGCGATACTGCAGCTCTTTTGAACGAGTTGATTATCAAGAGTAAGGAACTCTTGGAAAATCATCCTTTCAATATAGAACGCAAGAAGCGTGGCGAGCGTATGGCAAACCTTATCTGGCCTTGGGGCGGTGGTTATCGACCACACATGCTGACTCTTTCGCAGATGTATCCTCAAATCAAGAAGGGCTCTGTGATTTCTGCCGTTGATCTGATTCGTGGTATCGGTCATTATGCTGGTCTTCGCAACATCATCGTAGAGGGTGCAACAGGCCTTTCTGATACGAATTACGAAGGCAAGGCTGCTGCGGCAATCCAGGCATTGAAGGATGGAGACGACTTTGTCTATGTACATGTAGAAGCAAGTGATGAGGCAGGTCATGATGGTGATTTGGAGTTAAAACTCAAGACCATTGAGTATCTCGATCAGCGCTTGATCAAACCAATCGTTGATGAGGTGAGCACATGGATAGAACCTGTCTGCATCTCGGTATTGCCAGATCACCCTACTCCAGTGGAAGTTCGCACACACGTTAAGGAACCAGTTCCTTTCCTCATCTACTATCCAGGTATCGAACCTGACCAGGTAGAAGAATACGATGAAGTAAGTTGCGTAAGCGGAAGCTATGGATTACTCCAGTTGCAAGACTTCATGAAAGCCTTTATGGCAATCAATTAAAAATCAAAAACTTAATGATAGTCTCTCTCTAAAAAAGGGCTAATCATAAAGTTCAATGTTCAAATCTCAAAGTTCAAAGTAAAAATGAAATATTATTCAACAAATAAGAAAGCACCAATCGCCGATTTACACAAGGCGGTAGTTAAAGGTTTGGCAGAAGACCGCGGTCTCTACATGCCAGAAATCATCAAGAAGTTGCCACAGGACTTCTTCGATAATATCGAGAAGCTGAGCTTCCAGGAAATTGCTTACCAGGTAGCTGATGCCTTCTTCGGCGAGGATGTAGATGCAGACTCTTTGAAGAAGATTGTATATGATACTTTAGCATTCGACTGCCCTGTTGTAGAGGTAGAGCCAAACATCTACTCTTTGGAGTTGTTCCATGGTCCTACTCTCGCCTTCAAGGATGTTGGTGCCCGTTTCATGGCTCGCCTGCTCCAGTACTTCGTTCGTCAGGAAGGCAAAGAGGAGGTCAACGTACTCGTAGCAACATCGGGTGATACAGGTTCTGCTGTTGCCAATGGTTTCCTCGGTGTAGAGGGAATCCACGTTTACGTGCTTTATCCAAAGGGCAAGGTGAGCAAGATTCAGGAGAGCCAGTTCACTACTCTCGGTCAGAACATCACAGCCCTTGAGGTGGATGGTGTGTTCGATGACTGCCAGGCTTTGGTTAAGTCTGCGTTCATGGACGAGGAGTTGAACAAGCACATGAAGTTGACTTCTGCCAACTCTATCAATGTAGCCCGCTTCTTGCCTCAGGCATTCTACTATTTCAATGCATACGCCCGCATGAAGGAGAAGGGCTTGGCAGACAAGTTGGTCATCTGCGTTCCTAGCGGTAACTTCGGTAACATCACAGCCGGACTCTTCGGCCATGAGATGGGCTTGCCTATCCATCGTTTCATCGCAGCCAACAATGCCAATGACATTTTCTATGAGTATCTCCAGACCGGCAAATATAATCCACAGCCAAGCAAGCAGACTATCGCCAATGCTATGGACGTGGGTGATCCTTCAAACTTTGCCCGCATCTATGACCTCTACAAGGGTGATCACGATGCCATCGCCGCATACATCAGCGGAGCTACCTATAAGGATGAGCAGATTGCAGATACGATGAAGAAGTGCTATAATGAGACCAAGTATGTGCTTGATCCTCACGGAGCTTGTGGCTATCAGGCATTGAAGGAACAATTGAAACCAGGTGAGGTCGGTGTATTCCTGGAAACAGCTCATCCAGCCAAGTTCAAGGAAAAGGTGGACAGCATCCTCGGAACCGACATCGAGATTCCAGCACGTCTTGCTGAATTCATGAAGGGTGAGAAGAAGAGCATCCAGATGACCAAGGACTTTGCATCATTCAAGAATTATTTGATGAATGAATAAAACGAATAATATGAAAATAGTTATCTTAGACGGCTATGCCGCCAATCCAGGAGATTTGGATTACCATCTCCTGGAACAGCTTGGCGAAGTAGTGGTTTATCCACGCACTTCTGATGAAGAAAAAGTGGAACGTGCCAAGGATGCAGACATCATCTTGTTGAACAAGGTACAGATGGATGCAGAAACTTTGGCGCAGCTTCCTAACTTGAAGTATATCGGAATCCAGGCTACTGGTTTCAATGTAGTAGATATCGAAGCTGCCAAGAAACAAGGCATCATCGTTACCAACATTCCTGCCTATAGTACGGATAGTGTGGCACAGATGACCTTTGCCCACATCCTCACAGTTACCAACCGTGTAGAACATTACACTCTGGAAAACAGAAATGAGCGATGGGCTTACAACAAGGATTTCTGTTATTGGGATACTCCTTTAATGGAACTTGCTGGAAAGACTTTTGGAATCATGGGATTGGGCAACATCGGTATGAAGGTTGCAAATATCGCACGCCAATTCGGTATGGATATCTGTGCCTGCACCAGCAAAAATTCTGGTAACTGTCCTGAATGGAGTCAGAAGGTCAGCAAGGATGGGCTGCTCGCTACCAGTGATATTCTCTCCCTCCATTGTCCGCTCTCGGATGATACCTACCACCTTATCAATGAGGAGAGTATAGAAAAGATGAAGGATACAGCCATTCTGGTGAATACCGGTCGCGGACCATTGGTAGATGAAGAGGCTGTAGCAAAGGCTTTGCACGATCAGAAACTCGGTGCTTATTGTGCGGATGTGATGACTCAGGAACCACCTTCTAAAGAGAATCCTCTTTTCAAGGAGCCTAATGCCTATCTCACTCCTCACATTGCCTGGGCTACCTTTGAGATTATCTATA
>URYG01000232.1 GCA_900551985.1 uncultured Prevotella sp. | reverse complement strand
TGCATCTCGCTGGTAAGGATGCCAAAGAAGATGCCGGAGGATTTGCGTGCAGCACATGAGGAACTGGATGCCATCGTAGAAAGCTGCTATCCTGGCGCTCCGTTCCCAAATGATGAGGCTCGATTGGAATGCCTCTTCAAACTCTATGAGAAAATGACAGCTAACAAGTAATAATAACTTTTAAATATTAAACTTATGAAAGTATTATCGGTGCAACAGCCTTGGGCAACAATGATTTGCTCTGGTATTAAAGATGTAGAGAATAGAACATGGAAACCGAAAGAAAATCCTGGTAGAATACTCATACATGCCAGCAAGAAGTTTAGCATGAATATGCTAGGTGGAATGCCTTTGGAATGGGCGTCAACTATAAGCAACGATATTCTCTTTGGTAATTTACCACAAGCAAATGAGTTTCCTTATGGTGCTATCATTGGATATGTGACGTTAGACAGAATAGAAACAGAGTCTGATTCTCTTTGGGCTTCGCCTGATGAGTCGCAATATAAGTGGATACTCAAAGATGCTTATATGTTCGATAAACCTATAGAAGGCGTTAAGGGTAAACTGCATTTGTTTGATTATCCTATTGATGAAAATAATCTTCCTGCTGCCCATAAGGTTGAAATCCGTATGCCTAAGCATGAAGGTGATGAGCTGGTTGTGCCTTTGGCAAAGGCTAATTGGGATGGATATGCTATGACAAAAGATAATAGCGATGAGCTTTATTTGACTTTTGATATTGCTCCAAACGTGGCAGATGTATTGTGTAAGCCGGATGTTTACGACTTGCTCCCTGTACAATCTGTTCGTTTAGAATGTGAGGGTAAAAGTCTAAGATTCGAAGTTGATGGTAACTCATCTACCTCTTATTATGATGTAGACGATGATATGAAACATTTGCTCTATGGTTCTATCTTTACAGATGAGCCAATAGAACGACTACTATGTGTTTATTTCTTTGGTAAGAAACTAACTCATGTGAATATAGAACTCGATGAAATAGAAAAGCTGGTAGATGAAGAATTAAAAGAGAATGGTTTTACTCGTGATGATTTCTCTGCCGAGGAACTCAAGGATTTGAAAGATGAAATAAAAGATCGTCTGGAACTGCCAAGAGGTTTTATGCTTGATGGCTTTTGGTCTTCGGAAGGACCTGGACTAAGAAGACAATTTGAAAAAGAAATAGGGCTATGGCCTAAGGATTAATTTAATCATATGCTTATGTCAAAACGGGATAGTTACATATCGCATGCTTTAAAAAGAGGCGATTCTGTTTATGTCTATTATTGGGAAGATGACATCATTGTTCGTTTCCAAAATATAGAAGGTAAATTAAAGGCTTTTGTCACCAATCGGGACGGGAAAGTCTTGGAGAAAGATTGGGCTACCAATGAGTATATGCAAAATGCATTAGAAATGGGGGAGTTGATGACTAAAGAAGAGTTTGATAACTTTTCCTATGATGTGGGAGACCAACATTTTACAACAATAGAAAAGCAACTCGAAGCTGGAGAATATTTATGGAACAATAAAAACGCAAAAATATAAATGCTTATGAACAAGATTAATGATAACATCGTTGATATTTCGTATCAGCAAACAGGTAAATCGAGTAATACGAATGAACTCGGTATGCGAGAGATGCAAGCCAAGGCTTACGAAGCCCGCAACCATCGCTTTCTGCTTATCAAGGCACCACCTGCATCAGGTAAGAGTCGCGCCTTGATGTTCATCGCTCTGGATAAACTGATGAATCAGGGCATCAAGAAGGTAGTGGTGGCTGTGCCTGAAAAGAGTATCGGCCGCTCTTTCCAAGATACTGACCTGATGAAGTATGGCTTCTTTGCCGACTGGAGGGTGGCGCAACAGTATAATCTTTGCGATACTACCGACGAGAAAGAGAAGGCGGTACGCTTTAAGAAATTCTTCCATCAAGATAAAAGCAATATCCTGGTTTGCGCCCATGCTACCCTACGAAACGGCATGAAGGAAATAAGCGACGAGGAGTTTAATGATTGCCTCTTGGCGATAGATGAGTTTCATCATACAAGTGCTGATGTGAACAGCGGATTGGGTGATATCGTGCGCCGGGTGATGAACAATTCCACCGGTCATATCGTTGCCATGACGGGAAGTTACTTCCGTGGTGATGGTGTTCCGGTGTTAAGGGCAGAGGATGAGGCCCGTTTCTTCCCGGTAACCTACAACTATTATCAGCAGCTCAACGGTTATCGCTATCTCAAGAACCTCGTCTTGGGCTATCACTTCTATCACGGCAGTTATCTCGACCATATTGCCGAGGTGCTGGATACTACCAAGAAGACCATCATTCATATTCCGAGTGTCAACTCCCGAGCATCCAGCGGTTTGGGTAAATACACGGAGGTGGATGAAATCATCAAAATCATCGGTAAGGTAGAGGAACGGGATTACAACAATGGGGGCATCTATTACGTCAGAACCAAGGACGGCAGACTGCTGAAGGTTGCCGATTTGGTGGAAGACCACGCCGAGACCCGCAACCTGGTGCAGGGATATTTGCAGCGGATTAAGAAGCGTGATGATGTAGATATTATCATCGCTCTGGGTACAGCCAAGGAAGGCTTCGACTGGCAATGGTGTGAGGAATGTCTGACCATCGGCGTGCGTGGCTCGTTGACCGAAGTGGTGCAGATTATCGGAAGATGCACCCGTGATTGCGAAGGCAAGGAAACGGCTAAGTTTGTAAACATGATAGGAATGCCTGATGCCAATCAGCCCGATGTGAAAGTAGCTGTGAACGACTTTCTGAAAGCCATTACTGCATCGCTTCTGATGGAGCAGGTGATGGCACCAAGTTGGCATTTCAAGACGGTGAAGGATGTGGATAATGATGAGGGCAATCCGCTGGATGCCCGTACCCTGGTGATAGAGGGCTTGAAACCTTTGTCGAGCGAGAAGACGAAGATGATTGTAGAGAAGCAATTGGATGATCTGAAGGCTTCTATCTTGCAAGACGAACTGGTAGTGAAAGCCATTAGCGGAAGTACAACGGCTGAAACCATCACCAAGACGCTGATTCCGAAGGTGATTCGTGAAAAGTATCCGGATTTGAGCGAGGACGAAGTGGAAGAAGTTCGCCAACGCCTGTTGCTTGATACCCTTGTCAAGGGTGGCGAAGTAGTAGATGATAAGGGAAATCCTATCGACTTCGATGCTTCGGCAAACGATGAGGAGAAGGAGTCGGAAGGCAATCGACTCATCAAACTGGCAAATCGCATGATTAATATCAACCAGTTGAGTATCAATCTGATTGATTCCATCAACCCTTTCCAGCGTGCTTACGAGGTGCTGTCGAAGAATGTAGATAAGCAGACCCTGAAGATTATCCAGGATACGATGGCGGAACAGAAATTTGACATGAGCATCGAACAGGCGATGATGCTGTTCAAGGGACCCTATAAGCAATGGGTGGCAGAGCATGACGGCCTGCGCCCAGACATCAACGACCCGGATCCGAAGGTAAGGGAACTGGCTGCAGCTTTCCAGAAACTCAAGAACCTAAAGATTCGAAAGATGATGGGATTGGAGTATGAGCCTGAAAAGTAACATTCAACATTTCAAAAGATGGATTGGCCAGAAGAATTATTAGAAATATTTGATGACCCCTTGTTGGCGGACGTTCGTCCGAAACCGAAGGCACCGACGCCTGATGACAGGCTGGCACAGAAATTGCTTGAAATCAACAAGTGGGTGGCGGAGCATGGAAGCGAACCTAAAGCTGACGGTGGCTTGAAAGAAAAGCTGCTTGCAGCTTCGCTCAAGGCTCTGCGAACCAAGGCAACAGATAGCCTCAGACAGTATGATGAGTATCATCTGTTGGGATAGGCTATAGTTTTTTACCTTATTATATATAGTGATATGGATATAGATAAAGAATTAGAAGATATATTCAGCGACCCCTTGATGGATGTTTCCTATCAGGAGGCAAAACTCTTCGATGTGCCTGCTGACATGAAAGGCGTAATGGCTCAGAAGAAGGATGCGCCCGACCACGTGGCGCAAAGAAAACTATGTGAGGATTTCGCACAGTTTAAGCCGCTCTTCGAACAGGTGCATCAGGATTTGAAGACCGGGAAGCGGCAGTTGCAGAGAATCTCGAAGACGACTAATATGCAGGAAGGACATTTCTATATAGTAGATGGTCTGATGGTTTATTTGCAGAAAGTGGGCGAGAAGGCAATAGGTACAAGTAGGGCTTTGGATGCGCGAACTCGTTGTATCTATGAAAATGGTACGGAGTCGGATATTTATCTCCAAACACTTCGCAAGAGTGTGGTGGCAAGTGGTTATGCCATCACCGAAACTCTAGAGGAGACGGATGTTCATTTCTTCAATCCTGAGGATGTGAAGCAGGAAGATCAGGTGACGGGTTATATCTACGTGCTTCGTTCGAAATCTGAGAATCCGGAAATTCGGAACATCGAGAATCTCTATAAGATAGGTTTCTCTACGAATCGGGTGGAGGAGCGTGTGGCAAATGCCGAGCACGAGCCTACTTATCTGATGGCACCTGTAGAGATAGTAAGTACTTACAAGATAGTGAACATGCACTCCCAGAAGTTTGAGGACCTAGTGCATCAGGTGTTGCAGGCGGTAAACTTCCGTTTTAAGGTGGCTGATGATAAGGGGGAGATGCATGAGGCTACGGAATGGTATCAGGTGCCGCTGGAAATCATCGACAGCATCATTCAGAAAATCATGAATGGCACTATCATCTACTTTGCCTACAACAAGGAACAGCAATGTCTGGAACAGCGGATAGAGAAGAAACCATCTCAGTTGAATCTGTCAGGCTTGAAGGTTTTGACGCTGATTATCGAGAAACAGTATTTTGAGGAGATTGTATCTGGTGTGAAGACCGAGGAGTACCGTTCGCTGAAGCAGACCACGCTTAACAAATATACTTATATTGATGAGGCTGATGGCAAGCGTTATCTCCGTCGTTTCGATGCGATAAGGTTTTACGTGGGTTATCATTCGGATAGGGATAATGCCGTGGT
>URYG01000231.1 GCA_900551985.1 uncultured Prevotella sp. | reverse complement strand
TATTATCCACCGCAGACTTAAAGACATTCGTGTATGATTTTACATCCTTTTTCTTCATCATCTCACATTTCCGGTTCCTGATAATACTTTCCTACTACTTCCGAAGCCTTGCCTGAGAATGCCGACAGGCCACCCCATTCCGCAATCAACGGATTATTATTTTCAACATCCAAAGATGAAATGTCGGTAGAGGTTACTCCATCGCCATCTGATGAGAAGAAATATGTCTTCAACTCCTTTTCCTGTAAACCATTCATTACCTGAATGGCTGTAGATTTCTTATCTATATCGAATAATTCACTAAGAGCCCTTTTAAAACGTTCCGCAGGCAAGTTCTTGAGAGACTCAAATACCCAAGCAAACTCCAACAACGTAGGAGAATGAGTAGATACTATTATCTTATATCCCGCCTGCATCAATTCTATGATTTCCCAAATAACGGTCTGGATGGCACGGGGATGCAATCCCATTTCCGGCTCCTCGATGATTACCCACTTATAATCTTCCTTATTGATTACAGATGTTGGTGGCCCAGAGAGACAATACATTGCCAGCAGAAGAGGCATGAACTCCTTCTGGCCTGCACTCCATGTCATAAATGGAAGACTGACATTGTTAATATTCAGCTTCATCTTTCTTTGACCTGAACTTTGATCGATAACAACTTTTGCGCCATGAAAAACGGATTCGTTTATAGAATTCTTCACCGCACCCTTCAGACGATTACGCATCGGGAATATCACATCAGGATTACCTAAGCCACTCTGTATGAACACACGCAGTGTTTCACTGAAGTTTTTCAAGACAAACGGAGCAGATCCATCAAACTCCATAAAATTCTTCGGGCGACCATCTGATATTCCTAAAATTCGTTGAGCAGGAACATAAAAGACGGATTCCCGGGTATTCTGCCTGGTCTTCGATGGCTTCAATAAATCCGTAATTGCAAATTCCTTATCTGAAACTTCTATTTTTGTATCTCCACTGAACAACGTATGCAAACCCTCTCCAAAATAATAATCCAAGAGAGGTTCCACATCTGTCTTTGACAAAATATAATTATACTTTCGTAAAGTCTCGATAATGCTATTCTTATCCATGACTAACTTGAACAGCTCCAGAAACAAGCTTTTTCCACTTGCTTGAGGGCCTATCAAGATATTCAAGTCACCTAGACTTACCTCTACTGACTTGATGGGACCGAAATTCTCTACCTTCAATTTTGTCATTGCCATTCTGTTATTTTATTCAATTATCCGGCAAAAATACAAATTATTTTTTGATAAATCAAAAATTTTAAGAGACTTTTACGTTATTAGCTTCATCTTGTCACGCAGATCTCGCAGATTACGCAGATTTTTCTCTGGGAGCTGTGCTGCCGGGGGGTGTGTACCCTATATACCTGTAACTTTGTTTAGACAGCACGTGCAAAAGAGGTAAAGAAAGGAAGTACAGATAGTTACTTGGCGTTTTTAACACACGAAAATACTGATTTTACTGATATATAGGGTACATTACACTTACCCTACATCCTCACGCTACTCTGTGTTCATCCGTGAGATGAATCCCTGTTAATCCAACAGGCGGTTCAGAATGAGATTCAACTCCTTCTCTGCCTCTGCCAGCAAAGCTGACTTCTCTGATCCGGAGCACTTCTTGTACTCTGATCCCGCAAAATAATGAGGAAGATACGACTTCACCCACTTCTTTACCTGCAAGAATGTGTCAACATCCAGATGCACATCGTGATCCTTGTAACTCTTCAGCAGATGTACCGGAATCGCAAAGCGTTCGGTAATCTCCTCCTTGCGCTTGGGCCAAAGCTTCTCCTCTTCTGTAAGAGTATTCTCGAACTCATCATCGTGATACTCCTTGGTTACAAACTTGTGGAACTTCTCGATGAAAATACCTACACACTCATGGGGAAGCATTTTTTCCCCTCAGACTTGCCCTGGAAATCCTTGATTCCCTGAACAATCTCATTTACCTTGTCCGTAAAGAACATGTTTCTATATTAAAAATTTAAAATTTGTAAATATGCGTCATTTTTGACGCACTGGAAAAATATCTTCAATTCTTATATCTACCTTTGCCCCCACAAACAACAAACAGTCTGGTCTAAAATCAGTCAAACGACTTAGAGACTAAAAGACTCAGAAAGCAAATAAGAAGCAAATAGATTAAAATTCTTAAACATTAAAAGATCATGAATGAAAACTATTCAACCAACAAGGAAGCAGAAGAGGTTCTGCCCTCTTTCTTCTGGACCATCGCTTCAAGCGAAGGTCATCAGCTTATCTCAAAGGATGAGCTAGTAAGAATCATCAAGTTCGATGCCATGACTCAGAATCACACCGAACTCTATCGCAAGCAGGTGCCTATCAGCAAGGCTCTCGCCGACAACACCAAGCTCATGATGCCGGGCATCACCGCCTCGGCTCTCATGGACGGACAGGGTAAGCAGGTGGCTAACATCCTGAAGCCTACCTACTGGCTCGCCGTGGATATCGACAAGATTCCCGACGAGAAGATGCAGGAGGTAATCGCAAAGGCCGACAAAGACCCATACGTGATGGCGAGATACGTGACGGCAAGCGGTCATGGACTCAGAATCCTCGCCCGCTACAAGCCCTTTGATGACCCGGAGGTTACGGCGGTGGAACTCTTCGACGTGGTGGTACGCAAGGCGATGGACTACTTCTCCATCCTGCTGGGTGTGCCTGCCGATGAGAAGTGCACCGACATCACCCGTATGTGCGGCCTTGCCCACGACTCTACCGCCTACTTCTGCTGGGACTCGAAGCCTTTCGAACTGGACACCAAGGACATCAAGAGACTCTACTTCAAGAAGTCGATGGCTGAGAAGTATGAGCGACGCAGCAGCCGACGCAGAAAGCCATCACAGAAGATGGTGAGCCTGGCCAAGCACATCCCTACCATCGACGAAGCTGCCCCTTCGATAGAGAAGCTGCTGGAGACGTGGGGAAAATCGTTTGAGCCTAACCGCCACAACGACTATGTGTATAACTTCGGACTAACCTGCGTGAAGTACGACATCGACCAGAAGGAGGCTACCGACTATGCCGACCAGAACTTCAGTGCGCAGTATCCCAAGACGGTGAGCGTGATGAATCAGGCCTACAAGCACCAGGAACAGCGAGGCAGCTGGCAGTTTATGCGCAAGGGCGAATCATACGGCAAGAAGCCTTCCATGAAGATGCTGAAACAGTGGCTCAGCATGCGCTACGAGTTCCACCGCAACGAGGTGACGGGCTACTACGAGATCTGCAGCCGCGACGTGATCAAGGGCAAGTTTCACCACTGGACCCGCATGGACGACAACATAGAGAACTCTCTCTGGATAGAGATGGAAGAGGATGGACTGCAGACGCAGCTGCCAAGGCTCCACTCCCTCATCAACAGCGACTTCAGCGAGAAGTACAACCCTCTACTCGATTATCTCACAGCTCTCCCGGCATGGGACGGGAAGACTGACTACATTCAGATGCTTGCCGACCGCATTCACATTGCTGATACGGATGGAGCCCACCATACCCAGGAAGACTTCAGATACTTCTTCAAGAAATGGTTTGTAGCCATGGTGGTGACCTGGGTAACGGATACCGTAGTAGGCCAGACCATCCTTATCTTCGTGGGCAAGGGCGGCCTCTTCAAGACCACCTTCTTCGACAAGCTGCTGCCTAAGGTGCTGCACGATTACTTCATCAATGAATCTACGGCAAGCTATACCGACAAGGACTTCATGGAGGCGATGGCGAGCAAGGCTCTGATGTGCCTCGACGAGTTTGAAACGGCTTTCGGCAAGAACCTGAGTGCCTTCAAGAGCTGCGTAACGAAGCTCTTCTTCTCCATCCGCCGCCCTTACGACAAGTACCGTACGGAGCTGCCCCACCGTGCTGCCATGTGCGGCACGAGCAACAGCGTGCAGATTATCAGCGAGGAAGAGAACCGCCGCTACTCACCCTGGCTCATCGAGTCGATCGACAGTCCGATAGACCATCCCATCGACTACCAGCACGTATATGCCCAGGCAGTGGCTCTGGGTAAGGAGGTGATGGAGCGCCAGCGCAAGCACGAGGATGGCTGGGTATTCTGGCTCACCACTGCGGATATCGAGGTGATGCGCGAGCACAACAAGATGTTCATGATCTCCAACTATATGGAGGACCAGATTCTGCGCTACTACCGCGTGCCTGGCAAGAACGTGGAAGCCAGATTCATCAAGTACCGCTATTCTTCGGAGATTCTGGAGCGCATTGGCGGCTGTCCTGCCCTGAGCCGGTATATCTACCAGCAGAACCTGGCAAGTACCCTGCTGCGTCTGGGTTTCGAAAGAAAACGCAGATCGAAAGGCATGGGCTGGTTCGTGATAGAGAAGGAGGTGGGCGAGATGAACACAGATGCCATCGTATCGCCATCAGAATGGGAAGACGACCGGAACTGACCGGCTTACGCCCCGTGAGTGACTTACTTTTTGCGGTAAGTATCTTGGTTTTTCCGAAAACCAAGATACTTATCATCTCTAACCCTTCAATTCATCATATAGAATGCAGAACGAACCAGAAATCAGATATTATACCAAGCAGGAGATAGCCCTGCTGTATTTTCCGGACTCAACTCCCGAAGTAGCCAACGCCCATCTGAGAAGATGGATCCAGAAGTGTACCCCACTCTACCGGAAGCTTCTGGAGGTGGGTTACCGGAAATCGGACAAGGGATTCTTTCCCCGTCAGGTGGCCATCATCTTCGACTTCCTGGGCGAGCCCTAGAATCCGGGAAACCGGAAAAAGTGAGAAGATGGCTGAATGTGGCAATAAGCGTGAGGATGCATCAGGAAGTGTGAGTTGCGGCTCCCGAATGTCGTATCTTTGCATCGTGTTTCATTTAAAACGTTATTGCTTATGCTTTTGTACACTTTGAAAGAGAACAAGAATGAGAAGTTGCCCGATGCCAAGGGCCTGTGGTATGCTTATGCCATCACTACGCAGATGATGGATGTGGATGGTCTTGCCGCTCACATGGCGGGCCACAACACTCCTTTCTCCTGAACCCGGATCATTTCCTGAG
>URYG01000230.1 GCA_900551985.1 uncultured Prevotella sp. | reverse complement strand
CAAGCCCCAGCTTCGCAATTCTATTGAGGCGCGGAACGCCTGACGGAAGACAACGCCTGACGATTCCAGAAAGTCCACCGCCAGGCGTCCCTGCGGATTTGCAATCCGCAGTAAAAAAAGGTTCGACTTATCAAAACCGGGGGATTTGTAATCCCCCCCAATAAAACATAAATGCATTATGGAATATTATAACAACCCCAAGCGCCCCAAAAAGCCGATGACTGAGCAGCAGGCGCTACTGAAGCTCACCACTCTCTGCACGAAAGCCGAACATTGCTCTCAGGAAATGCTCGACAAGATGAAGAAGTGGGAACTCCCAGAGGATGCCATCGCCCGAAACATGGAATTCCTGACCCAGAAGAAATTCATCGACGACGAGCGATTCGCCCGCTTTTTCATCAACGACAAGATAAAATACAACAAATGGGGCCGCAGGAAAGTGGAACAGGCTCTCTGGATGAAGCACATTCCGAAGGAAATCTCCGACCCCATCTTCGAGGAAATCGAGGACGACATGTATCTGGAAACCCTCCTCCCTCTCCTAAAAAACAAATACAAGACCATCAAAGCCAAAAACGACTACGAACGCTCGATGAAACTCATCCGTTTCGCCCTCGGAAGAGGCTATGGTATGGATGTGATTCACAAATGCATCGACAAAATGAAAGAAGAAGATCTGGGAGACATTGATTTCGAAGACGACTTCTAAAGGATTGAATTCAAAGTAAACATTAGAAGCTAATCATAAAGTTCAATGTTCAAAATTCAAAGTTCAAAGTAACAATATGAAGCTCAGCCTATTAGGAAATATCATAGATTTTCTCTTCCCCCGTTACTGTGCCATCTGCGATGAGCAACTGCTGGGCACAGAGGAGATGCTATGCGCCACCTGCCTCCAGGACCTTCCGATTACCCCAACCTGGGAAGACCCCTACGAGAACAATATGGCTAAGATGTTCTGGGGGCGCATTCCTATCGAAAAATGCGCCGCCCTCTTCTATTATCACAGCCACTCCAACCCAAGCTACATCATCTACAAGCTGAAATACCATCATCGTCCCGATACCGGAAATTATCTGGGAAGGCTCATCGCCAGCAAAGGTATCGAATCAGACTTCTTCAAGGATATAGATGCCATCATCCCTATTCCCATCACGAAGTCAAGAAGGAAGACCCGCGGCTATAATCAGAGCGATGAAATAGCCAGGGGAATACAGGAAAGAACCCATCTCCCCATTATCACAGACGCCATCCGACGAGTAACCTTCACCGAAAGTCAAACCCAAAAGGACAGATGGCAGCGACTGGAAAACGTAAATCATGTATTCCAGCTATCAGATACCTATCACGACAGAGACGGCAAACACCCCATCACCGATCTTGCCGGCAAGCATCTGCTTATCGTAGATGACGTCTGCACCACAGGCGCCACCCTCATCTCCTGCTGCGAAGAACTGCAGAAGGCAGGCAAGATGAAATTCAGCATCGCTACCATAGGATGGGCTGCGGAATAAGCGCCAAAATTCCCGCCAACTTCCCAGCCAAGTTTCCCTTCAGCCCCCGCCCAGCCCCCACTTTGCAAGCCAATATCGCGCACAAGGTATAAAAAATCTATAATAAATGCCTATTTATATGGATAACTCGTTTTTTTGTAGTACCTTTGCAAAGAAATAATAATAATTTAATCCTTATATGATTATGGACAAGTTAAAGAAAGAATTCGCATCTAAGTTATTGAAGGTTAAGGCTATCAAATTGCAGCCTAACGATCCTTTCACTTGGGCTTCTGGTTGGAAGTCTCCTTTCTATTGTGACAACCGCAAGACCCTCTCTTTCCCAGAACTCCGCAACTATGTGAAGCTCGAACTCGTACACGCCATCCTGGAGCAGTTCCCAGAGGCTGACGCTGTTGCTGGTGTAGCTACTGGCGCTATCGCACAGGGTGCATTGGTAGCAGACGAATTGAACTTGCCTTTCGTTTACGTTCGTTCTAAACCAAAGGATCACGGTATGCAGAACCTCATCGAAGGTGAGCTCGATCCTAAGGCGAAGGTTGTTGTTGTAGAGGATTTGATTTCTACAGGCGGCAGTTCACTCAAGGCTGTAGAGGCTCTTCGCAAGAACGGCAACGAGATTGTAGGTATGGTAGCTAGCTACACTTACGGTTTCCCTGTAGCAGAGAAGGCTTTCGCTGATGCTAACGTGAAGTTGGTTACTCTTACAGACTACGAGCACGTGGTAGAAGAGGCTCTCGAGACTGGTTACATCAAGCAGGAAGACGTAGAGTTGCTCCACGAGTGGCGCAAGGACCCAGCTAACTGGAAGAAGTAATTTTTTACCCATCAATAATGAGTACAAGTACATTCGAAAGTAATATCAAACAGATTCCTCACAAGCAGGAATCTGTTTTTAATACTTTGAGCGACCTCAACAACCTGCAGGTGCTCAAAGATCGCTTCGAGCAGGTGAAAGACCAGATTCCTGAGGACAAGAGAAAGGAAATGGAGAAACTCAAAGACCTGAGATTCGACAGCGACAGCATCACGATCAACGCTCCTATGGTGGGCGACCTCAAGATGCGCATCATCGACAGAGATTTTCCAAAAACCATCAAGTTTGAAACAGAGAACAGCCCTATCCCATTCAATTTCTGGATTCAGCTGCTCCCTACAGGAGAATTTTCTTGCAAGATGAAACTCACCATCAAGGCTGAGCTCAATATGTTTATCAAGGGTATGGTGAAGAAGCCATTGCAGGAAGGCATCGAGAAGATTGCTGATGCGCTGGCGATGATTCCTTACCAGGATTAAAAATAAAGAAATTATGGCACATAAACTTTGGGAAAAGAACTTTGAAGTAAACAAGGAAATCGAACGATTCACCGTAGGTCGCGACCGTGAGCTCGACCTCTATCTCGCCAAATACGATGTGCTTGGCAGTATGGCACACATCACCATGCTCGAAAGCATCGGACTTTTGGAAAAGGATGAGCTTACCCAGCTCCTCGCAGAATTGAAGAATATCTACGCCATTGCCGAAAAAGGCGAGTTTGTCATCGAAGACGGCGTGGAAGATGTTCATTCCCAAGTAGAATTGATGCTCACCCAGAAACTGGGCGATATGGGCAAAAAGATTCATTCAGGACGCTCACGCAATGACCAGGTTTTGGTAGATCTCAAGCTCTTCACCCGTCACGAGTTGAAGGAGATTGTGGATGCTGTCAAGATCCTCTTCGACGAGTTGATTCAGAAGAGCAACCAATATAAGAACGTATTGATGCCGGGCTACACCCACCTGCAGGTGGCTATGCCTTCATCTTTCGGACTCTGGTTTGGCGCTTATGCCGAGGGACTTGCTGACGACATGCTCTTCCTTCAGGCTGCCTATCGTATGACCAACCGCAACCCATTGGGTAGCGCAGCAGGCTACGGCAGCTCTTTCCCTCTGAACCGCACCATGACAACCGAACTTCTCGGTTTCGACAGCATGGACTATAATGTAGTCTATGCCCAGATGGGTAGAGGAAAGATGGAGCGCAACGTAGCTTTCGCCATGGCTAGCGTGGCTGGAACCCTGGCAAAGATGGCTTTCGACGCCTGCATGTTCAACTGTCAGAACTTCGGTTTCGTGAAGTTGCCTAAGGAGTGTACCACCGGTTCAAGTATCATGCCTCACAAGAAGAACCCAGACGTATTCGAGCTGATTCGTGCCAAGAGCAACAAGCTCCAGAGCTTGCCACAGCAGATTATGCTCATTATGAACAACCTGCCTGTGGGTTATTTCCGTGACCTTCAGATTATCAAGGAAGTATTCCTCCCAGCTTTCGACGAGTTGAAAGACTGTCTGCAGATGGCTGCCTACATCATCAACAAGATGGAGGTTAACGAGCACATCCTCGATGAACCTCGTTATGATCCGATGTTCTCTGTTGAGGAAGTAAATCAGCTTGCCGCTAACGGAATGCCTTTCCGTGATGCTTACAAGACTGTGGGATTGGAAATCGAAGCTGGAGAATTCAAGCCAAACAAGGATATCCATCATACACACGAGGGAAGTATCGGCAATCTCTGCAACGACAAGATCCAGGCACTTATGGAGCAGACTCTCTCTGAGTTCCACTTCGAACGTATGGAGAATGCAGAAAAGAGTCTCTTGAAATAAAAGAATCTCTTAATACATAAGAATCTTTTTGAACTCAATGAAGAAAGAAACATCTATATATAATCATATATATAATAAGGTGTATATATATAATAAGGTGAAGAGTATGGCAGCAAAAGCTGTGCTCTTCACCTTTTTGTGTATCTGCCTCATTCTTTCTTCATCGCTGCTGACATCCTGCGATGCAGACAACAGCATCAGCACCCGATACCCATGCCAGTTTATCTTCCGAACCATCTACCATCCGGGAAGCAGCATAGAGACTGCTCTCCAAGGAGCCGGCACCTATACCATGATTAGTGCCAAAAAGGTAAATGGCGCCTGGAATATCTACTCCACCCTCAACGATGGCAAGAACCATACTGAAACCATCGTTCTCTCTACAGCCAAGGAAAACTATGCCAACTATAGCTATCTGGGAGCGGGAAACGACCTGAAGGATGCTACCAAGAATGGTTTCATCCTCGGCACATCCAACTTCAATGGCTATGTAGCATGGGACAGACAATGCCTGAACTGCATCCTGCAATATGGCGGCACCAACTATCCGCTGGAGTGGACGGGCAACAGACAATCGGTGATCTGCAACAAGTGTAAAAGAGTATATAGCCTTGAAAATGGTACCATCACAAGCGGCGGACAGGGAAAAGAAGACAAGATGCTGATGCAATATCGGGTAACCTACACAGGTATCGGCAGCGTGTTGACCGTAGGAAATTAGTTCATTTCCCGCTTCATTTCCCCTTAAAATCTGGTTTCTACGAGAAAAAATGCACGTTTTTGAAGAAAAACGGCGTGTTTTTTCTTAAAAGTTGTAAATCCATTTGGTGGAACCGGGAAATTACATTACCTTTGCACTCGCAATTAAGTAACGCGGAAATAGCTCAGTTGGTAGAGCACAACCTTGCCAAGGTTGGGGTCGCGGGTC
>URYG01000229.1 GCA_900551985.1 uncultured Prevotella sp. | reverse complement strand
TTGTTCCTCGGCAGCCTTGTTCCACCATGGCTCGAAGATAAACACGGTGTCGGCGGCTGTAAGGTTCAGTCCCACGCCACCCGTCTTCAGCGTCATCAGCATCACCTTGCATTGTGGGTCGTTCTGGAATCGCTCCACTATGCTGCGGCGGTCTCTCGTAGAACCTGTCATGCAGGCATAGTCGATGCCGTTCTGGTCGAGTAGCTCGCTCAGCTCCTCGATGCCGGCGATGAAGTTGAAGAATACCACCACTTTGTGACCATTGGATACGGCTTCCATCAGCGAGTCGGCAAGCTGTTCGAGCTTAGGCGATTTGATGTGACCGTCGCTCAGACTCTCCGGGATGGAGGCGATGCGGCGAAGCTCGTTCAAAGCCTGGAACATGACAAACTGCGATTTGCCAATGCCTTCGGCAGCTATGGTCTGGCGTACCTGGGTGTAATAATACAGTCTTCTTCGCTCGTAGAAATCGTGCTGCTCCGGACTCATCTCCACGTAGAGCGTCTGCTCTATTCTGTCTGGCAAGTCCTTCAGCACGTCCTTCTTCAGTCGGCGCAGCATGAATGGGAATATCTTCTTGCGCAGACTGAGGAGTGCATCCGTGTCGCCGTCTTTCTGGATAGGCGTGGCGTAGCGGCTGTTGAAGTTGTCGAGCGTGCCGAACATCGTAGGGTTCAGGAAGCGGAAGAGCGAATAGAGTTCGCCCAGGTTGTTCTCCACAGGCGTACCGCTCAGGGCAAGTCTATGCTCGGCTTGCAGCAGCAGGGCTGCCTGGGTGGTCTGTGTGGTCATGTTCTTGATGTTCTGGCTCTCGTCGAGAATCACGTAGTGGAATTTCTTCTTTCTGAAATCCTCTATGTCGTTGCGCACCAGAGCGTAGGTGGTGAGAATCACCTGGTGCTTCATCGCCTCCTTGATGTCGCGATCGTTGGCATAATAGGTGTAAACCGATAGCTGAGGGGCAAACTTCTTCAATTCGTTCTGCCAGTTGAAGAGCAGGCTTCGTGGCATTACGATGAGCGTTGGCTTCTTCTCCTTGGGATAGATGAGGGTGAGCGTGCCGATGGTCTGCACGGTCTTTCCCAGACCCATGTCGTCGGCAAGGCAACCACCCAGGTTGTTGTCGTAAAGATACTTGATCCACTTGATGCCTTCTGCCTGGTAGGGGCGCAGCGTGGCTTTCAGCTTCGGCGTCTTCAGGTTCTCTTCTGCCAGGTGGTTGAATCCTTCGTACACCTCGCGGTGGTGCTTGAAGGCCTCGCCCTCCAGTTCGCCGTTGATCAGTTCCTCCACTTCAGGCAGGTCGAAGAAAGAAATTTTTATCTTTCCATCCTTTCCAGTCTTTCCCTTCTTCTGCATGAAGATGCGTTCCAGCTTGCGCATGTAGGAATCTTCGATGATGGCGCGGTTGCCATCCGATAGCTGGATGTATTTCTTCTTGTTGTAATCCTGGAGCACCTGCTGCAGCGAGAGGGTTTCGTTCTCCACATCCAGCGTGGCGTCGCCCTCCAGGAAGTCGATACCCGATGAGAGGCTGATGTTCAGCTTCGGCTTTACGGGCTTCACCTTATACTCGCGCAGCTTCTCGGCACCCACCAGCTGGTAGGTGTGCAGCAGGGTAGGCAGGGCGTTGAGCAGGAATGGACCTGCCGTTTCTTCTGGGATGATGAAGAGATTGCCTTCCACATAAACATCCTTCTTGGCTTCCTTGCTTGGGGCAAACTGGTTGATTTCCTTCTTCAGGGCGGCGCAGCCTACTTCTGCCGGAAGATGAGCCAGACGGTTTACCCTTATTTTCTTATCCAGCGTAAGCTGAGCCACCCTGCTCAGGTCGAACTGCTGAACAAAGTCAATTGGCAGTCCCTTCACCGATTCCACCAGTCTTAGGAAGAGCGTCTTGTCGGCATCAATCTTTTCGAATGAGAGCGAAGGGGTTGGAATCAGCTCATTTTCTGGGTATTCTACTTCGTAATCCTCGAACACCACCTGTACGTTTTCTATGAAAGAGAAGAAAACGGAAAGGTATTGTTCCATTATGTCGATGGTGAAGCGGGTGGCAAAGAAGCTGAGCTGATGATAGTTGTCGCCGATGGAAGAGATGGGGTAGATTACATTTTTGTAAAGTACGAAACTGTCGGAGAGGAGAGTGATGAACAGCTGGTTGTTGACGTATTTTTTAGAGATGTCGAATTCCTCATCGTTATCAGTTGAAGGGATGATGAAATGAGGTTCGATGTTGTTGCCGTATTTCTTGAGCACCAGTTGCAATACGGTGGATTCGCAGGAAACGCTGATGCTTTTTCCCTTTTCATCTACCAGGTTCTTGCATCTTACAAGCTGGTAGAGCAGGTGCGGGTTCTGGTTGAGACTGATGTCGCTGACCCCGTTGTCATTCCATGTGATTTGGAAAGCCATTTCTTCCCTGATGGCATCGATGCTTCGCAGAAGTTGTGAAACGTCGCCGCTATAGAAATGATAGTCAGCTTCCACGCGGTGCATTCTTTTATCCACGGGTATGATGAATGTATCGTGTTCGCCTTTTTTCAGCATAAAGAAAATCTCCTTACCCGTCATCAGCTTGCTGCCTTGGGGGGCAGTGATGGGAGAGAGTTTCTTGAGTTGTGACAAGAATTCGTTCATTTTGCTATCTTGTTTTTAAATGTTTCGTTATGGTTGAATGTTTCTATCTGATTGAATGTTTCTTTCAGTTTGATTATTCAGAGCGCAAAGTTAACATAAATTATTGAGATAGGCAAAGATTTTCTGATGTTTTTTATTAGGAATAAAAAAATCCCGATAAAGAACAGGAATCTGTCTCTATCGGGACCAATAGTATAATGGTACTAATTAAAATTAGTCGATTTCCTCGTCAGCCTCATAACCACCCATTTCGCGGATGGCATTCTTCAGCATCGTGTACTGCTGGTAGAGGTTGTTTACTGCCTCCTCGCCCTTGGTGTAGTCGTGCATTGGCGCCTTGAGGAAGAAGCTCAGGAAGCGCTGGATGCCGTAACGGCCGGCACGGGATGCAAGGTCGCTCAGCAGACAGAGGTCGAGCAGCAATGGCGCAGCAAGGATGGAGTCGCGGCAGAGGAAGTTGATCTTGATCTGCATTGGGTAACCCATCCAGCCGAAGATGTCGATGTTGTCCCAGCCCTCCTTGTTGTCGTTGCGAGGTGGATAATAGTTGATGCGTACCTTATGATAATACTGGGTGTCCTCGTCGTTGCCGTGGCCGTAGAGGTCTGGCTGCTCCTCTGGCTTCAGGATAGTCTCCAGGGTAGAGAGCTTGCTCACCTCCTTGGTGTGGAAGTTGGCTGGCTCATCGAGAACGAGACCGTCGCGGTTGCCCAGAATGTTGGTAGAGAACCATCCGTTCAAGCCCAGGCAGCGGGTGCCGATGATAGGAGCGAAACCACTCTTCACGAGAGTCTGGCCGGTCTTGAAGTCCTTGCCTGCGATAGGCATGTGGGTCTTCTCTGCGAGTTCCCACATGGCAGGAATGTCAACCGTAGTATTAGGCGCACCCATGATGAAAGGAGCCCCCTCGGTAAGGGCAGCGTATGCGTAGCACATGGATGGGGCGATGTGCTGGCGGTCGTCAGCCTTCATCGCAGCCTCGAGAGCTGCCAGTGTGCCGTGAATCTCCATATCCACAGGTACGTAGATTTCTGTAGATGCAGCCCATGCTACGACGATGCGTGAGCAGCCGTGCTTCTCCTTGAAGTCGCGGATGTCCTGGCGCAGCGCCTCTACCATCTCCCAGCGGGTCTTGCAGTCCTTCACGTTGTCGCCGTTCAGGCGCTTGGCGTAGTTCTTGTCGAATGCAGCCTTCATCGGAACAATCTGCTCCAGCTCCTCGCGCACAGGGTTGATGTCCTTCTCCTTCAAAACCTCGGCATACATGGCAGCCTGATAGGCATTCTGAGGATAGACATCCCAGGTGCCGAATACGATGTCGTTGAGGTCGGCAAGAGGAACGATGTCCTTGTAGTGCAGATACTTCTTGTCTGCGCCCTTGCCCACACGAATCTTGTCGTACTGAGTCATTGAGCCAACTGGCTTGGTAAGTCCCTTGCGGGCCATCAGCACACCTGTCATGAATGTAGTAGATACTGCACCACAACCTACAACCATAATACCCAGCTTGCCATCAGCTGGTTTTACATTGTTCTGTTCCATTTCTAATGAATTATTAAGTCTTCTATTTATTGAATGATTGATCTTCTATTTTCGGAGATTGATTATCTTCTGATTTTCGGAGATTGATCTTCTTCTTTATTCTGTTGATTGAATCGGGGGCAAAGGTACTGAAAACTGATGAATAAAGTGCAGTTTCCCCCTATAATCTGCCATAAATTTAGAAAAATTAGCATTGTGGAGGCGAAAAAAGCGAGAAAAAGTAAGTATCTTTGCATCATATTTTAAAAATTCAAAGTTTTTATAGCATGACAATAACGCTTATTATCTTGATCATTACGGTTGCCATGTTTATTTGGGGCAAGGTGAGAGCCGATATCGTGGCGCTCACAGCCTTGGCAGCACTCCTGGTTTTCGGAATCCTTACGCCAGCCGAAGCTCTGGCTGGTTTCTCTTCGCCCATCGTCGTCATGATGATCGGACTCTTCGTGGTGGGTGGAGCCATCATGCAGACCGGTCTCGCCAAGCTGACGGGCAATAAACTGATGGCACTCTCGCGCGGCAACGAAACCATCACCTTCCTGCTGGTGATGCTCGTAACCTCCTTTATCGGAGCCTTCGTGAGCAATACCGGTACGGTGGCACTCATGATGCCTATCATCATGAGCCTGGCAGCTGGTTCGGGCATGCAGTCGTCGCGCTTCCTCATGCCGCTCGCCTTCGCCGGAAGTCTGGGCGGAATGCTCACACTCATCGGTACGCCGCCCAACCTGGTCATCGACGAGGTGCTTACCGAGGCGGGATTCAAGCCGCTCGCCTTCTTCAGCTTCTTCCCCGTGGGCATCATCGTCATCGCCATCGGCATCATCGTGCTCATGCCGCTCAGCAAAATCTTCCTCAGCAGGAAACAGAGCGGAAAGAAGAAGAAAACCAAGTCGCTCGACGACCTGGTGGATGAATACCGGCTGCTCGACAATCTGCATCGCTACATCGTGCCCAGCAACCGGACTTCTGCCGCCAAG
>URYG01000228.1 GCA_900551985.1 uncultured Prevotella sp. | reverse complement strand
GTCTGCTCACTGCAGTCAGCAGACCTGCCGAGCCTAGTGGCAACACCCTTTAATCGTACAACCATACACCCTTTAGTTGTACGACTATATACCCTATAGTCGTACGACCAGACACCCTATAGTCGTACAACTATAAATCTTCAGTTGTACAACTATAGACCTATTGGTTGTACAACTAGACTTTTTCTTTCATTTTATACATCAAAAACAGCATGAGAAAGATACTACAGGACAAGATCAGTATGAACGATATCAATAAGATATGTATCATGACACAAGGCAAGGAGAACGACCACCGGAAGGAAGAACTTTATCAGCTCACCTTCGATGAAAACGACCGTGTGGCGTTCAATGCGCTTTGGGCCTTAACCCATTTCGATGAAGCCAACAACCCGTGGCTCTTTCAGAAACATGATGACCTGATAGATAGGGTTCTCGTAGAGAAGAATGAGACCAAGCGCCGCCTGATGCTCCATCTCCTTCTCCATCAACCTTTCGAAGAAGAATCACTCCGTTCCGATTTCATCGATTTCTGCATCACCAAGATTACAGCCTGTTCCCAGCCCTACGTCATCCGCTGCTACTGTATGAAGCTCGCCTACGAGCAGATGAAGTACTATCCCGAACTCCTCGAAGAGTTAAGAATGGCATTGGATATGCTGGAGCAAGAGGTTCTATCCCCAGGAATGTTATCGGCAAAAAGGCAAATTATGAAGAAAATCAAGCGAAGCCTTGGAAGTTTCGGGAAATAGTCGTAACTTTGCAAACGTAATATTCTAACAATATAATACATAAATGGATGGAGATATAATTGAACGATTATCACAAGAAAGTCAATGCCCAGATGCAAAAGAGCATGGCTTATTGGCGAGAGCATCCGCTTTCGCTGGAGGAGTGCTTAGCTCAATTCAAGCGCTTGCGGGAACAACGGCTTGCAAGGGAGTCCAAATTGCAAAGTTAAATATCAAGCATTACATCTATGAATAAAGATAATATCAACGAGTTCGCATCCTTCGATGAGTATCTCCGACAAGGAGAACCTTCGCAGAAGGAAAGTGCCGAGAACTGGAAGACGGCTATCGGATTGCAGGCTGTAGATGGGCTGCAACCATCGGCGTATCTCATAGATGTGGCTAAGCGAAATATCGAAGGAGAGATCTCTCTGGATGAAACCAGAAAACTGATTGACTCCTACTATCAGAGCAAGACGGTCCGCACACCTAAGGATGAAGACGAGGAAGAGGCAGATAAGGTTTCTGCCAATATCGCGAAGATTCTTGCCAGCAAGACCTTTGCCTTCAATACCAACGGATATGTCTCCCTGCATCGAAGAATATTCGAGGGAGTATTCAAGCACGCTGGAGAAATCCGCCAGTATGATATTTCCAAGAAAGAATGGGTGCTCGAAGGAAATTCCGTAAACTACCTGAACTGGGAAGACTTGCGAAGAGCCTTGGATTGGGATATTGAGCAGGAGAAGAACTTCTCATATAAAGGTCTGACGGATGATGAGAAGATTGAGCATATTGCCAAATTCATTTCAGGCATCTGGCAAATCCACGCTTTCAGAGAGGGCAACACTCGAACCACGGCGATTTTCACCATCCAATATCTCCGTTCGTTAGGATATGAAGTGAACAACGAAATGTTTGCCAAGCATTCCTGGTATTTCCGCAATGCCCTGGTTCGTGCCAACTATCGCAATATTCAGAAAGGCATAGATTACTCTCCTATCTACCTGGTTCGTTTCTTCAGAAACTTACTTCTAAAAGATGGTTGGGTTCTCAAAAACAGATACTTGCATATCCGGCCGACTGACGATTGGAAAGAGCAGCCGAACTTAAATTTCCAAACAGGAAGTGGACAGAAAAACAACTTCATAAATAAAGAAGGAGAAGAAAATGTCCCAAGCTCGTCCCAAGCTTGTCCCAAGTTCGTCCCAAGTTCGTCCCAAGTAGAAGAACTCATTATTCGCATAAACAAAGATTATCTATCCATCGGTGATATAATGAACCTATTTGGATTAAAGAACAGGACAAGATTCAGAAAAGAGTACATTACTCCAGCCCTAGCCGAAGGAGCCTTGGAGATGAAATACCCAAACACCCCAAGACATCCACGCCAGCAATATCGGATGACAGAGCTGGCAAAGACTTGGAAAGAATGGTACGAGAAAAAGAATAAATAACATCATAAATAAAAATAGAAAACAAAAACAAGTAATGAAGAAAAAAGCAACGGTCCTTATCGCCTCTATCATGGCGTTCTGCGGAATCAATACCGCTCACGCTGACGAGGGAATGTGGACGATTTACAACTTGCCTAACGCTGTGTATGAGATGATGCAGCGCGAAGGCTTCAGTATGACTTACGACCAGCTCTACAATGGCGAGAACGCCTTGAAGAATGCTGTGGTAAACTTCTCGGGCTATTGCTCGGGCGTAGTCGTTTCTCCAGACGGATTGGTATTTACCAACCACCATTGCGGTTTCGAGGCTATCAGAAGCCACTCTACCGTGGAGCACGACTATATGCTCAATGGTTTCTTTGCAAAATCTTACGCAGAGGAATTGCCTAACGAGAATATGTTCGTTAGCTTTATGGTTGAACAGAAGGATGTAACCGATAAGGTGATGAGCCTCGGATACGAGAAACTCGACAACAAGAAGCGCGACGAGCTCATCGATTCTCTGGAGAATGAGATGACCCAAGAGGCTAAGAAGAACGATTCTACCCTCCATATCACCGTTCAGCCTTTCTACGAGGGCAACAAGTGGTACGCTACTACCTACCGCGACTTCACCGACCTGCGTCTGGTTTTCACCGTACCAAAGTCTATGGGTAAGTTTGGTGGCGATACAGACAACTGGATGTGGCCTCGCCAGACCTGCGACTTCTCTGTATTCCGCATCTATGCCGACCCTAAGACCAATGGTCCTGCTGCCTACAGCAAGGACAATGTGCCTTATCATCCAAAGCGTTGGGCACAGGTTTCACTCCAGGGTTACAAGGATGGCGACTATGCGATGACCATGGGTTACCCAGGCAGCACAGAGCGCTATCTTTCAAGCTATGGAATCCAGACCATGCGCGATGCAGAGAATGCTCCTCGTGCCCAGGTTCGCGGCGTAAAGCAGGAGGTGATGCAGAAGCACATGCGTGCCGACGAGGCTGTACGCATCAAGTACGACAGCAAGTACGCCAGCTCAGCCAACTACTGGAAGAACGCCATCGGTATGAACAAGTGTATCGACTCTATCGGCATCGTTAATCTGAAGCGTGAGTACGAGACTCGTCTCCGTGCTTGGCAGGATACAGCCAAGGCTGCCAACGACCTCGCCCACAAGGTAGATTTCGATAAGCTCGCCAAGCTCTACAAGGAGAGCGCAGACGTGAAGTATGCGTGGACAAACTTCTCAGAATCATTCACCAGAAGAAGCAACATCGAGTTCTCTACCCGTGCCATCAAGCTCCAGACCAACATGGAGGTGAAGGGTCCTGAGAAGAACAAGAAGAAGCAGTATCATGAGTTTGAAGATAACTCTGCAGAATGGGATATGGCGCTCGATAAGGAGGTGCTCGCTACCCTCTTGAAGAACTACAAGGAGCACGTAGATGCAAAATGGTTGCCTAAGTTCTACAAGACCATCGACGCTGAGTTTGGCGGCAACTACGCCAAGTATGTGGATTATCTCTGGGAGAAGTCGCTCATCATGAAGAAGGGTGCCAAGCTCTACTTCAACAAGAAGGGATATGAGAAGGATCCAGGCGTAAGCTTCGGTATGGATCTGAACGATGTATTTGCAGATTTCGCAGCTCAGATGGGCAGCATCAACGACAGCATTGCCGAGCAGGAGAAGTATCTCTGTGCAGCCAAGCTCCGTATGGAGGAAGATATGCCTCACTACAGCGACGCCAACTTCACCATGCGATTGAGCTACGGTCAGGTAGGCGGTTTCGACCTCGGTGGCAAGCCTTCAGGCTACTACACCACAGCCGAGAGCCTCGTTGAGAAGATGAAGCAGGGCGATAAGGTTATCGACTACTACGCTGAGCCTATCATGCACGAACTTCTCTCAGAGAAGGATTTCGGCAAGTATCAGGATAAGGAGACTGGCAAGATGCAGCTCTGCTTCCTCACCAACAACGATATTACCGGCGGTAACTCTGGTAGCCCTATGTTCAACGGCAAGGGCGAGTTGATTGGTCTTGCCTTCGATGGCAACTGGGACAGCCTCAGCTCTGACATCAACTTCGACAAGCGCCTGGCTCGCTGCATCGGTGTGGATATTCGCTACGTGCTCTACCTGATGGATAAGTGGGGTCACGCAGACAGACTCTTAAAGGAGATTAATGCAAAGTAAATTCTATCTCTGAATCAACAGAGATGATAGAATGGTTTATCCTGGGATAAAGATTAGTCTCAGGATGATATGAAAAAGAGCGGAAAATCAGCTGTTAACTGTTAACCTGTTAACTCCTGTCTTTCCGCTCTTGTTTTATTTTGCCTTTCTATTCTTGCTATCTTGCTGATTTTCAACTTATTTTATCTTACAGATTCGCAACTTACAGGTTTCCGATTAATACTGCGAGATATTATTCAGTTCCTTCAATGAAACCTGACGAGGCTTCTCGGCAAGTTTCTTCTTCAATTCATCCACCGTTATTTCTGCAGATGGATTGAAATCGGCAGAGCGCATGTAACCAATTACACTCTGATAGAAAGCCTTGCCTTCAGGATATTTGGCAGCCTTCTCCAAATCGCTCATGCAGACGAGGAGCTTTCCGGCTCCCACCTTCCATTCCATCACCAAACCCAATTTATGGTTCCGCTCGATATTATCTATCACCTGAACAATCGGGCGATAATCCTTGGCGAAGTTGTCAAGCACCAGCGGATGCGATTCCTTGATAACCGGGAACCATTGCCAATTGGTGTGCATCTCCGTAGGGAATCCCTTGAATATCGGATGTTCCGGATTCGTCAGAATGCCCAGGGTTCCTGGAGAGACCTTCTTTTTGTTGTTCTCGCAGATGGTCTTGAACATGCGATAGTTCCAGTAATCGGTCTGGAAGAGTCCGCCCACGGTATAAGGCGTGGCATTATCTGCTTGCGACAACTTATTATCTGCCTGCGAAAGCGTATCATCTGCTGCCACGAAATGGCTGGAAGCC
>URYG01000227.1 GCA_900551985.1 uncultured Prevotella sp. | reverse complement strand
AGAACCGAAGCCGATGAGGATGTTCTGGTGGTATATTCTTCTGTGCGTAGCCGGATATGGGGGGATATGCGACTATTGGCTGTGCCCCAATGCCCTGATGAGGAAATTGACAAGTCGGCAGATCTGATTATGGGCATTTTATTCACCTGTCTGATGAAACTGAGTGATGATTTGGTAGATGGATATGGTTTCTATAAGACTTTGGCATTTAGTTTGTTTGAACAAATGACTAGGGAAACCAAAGATAGGGATCATGTAATAAGCTCAATTATCGGAAATTCTTATTATGAAGCGCATAATGAAGAACTTAATGATTGGCTTATTGGCTATATGCTGTATAGCGAAAATACTCTGACGGATCACGAAGGCAGGCTTAAAACCACGTTGGCGAGAAATGGAAGTCCAAAGGGAAGAAAGCCTTCTCTTTTATTCACTAACGCTGATAAGGAAAAAGATGTAGAGGCTACGGAGTATTGGGCCCATGTGTTCAAGGACTATATATCATCCCGCCAGCGTACGGGGCTTATGCTCGATACGAAGCAGGATAATTTCCTTATTCTCTCTATTCATGCCTTCAAGCAATATTGGTGTGATGATAAAAAAATGAAGCTTCCCTCTGCGGGTTCCGCATTTTGCAAGTTCCTGATGGAGGATTGTCTTTTTGAATTGGGAGAAGATGAACAGGGAAACAAGATTAAACTTTCAAGTGTAAATGATACGCTGACCAGAGTGTTATCCAAGGAACTGGGAGAATACGATGGTGACTATCTGGCAGTGAACCGTTTTATGCAGCGTTTCCCGGAGTCATCCTTCTAGCTATATAGGTTGCGACTGGACTTTAATGTCCTTTCTGATTGGTGTCCTTTCGGAAAATACGAAAAATGTATTTTCCGAAAGGATTTTTTTTGCCCTTTTTTTTCTCCGTATTTTCCGTTGTGTTATGGGGTATTGGGCGTGTTTTAGGTGGAAATGCCTTTCGGAAAATGAATTATCCGACAATATCCGATACCCTCAGACTCGAATTCTCTTTATATCTTTGCAGCGTCAAAAACAATTATTGTAATGATGGAGAATTCAAAAATTCAGTTGCAGGTGGATTCGCAGAAGAAACCAGCAACCCAGCCACAGGTAGCAACTCAGACTGGAAACCAAAAAGAGGTTGCTAACAGTATGAACCATGAAGATGTGCCGCAGCCAGATCTCAATCCCCTGATACGTGACAAGGATTATCCGGCAGGCGTGAGAGAATGGATGATGACGGCCCCTGCCGAACTCAAGTTTGCCACCTTGGCTGTAGCCAGTGCCATGCTTGCCGTGTATGCCACCCGTCTGCGTCTGAATTATGTTTACGACAATTCGCTTTCTGCCATCTTGCTGCATGTTCTGGTTTGTGGAGAGCAGAGCTCAGGAAAGTCGTTTGCCAGATATTTGATGACGTATTTGATGGCACCTCTGCAGAAGCGTGATGCAGAGCAGAGAAGCGAAGAGCAGAAGTATGCAGAACTGAAGCGAAGACAGGGTAAGAAAGATGGAAAACTGCCTCCGGAGCCAAAGACGGATATAACCTTGCTGCATGAAAATCTGTCGCTTTCTATGCTCATCAAGCGAGCTGATGCTCCTATCAAGTTATATGGATGTCCTAAAACATTATTTCAGTTTGCTGATGAGATTGGAGCTATTGTTCAGGCCAGCAAGCGACAGTTCTCAGATATCAAGCAGATCAATAAGACTGGATATGACCTAGGGTCTCTCTTTGGTCAGGATTATCTGAGCGAAACGAGTTATTCGGCTGTGGTTGATTTAATGTTGTGCTATGTATATACGGGAACTCCGGCAGCTATCAACCGATATATGGATAAAGCTGCCATTGAAGGAGGAAGTGTAACCCGAACGATTCTTTGTAACATAGAATCCAGATTGGGTGATAACCCGCTGATGTTCAAACCTCTGAGTGAAGAGCAGAAAGAAAGCTTAGATAGAATGATGGAAAAACTGATGCAGGGCTGTTATGAGGAGGATGGTAAAAAATTATGCAAGGAAAGACTTCTTGATACGCAATGGCTTGACTCCACAGTAGAGCGTTGGTGCGAGTTACAGCGTAAAAGAGTGTTGAAGACGATGTCTAAGGCTTTGGATGTTTTTTATAAAAGAAGTAGTGTCAGCGCCTTCCGTATAGCTTCATTAATGCAATATCTTTACGAGCTTGAGGGCATCAAGAAAGAGCAGGAGATACATAAATTGGTAAAGCAAATTTATCTGGCTTGTGCCGATAGAATCCTGCAGAATATGCTGGCAAAGTGGGGACATGTTTTTGAGGAAATCAATGCTGAGTCTGAAATGGTTCCTTACATGACCAACAATTGGTTTGATGAGTTGCCACAGCAGTTTTCGCGTGATTTCCTGGCAGAATATCTGAAGCGTAATGACTTGAAGACTCCAGTGAAAAACTTTATCTGTAATTGGACTCGTAAGGGTTGGATCAAGAAAATAGATAAAAATGTGTATTCTAAAACAGGTAAGGAAAATAAGAAAAAAACAAAGAAATTATGATTAATAAGTTTGATATTCAGAAACTTCGCGAGCTCGACATCTTGCAGGTGGCTGATCTTCTGGGCATGGGGCTTCGCAACAAGCGAGCCCTCTGCATCCACCACGATGATCATCATCCGAGCCTCGCCTTCAATGTAAAGAAGAACACCTGCCACTGCTATAGCTGCGGATTCTCTGCCGATACCATCGGACTGGTAAGAGAGCGACTGAACCTGGGATTCAGCGAGGCTTGTCATTGGCTGGCAGATCATTTTGATGTGTATATCGGCGATGACAAGTATGGAGATTCTGCCCGATATGCAGAAAAAAGTGCTGATAAAAAGGTACTTACGGCATCAGACAGAAGAATGGCTGCCCTGAGAGCGCATTTTGCAGAAACCCATGTCTCACATGGACATCTGGCAGAATCTTTCAGTAGTGGAGAATCTTTCAATAGTGGAGAATCTTTCTGTAGTGGAGAAAAGAATGGCAGATGCCAATCATCGGCTTATGTTGCCCAGGCATCCGTAGATGTGGAGTTTTACCAGCAGATGTTCCGGCAGATGCATCTATCTGAATCGGGACAGAGATTCCTCTTCGAGGAGCGGTTGCTCAGCCCGGAGGCATTGAAGGTTTGCCAGATAGTGAGCACGGAGCAAAGCGTATGCATGGCTAGAGTGGGGCGCGGAGTGTTTGACGGTCCATCGCTCATCTTTCCCTATTTCGACCAGCAGGGAAGACTGGTTTCCGTGCAGAGCCGCTATCTGGGAAAGAAGAAGTCTGAGTCATCTTTCGATATGGATAAGGTATCCTCTGATGCAGCAAAGCCGAAGGAGATTCCCCGATTCAAGTTTGCACCAGGCAGTCATCGCATGATATATGGGCTCGACCGGTTGAAGGATTATCCTCCTGATGAACCGCTGCTCATCACCGAGGGACCCTCTGATTGCTGGACGGCATTGACCCTGGGCTTTCATGCCATAGCCATCCCCAGTGCCACACTCTTCGACCGCCGCTTTCAAGGGCTTCTTGCCGGAAGAAATCTTCACATCTTCCCAGATCAGGACGAAGCTGGGTTGAGTCTTTACTTTGAACTGAAGAAAGCATTACCCAGTTTGGTTTACCATCAGCTGCCCGAAGGTTGCAAGGATTTGAGTGAATATTACATCTGGCTTCGCCGCAGTTATGGGATGACGCTTGAGGAGGCAAAAGCCAAGGTGCAGGGCAGTGTAAGTGTCTGATAATTATGATTTTTATTATTATGTTTATTATGTTTTTTAATTTTAATAGATATGGAAATTTATGTAAATCGTGTATTGCGTGAGCGTGGCACCATCATGGGCACACTCAAAGTTGTGAAAGAAGTTGCTGGCGAAGGAATTGAGCTGGTGAAGGTATGCGGCACCGTGGAGCGTGAGGCTGATTGTCTTCCGGCAGGTAAATATCGTGTGTGCATTGGCAAGTGCATCTATCACCATCGCAAGATGCCGTTCCTGATTCCGATGGAGGAGGATGTTGCTTCATCTGATGCAGCTACCGAAGCATCTACAACTAATGCATCTACATCTGATGCATCTACATCCGAAGCATCCACATCCATGGAATCTTCCAAGGGCTTGTGTGTTCTGGATTCATCCCAGTGTGAGCTTTGCTGCAAGGCTCGTCATTCTCATGAGTTTGGCGATATTTCAGCCTTCGCCTCCCTGTCATGTGCGATGATTCAGCCTGGCAACGGTCCGTTTACGATGAGCCGTGGCAGCATCCTGGTGGGCGAGGTTCATGCCCCCGGCTTCGTCTTGAAGAGTCAGCCGCTCTTCACCACCCTCTACGAGCGCATCAAGAAAGCGGTGTGGCGAGGAAACGAAGTAACGCTGGAGATTAAGGAGGTGTAGAAAGGAGAAGGATGCTTTTGTTATGATGCAGTAAGTATTGTAGTAGAATAGCTGGTGATATTGTAAAAGAAAAAGCAGTTGTTGCGGTAAGAGGCAACAACTGCTTTTCTATTGTCAGAACCACCGAATATCCCGGAAAATACATTTTTTCGATGATAATAAATGTTAAATCATACACTTTTTCGAGGATAAGGTTGATCTATACTTGAAAAATCCGCATTATAATGGTAATGGAGATTGTTAATTTGTCAGTTTATTTACAAGCCGTGCGCAAATATTCTGACTGCATTTCCTTCAACTTTTCATTGCTCATTTCGCCAGATTCCCAAAGCTTATCCATTTCTCGTTGCAAGCGCTCATTCATGAACTTTACTAATTGTTTTGCCATAATCGTAACTTTTAGAATTATCTTTTTGCCATAGTTTATAGTGAATGATTCCAAATGTTAAAGAAAGCCAGCCTTTTCGCATGAGAAGGCTGGCTTATATAAGAAACGTGGAACTGTTAAGCGAAAGAAACTTCTTTCCAATCTATCAATCCCTTTCCTAAATCTTCTAGTTCTATGGCAAGAGCTATTATTTTGCGCTTGTCCGCTTTGAATGGTTCTGCATACCGCTTAGCTTTAATTTGTTCTGCTGCAGCGTTAACACCACCATTGTTGCTCAGTTTCAATTCCAATACATAGATGATGGTTGATGTTTCTACCACCATATCTATTCTACCTGTAGATATCATCTTCTCAACTTCCACTCTACAGCCAATGGCATTGAAGATGGTGCTCA
>URYG01000226.1 GCA_900551985.1 uncultured Prevotella sp. | reverse complement strand
TTTATATTATACTATATATGACTTTTGCGCCCCGAAAATGAAAATGACCCGAAATGACCTTGACCCGAAATGACCCAGTTTCCTTCTTCCGCTTTTCAATCATCAAAAGCTATCCAAGGCGGCTTTTGCTATCAGATGTAAAAAACGCAAATACTTATATCCCTACATATCAACTACTTACAGCATATTTTCAACATTCTACAGGAAAAAACTTGCTTTCAGCTTCGGATTTTTGTATCTTTGCACCGACAATCGAAAGAAGCCACTTCTTGTGCCAAAAACCGGTCATCTATGAAGACCGAGGCTGGTCTTAATAGATGGCAAGCATTGGTCTTAATAGATGGCAGGCGCCGGTCATCAATGAAGACCACAAAATGGCAGGAACGGCTTTCCGGGGAATTGTGATTCAAGGAACTTTTAAACGCAGACAGAGCATGACAAACAAGACTATACTTCTCAGAGGGTGCTGGTATCTTAACATAAAAATAACATCCACTTAACCCTACAAGCCAGGTTTTATTTATATCTTTGCATAAGATTTGCTGCACTCGGCAATTTGAAAGCAAGCTTTCATTGCGCTCGTTTGCTGCATCTTTGCAAAAGATTTGAATAACAAACAAAACTACAGCTTTATGGAAAAAGAAAAACTTTCAGCAATCCTGTCAAAGGGAAGAAACGGAACCAAGGGATGGTTTCTGTATCGTGCATGGCCAGGCACCAAAAGTGCCATCTACGTCTACCTGATGTCCATGCTTGCAGCCTTTCCGGTTGGCATTGCAGCAGCTTTGAGCTGCGAATTTATCGAATTCCTGACGAAGACAACCATCAATAGTGCATGGATTCCGGCAATTTATATGCTGGCTGCAGAGCTATATGTGATTCATAAATGCCGGAAGAAATTCCATCTTCGTGTTCGCCTGGAAAAGATTCAGCAGATGCCTAAGACCATCATCTTCTTGCTGGCCTTTATAGTGGGATTGTTCCAGGCCATTCCGATATCTGCATTAGAAAGTTTCATGGATTTGCCTGATTACATGGCGCAGGATTTTGCAGACTTGGCACATAATCCGATTGGAATCCTGGTGCTCTGCATCATTGCTCCTATAGCCGAAGAATACCTCATTCGTGGAGTAGTGATGAGAAAGATGCTGAGATGGAACATCAGTCCCTGGTACGCTATCATCGGCTCCAGCATCATGTTCGGCCTCACCCATATCAACCCGGCACAGATTCCAGGAGCCATCATCATGGGAATCGTCATGGCGTGGATGTGTTACAGAACCAGGAGTTTGATTCCAGGCATCATCATCCACATCACCAACAATACGCTCTGCCTGATTCCAGAAGAATGCTACGATACTTACATCGCCAGCACTCCGATGATGGAAGGAGGCCTCAGCCTGGTAAGCATCGCAATCGTCATCCTGTCGATTTGGCTCTTCAACAAGAAGGCAGTTGCAGCATAAGGGGAGAGCTATTCCTCCCCCTCTACCTTGCAGCAGTCGAACCCCATCTCCTTGGCTTTGTCAGGACCGAAGGTGAAGTAGATGGCTTCGCCCTCATCACAAACCTCACCTTGGGAGTTCTCCAGAGTCAGGTGGATGGTAACGATGTTGCGGCGCTGACTGGCGATGTGACCACGCACCGTAATCTGCGAATCGGTGGTCATCACAGGCTTCTTGTACTTCACGTTGAGCTGCATCGTCACACCCGTGGTCTGGAGTTTGCGGTTGATAACCCAGCCTGCCACTTCATCCATCAGCATACTGATGATTCCACCATGCAGGGTATTGATCCAGCCCTGGTAATTCTCGCCGGGATTCCAGATGGTAAGCACATCCTCACCCTCTTCCCAAAACTCAAGATGCAATCCCACAGGATTGTTGGGGGCACAGCAAACGCAGTTGTAACCCTCCTTGTTCAAATATGGATTTAATATCTTCTTCATTTTTCTAACTGATTAAACAGATTAAACTGATTTCTAACTGATTTCTAACTGATTAAACTTTTTAAAACAAGGCAAAGGTACGAATAATATCTGATAAGGCAAAGTTTTTTAAAGATATTACGGTTAATTTTCCATAATAAAAAGTGAAGAAGCGTGGGAATCTCTAAAATTGATGTACTTTTGCAAGCCACAAAAAGACTATTATAAGTATGATTAAGACGTTAGTGATATATGATTAAGATTTTAGTGATAGAAGACGAAAAGCGAGTGGCAGATTTGCTGAAAATCGGCCTGGAAGAGAATGGCTATCAGGTTTTGGTGGCTTACGATGGAGAGATGGGATGGAGACTGTTTCAAGCGAATGATTTCCAACTGATTATCTCAGACATCATCCTGCCGAAGCTCAATGGTTTCGAACTCTGCCAGAAAATCAGAAAGACGGATGAAGAAATCCCTATCCTGATGCTCACAGCTCTGGGAACCGCCGATGACAAGCTGGAAGGCTTCGATGTGGGAGCCGACGACTATATGGTGAAGCCATTCGATTTCAGAGAACTGCTGGCGAGAGTAAGGGTGCTGATGAAAAGAAGAGCCATGGCTAAGGTTGACGTGGTGAAGGAGATTTCGTACGCCGATCTGTGCATCAATCTTGAAAGGCAGGAAGTGACCCGAAACGGCGAACCCATCAAGCTTTCGCCTAAGGAATACAACCTGCTGGTTTATCTGGTGGAGAATGCAGAAAAGGTGGTGAACCGAGTGGAAATCGCCGAAAAGGTTTGGAATACTCATTTCGATACGGGCACGAATTTCATCGATGTCTATATCAATTATCTGAGAAAGAAAATGGATAAGAACTTCGAGGTGAAACTGATTCACACCAAGCCGGGAGTTGGATTCATCCTAACGGACAAGATGTAGCAATCCAAACAGATCAACCGAATAAGAATTTGAATAAAATCAGAAAGAAAAGAGATATGAAAATCAGAACTGCCCTTACCCTCAAAAATACCAGCATTACGGCAACCATCTTTCTGCTTTGCATGGTGCTCATCTACCTGGTCAGCGAACATACCCGCGACCAGACTTTCTTCAGAAACCTGAAGAGCGAAGGCATTACCAAGGCCAATCTCTTCCTCGCCGGCCAGGTAGATGCCAAGACCATGCAGTCGGTTTATCTGAACAACCAGAAGTTTATCAACGAGGTAGAGGTTGCCGTCTATACCACCGATTTCCACATGCTCTACCACGACGCCATCCACAACGACATCGTGAAGGAAACCGAAGGGATGATCAAGGAAATCATTCAGAAAAAGGAAATAGAATTCCACATCGGAAAGTACCAGGGCATCGGAATGGTTTTCCAGTACAAGGGAAAGGATTATATCGTTACAGCTGCCGCTTATGACGGCTATGGCTACGACAACCTGACGGGACTGCAGGAAACCCTCATCAGCCTCTTCATCATCGGATTGTCGCTGCTCTTCATCGCCGGTTATGTTCTGGCAAGGCTCTCCCTCAAACCGATAAGAAACATCGTGAACGAGGCTGAAACCATTACCGCCTCCCACATCGACCGCCGCATCCCCGTGAAAAACGAAAAGGATGAGTTGGGCGAACTGACCATCGCCTTCAATGAACTGCTCAAGCGACTGGAAATTTCCTTCAATTCGCAGAAGCAGTTTGTGAGCAACGTTTCCCACGAACTCCGCACCCCTCTGGCTGCCCTGACTGCCGAAATCGACGTATCGCTGCAGAAAGAGCGAACCAACGAACAGTACCGCCTAGCCATGCAGAACATGCAGCAGGACGCCAAGCGAATGACCCGACTGATAGACGGCTTGCTGAACCTGGCAAAGGCGGATTACTGCAAGGAGGAAATCAGCATGTGCGAGGTTCGCCTGGATGAACTTTTATTGGATGTAAGAGAACTCATCCTGCGGGCGCATCCGAAATACAGCATCGACCTGCTCTTCTCTAATGAGGAAGAAGATGATGATAGTCTGATTACCGTTCTCGGCAACCCGTATCTGCTGAACATCGCCTTCTCGAATCTGATAGAGAACAACTGCAAGTATTCGGAGAATCATTCTTCCATCGTTCAGATTTCCTTCAGAGACAAATGGAGCATCGTCCGCATGGCAGACACCGGTTTGGGAATGTCGGCAAAGGATAAGGAGAATCTTTTCACCTTATTCTATAGAGGAGACAGAGAAGAGAAGAAGGAAGTGGAAGGCTACGGCATCGGAATGACGCTTGCCCATAAGATTATCCATCTGCACGATGGCAACATCACCGTGCATTCGGAGCAGGGCAAGGGAACCATCTTTGTTGTTGAGATTCCGCATATCTAAAGTTATCTTAGATATTACGCTTCCATGTATGTGGTTATCTTCCTATCAATAAACCACTTACAGATTCTCTAATAGTTTTCTAATACCGTTCTAATTCTTTTCTAACGGCTTCTTCCACATAGTTTGCTTACCTTTGCAACCGCAAAACAATAATTCACATCAAGTAAAAGTAAAGCAATTATGTGGAAGAAGAAAAAAAACAACAGAAAATTGGCTTTCAATACCGAGACGGTATTGATGGCTGCCAAGGCACCACTCAACTCGGTGCTCACTTACTTCCAGACTACCTCATTGGGACTCACCGATGAAGAAGTAGAGAAGAGACTGTCGCTCTATGGCAAGAACGAGATTGTACACGAGCAGAAAAAGAAGCCGCTCGTGATGCTTGCCAAGGCGTTTATCAACCCGTTCGTAGGCGTGCTCACCGCCCTGGTAGCCATCTCCTACGTGATGGATGTGTGGATGGCGGATCCTGGCGACCAGGACTGGACTTCCATCATCGTTGTCTCGACCATGATTATCCTGAGCACCATCCTCCGCTTCGTGCAGGAATGGAAGGCCAACCGCTCCAGCGAGGCTTTGCAAAAGATGGTGACCAACACCTGCTATGTAATGCGTGTTGGCTCAAGTACCCGTGGCGGTTCGCCAGGCGATGAAATCAGCAACGAGGAACTGGTACCTGGCGACCTCATCATGCTCTCTGCCGGCGACATGATTCCTGCTGACGTCCGCATCATCGAATCCAAGGATTTGTTCGTCAGCCAATCCAGCTTGACGGGCGAATCAGATTCCATCGAGAAATTCCCGAATCTTTCGAAAGACCGCAACCATACGGGCAGCATCGTTGACCTCGACAACATCTGCTTCATGGGTTCCAACGTGGTGAGCGGTTCGGCTAAGGGCATCGTCTTTGCCACCGGCAACCACACCTACCTGGG
>URYG01000225.1 GCA_900551985.1 uncultured Prevotella sp. | reverse complement strand
TGGGTCTTCTGCGGAATACGGGCACGATAAAAGTGGTATGAACCCACCTTGAGTCCATATCTATGCGCCAGATCTATATTCTGCTTATATTTGCTATCTACGTTGGTTCCACCTTCGGTAGCCTTCAGATAGACATACGCCATCTTGGAGTTATCGCCCACCGTTTCCCAGAACACATTGCCCTGATAGTGGCTGAGGTCTATGCCATGCACATGACTGCAGGTATCCTCGCATTGCACCTGCGCACTTGCGCATAATGCTATAATTGATGATAATATCGTTATACAAAATCGTTTCATAGATGCAAAGGTACGAAAATCGCTTGAAATTCGTCACAGAGTATGCTTATTTTTTATATATTTTATATTATTCCTCTATTTCAGAGAGCGAGCGATAGAAGTTATTGCAGAAATTGCTGATGGTTTCTATGGGCGCATATTCCAGATACCGCATGCTGCGACGCAGGTTTTTGCGCATCGTCCCACCGGTGGTGCGAACGAATCCAGCCTGAGTCTGCTCGAATAAAATCTCCTGCTGATCGAGACTGTTATAATAAAGCGAACGAAGTGTCAGCTTGTAGGCGCCACGTTCCACACGGCGCACGAAAGGTATCTCATCCTGTTCAAATTCGAAGAAAAGGATAAGTACACTGCCCTGCAACTGCGCCATACGCTGGATGCGGAGCTTGCGCAGCCATTTTTCCAGTTTTACGAAATCTACCTTGTCGCCCTTGGTGCGCAGGTAGTTCCCCATCTCGATGATGCCGCCGAGATTAACGCCATTTGCTAATATTCCATTGATATTGGATACGATGATGCGAAGTAAGTGGATGGTCTCGATAGAGGTGTCGATGGCATGACGCTCGTTTTCCTGTATGCTGGCTAAACGTCGGTTCAGGAAACCATTGTTCATGCGTACTTCACCTGCAGGCACATCGCTGAGGTTCTTCATCATCTGGGCTATCTTCTTCTGCTTGAAGGTAGTCATCGGTTCCATCTCCTCCTTCGTATGGAAGTGGTCGGAACGCAGCTTGACAAAAAGGTTTCTCTGTAAAAAATCCATCGTGTATTCATTTAAAAGTTAAACAATTGATAATAAGCCACTTCCTTCCTAGCTATATCGCTTCGGGTAACGAAATAGTATCGAAAACAGTGCAGCTAAACCGATAGCCAGAGGATAATAGAGATATGGAAGGATATCCATCGGACTCAGATTGGCAAGACCTGCTGCCAGAAGCATCTGTACTCCGTAGGGTATCAAGCCCTGAACCGTACAGGAGAAAGTATCGAGGATACTGGCTGCCTTGCGGTTATCTACTCCAAACTTATCACCTATTTTCCTGGCTATGTTGCCTACCGTGAGGATGGCAACCGTATTGTTGGCTGTGCATACGTTGACCATGGAAACAAGTGCGGCTATGGAAAGTTCGGCTCCTCGCTTGTTGCTGACGTGAGCCGTAATCTTGTCGATGATATAATTGATACCGCCATTCTCACGGATGATTTCGAGCATGCCACCCGCCATCATTGCGATGATGACCAGTTCGCCCATACCGATGATGCCATTACCCATAGCAGAGAACCAGCCGAAGAGATCGTAACCTCCGGTAGCACCCAGAAGCTGACAGCTTATACCAATCACACCGCAGAGCAAAGTTCCCATCGTAAGAACCGCCATCACATTCATACCCGCCACAGCAGTGACAAGCACTACCAGATAAGGGAGCACCTTAATATACTCTACATCCGGAATATCAGTAGGTGCCTGCAGACCGATACCCATCACGGCATAGATAGCCAGTACGATTACGGCGGCAGGTACTACGATAAGAGAGTTGACACGGAACTTATCGCTCATCTTGCAATTCTGAGTCTGGGTAGCTACTACCGTGGTATCAGAGATAAAGGAGAGATTATCTCCAAAATAAGCTCCACCAACGATGATAGCTGTCATCATACCTATGTTTACGTCCATGGAGTGGGCGAGTCCCGCAGCTATCGGAACAAGTGCCACAACGGTACCTACACTTGTTCCGATGGATACGGAGATAAAGCAGGCTGCCAGAAACAGTCCCGGCAGAATCATGCTCGCCGGAAGAATGCTGAGTGCAAGATTGACTGTTGCATCGACAGCTCCCATCGCCTTAGCCGAAGCAGCGAAGGAACCTGCCAATACATATATCCACAACATGAGCATCAGATTGTTGGCGCCGGCACCCTTGCTATAGGTATCTACACGACTCTTGATGGGCATACCACCAGAAATCGCAATGGCATAGATACTGGAGATCATAAATGCCACGGTAAGCGACAAATTGGTATCCTTATGGCTGGCATCTACCGAATAGACGGTGAACGCCACGATGAGGACAATCAACAAAAACAATGGCGACAACGCCAACAATCCTTTCTTATTACTCATGTTTCTTTTTAAGTTATTACAATGTTACTCCATTCTTGAAAATGGAAATCTCACGATAGCCGTTGTACTCGTTGCGAGCTTCCTCGCCACTGGCAACAGCTATGATCTTGTCGATGAACTTGTTTACCAACTCCTTCATATCGGTGCCTTCAACCAGTTCTCCGGCATTGAAGTCAATCCAGTTTGGCTTGTTCTTAGCAAGCTTGCTGTTGGTTGAAATCTTCATGGTTGGAACGAATGTTCCGAATGGGGTACCACGACCCGTTGTGAAGAGTACAAGCTGACAACCTGCAGAAGCCAATGCGGTTGCTGCCACAAGGTCATTGCCTGGAGCAGACAAGAGATTCAGACCCGTTGTCTCCAAACGGTCACCATACTGCAGCACACCACTGACAGGAGCACGTCCGCACTTCTGGGTACAACCCAGTGCCTTGTCTTCCAGAGTAGAGATACCACCAGCCTTGTTACCTGGAGAAGGATTCTCGCCAACAGGCTCACCATGACTGAGGAAATACTCCTTGAAATCGTTGATGAGATGAACGGTCTTGTCGAAGAGTTCCTTGTTCTCACAACGGTTCATCAGAATAGTCTCTGCACCAAACATCTCTGGCACCTCGGTAAGGATGCTGGTTCCACCCTGAGCCACCAACCAGTCTGAGAATTCACCTACGAGTGGGTTGGCAGTGATACCACTGAAGCCGTCAGAACCACCACACTTCAAACCTACACGAAGTTTGCTTACCGGTACCTCCTCACGCTTATCCTCCTTAGCCTTGGCATAGAGATCACGGAGAATCTTCATTCCCTCTTCAATCTCATCACCCTCAACCTTCTGTGTTACCAGGAGCTTGATACGATCCTGATCATAATCGCCCAACATCTTCATGAAGTCATCAGGCTGATTGTTCTCACAACCCAATGAGAGAACGAGAACAGCACCAGCGTTCGGATGCAGACAGATATCACGGAGCACCTTGCGCGTATTCTCGTGGTCGCCGGAAAGCTGAGAACAGCCGAAATTATGGTGCCAAGCGTGGATGGCATCAATGCCCTCACAGCCAGTCTCCTTCTTCAGAAGCTCAACGAGTTTCTCTGCAACACCATTCACACAACCTACGGTTGGTACTACCCAAACCTCGTTTCTTACACCTACTTCGCCGTTCTTGCGCACGTAGCCCTGGAAGGTACGGGATTCCTTGGCAATATTCAACTGCTCATCTACTGGATTATAGGTATATTCCAGCGTACCGGCAAGGTTGGTCCTGAGATTGTTCTCATTCACCCATTCACCCTGCTTCAAATCCTGCTTGGCATGACCGATAGGGTAGCCATACTTGATGATGTTCTGTCCCTCGGCAGCATCATCGATGAGTACCTTATGACCAGCTGGAGTATCCTGCAAGAGAGTGATGCTCTTGCCATCCACTTCGATAACCTCGCCCTTCTGCATAGGACGCAAACAAACCACTACCGAGTCGGCAGGGTTAATCTTGATAAAGCTTGATAGTTTCATTCTGTAGTTTTGTTTTTGTTTATTTATATATTTATATTTCTATTTCTAGCTTCTTCATTTCTGCCTTAGATCTGCGTTCTGCGGTAGAATTCGATATTCTCCTTCATCAGCAGCTCGATAGGCATGTAATTCACCGGATTCACCTTCTTCTTGAGAACGATGGCACGGAAAAGAGTATCTACACAATAGTAACCCTGCATATAGGCATGCTGTGCTATGAGAAACGAGATGCTGCCTTCGCGCAGACATTTCGCATTCTTGCCCACCATATCATAACCCATGATCTGTACGTCACGGCGATTGGACTTCAGCAGATAATCTCCCACGAGATGTGCCTTCGATGTCATGGTTATACAATGATGGGTAGCAGGATGCTCATCAAAGTACTGAGCAAGCATCTTCTGGTACTCGTTGCGGGTTCCGTTGAGCGGAAGGTCGAGTACATTGATGACAACCTGTGGAAAATGGTCGTGCATATAATGACGGAATCCCACCTCACGGTTATCCTGCTGCTTGCTGACTACATGACCGTCCTTGGTCTGTCTCATCAGCATAATCTCTTGTTCCTTTCCAGCAAGCATCATCAGCATCTTGGCTGCAAAATAGCCAGAGCAGAAAGAATCCTGTCCATAGAAGGAGAGAGGACGCAAGTCTGGCATATATGAGTCGAGTAGGATAAACGGAATACCCTTTTGATGCAACTGGTCTGTAAAACCACGTGTCACTTCAAGAGATGATGGCACCACGATGACTCCCTCCGGATTGGCATCAAGAATCTCTTGTGAAACAGCCTTGAAAGAACCCTCATTGGAACGCTCGTAGAATCGAATCTCAACATCAATATGGAAATCCCGGCGCTGGTCTTCGCACTTTCTGGCACCTTCTTCTATCTCTTCCCAATAAGCTTCCGACTCATGCTTCGGTATCAGAAGATAAAAAGTATAAGCCTTGTTGTATGCCAAAGCACTGGCATACATATTAGGTTGATAATTCATTTCCTTGAGCGCTTGTTCCACCTTCTCACGTGCCGGTTTCGACACGTTCGGTCGGTCGTGGAGCACACGGTCCACTGTTCCTACAGATACGCCTGCTCGTTCGGCGATATCTTTGATTCTGATTCTTTCGGCCATTGTTTTTAAGTTTATGGTTTGAGCAAGTCGTTCACACCTTATTATATATAGGATGCATTTTCTTCCTGCAAGAAGGCTTTGCTCCCTCATAACTGTGCGCACAAACTGTGCTTTTTACTATGTTTTGTTGAACTGCTTACTTGTGTGCGGTCACACCATCAGCATTCGGGCGCAATAGACAA
>URYG01000224.1 GCA_900551985.1 uncultured Prevotella sp. | reverse complement strand
CCAAGAACCGCTGGTACACTGAGGATATGAGCAACCTCGAGTTTATGGCAGACCTTTTGGAGGAAAAGGTAAAAAAGTAAAAAGGCTTTTAAAGGTAAAAAAGTAAAAAGGCTTTTAAAGGTAAAAAAGTAAAAAGGTAAAAAAGTAAAAAGGCTTTTAATGGTAAAAACATATATTTTATGAGACAGAGACGCAGAAATAGGCTTGCACATGATGGCGAGGATGATGATCCGATGAGCGTAGTGAGCAACCTCTTCGATGTGGCGATGGTGTTTGCCCTCGCCCTGATGGTGGCACTCGTTTCGCGCTATAATATGACGGAAATGTTCAGCAAGGATAACTTCACGATGGTGAAGAACCCTGGCAAGGAGAATATGGAAATCATTACCAAGGATGGACAGAAGATCAATCGCTATACTCCTTCTGAAGACCAGAGCAGTAAATCTGGCAACAAGGGAAAGAAGGTGGGCATCGCTTACCAGCTGGAAAATGGCGAAATCATCTATGTTCCGGAAGATAAATAATCGGGGATTGCAAATCCCCTTGAACAGAAAATAATATTGTAACTAAATAAAAAAAGAAAAGAAAAATGAAAAAGTTTAAGACAATGATGGCCATGATGTTGGCTTTGGTTTCTATGTGTGTAGCATTCAGCTCTTGCAGCAGCGATGATGATGATAATAATGGTGCTGGCTCTTCAGCAACAGCAGAACAGGTTGTTGGTACTTACGTTGGTGAAACAATGTCTATTACTTTGGTTGGTCAGGGTGAGATGGACCCCTTGGAGAACGCAACTTTTAAGTTGGAAAAAGTTGATGATAGTCATGTAAATATCATCCTTCCTGCATTTGGAAGCGCACCTATGGCTTTGCCTTCAATTACAGTAAAGAACCTTGCTGTAACAGAGTCAAATGGTACTTATTCTATTCCAGAAACCAGTTTTGATCAAACTTTGGAAAATGGCAAAGGTGTTTCTAAATCTGCTATTAAAGCAACTATAAAAGATGGTAAAATGCAGATTACTTTTGCTTTAAAGTATGGTAATATGCCTTTTGTCATGAACTGTTCTTCGAATGCAACAAAGAAGTAATTGTCGATGAAACAAAAGATATTCGCACTATTCCTAATCCTTTGCGGATTGTGCCTGAATCTGAAAGCTGAAACCCAGGGTGATATCGTGGGTAGAGTGCTCGATGATTCGGGCGCACCTCTGGTGGGTGCTACCGTTCAGATGGTGAATGCCAAGGGAGGAGTGACAACTGATGAAGACGGATATTTCCGCATTCCTTATACCAAGGATGGAGCGGTGAGAGTGAAGGTGAGCTTTGTGGGCTATCAGACTCAGACCTTCGTTCTGAAGACGGATGAGAAGAAGGGCAATCAGCATGTTCTTCGTCTTCAGCCGGATGCTACTGCCCTCGATCAGGTGGTGGTTACCGCAACCCGTACTCCTAAGGCTTTGAAGGATGCTCCTGTGGTAACCCGTCTGATTACTGCCAATGATATCAAGATAGCCGATGCTACCAATATCCAGGATCTCCTCACCGAGCAGATGCCGGGTCTGGAATTCGGCTATGCCATGAATCAGGAGACTTCGCTCAATATGAATGGTTTCGGCGGAAACGCCGTGCTCTTCCTCGTAGATGGCGAGCGATTGGCTGGCGAAACCATGGATAACGTAGATTACAGCAGATTGAATCTGGATAATGTGGGTCGTATCGAGATTGTGAAGGGTGCTGCTTCGGCGCTCTATGGCGCCAGTGCCGTAGCCGGAGTCATCAACATCATCTCACGTGAAAACAGCGAGCCTTGGACAGCCAATGTCAATACCCGCTACAACGACTTTAACAAGGAGTGGCGCCACGGCGGAAGCTTCAGCTTCAATGCCGGAAAGTGGAATTCGCAGACCAGCATCCAGCGCACCACATCAGATGAGGTGCAGCTCACCAGTCCTTTCGATACAGAATCCAACATTCTCCATATCTATGGTGGCGAGACCTTCAACGTGAAGGAGCGTCTTACCTACAAGCTTTCTAATAAGGTGAAGTTGATAGGTCGTGGCGGCTATTTCAATCGTATCAGCAATCGCAGCAACTACGACGACCACTATAAGGATTATTCTGCCGGACTGAAGACCGTGATGAATCTCTCGGAGAATGATAATCTGGAGATTTCTTACGGATTCGACCAGTATGACAAGACCCGATTCGTGAACAATGAGCGCACTCACGACCACGATTATACCAATCGTCAGAACACCGTCCGTGCCCTCTATTCCCATATCTTTGGCAAGAACACATTGACGGCAGGTGCAGATTTCCTCAACGATTATCTCACCACCTATCAGTTTGCCAACAATGGTTCCAAGACTCAGAATTCATACGATGCCTTCGCCCAGTTCGATTACAATCCTTTGCAGTGGTTGAACATCGTGGCAAGTCTTCGTCATGATTACTTCTCTGCATCCAGCCAGCATGCCACTACCGGTCGTCTGGCTCTGATGACCAAGTGGAAGGGCTTTTCCATCCGTGCCAACTATGCCGGCGGATTCCGTGCCCCAACCCTCAAGGAGATGTATATGAACTTTGATATGGCAGGTATGCAGATGATTTACGGTAATCCGGATCTGAAGCCGGAGAAGAGCAACAACTTCAACCTGGCGCTGGAGCATACCGGCAGGGTGAAGAATGCAGGCTTCCTGACCGGTCAGTATAGTCTTACCCTGATGGGCTATTATAATAAGTATGATAAGCGCATCACTACCGAGGATTATGCCGATTATACCCCGGGAACCGGTCAGCCGGATGTGGCTTCGCGTTATTGCAACGAGGATGGAGTAGAGGTGAGCGGCATCGACTTCAGTGCCCAGTACCGTTCGGATATGGGTCTCGGCGTGAAACTCGACTACAGCTATCTCCATGTGGGTGGCAGAAGCGTAGATTCCCAGTTCTCTCAGCCTCGTCCGCATTCAGCTACCTGGCGTCTCGACTACGATCGTCAGCTCTGTTCGTTCTATCGTATCAATGCCGCTCTGTCAGGCAGATACCTGTCATCTCCAGATACGAAAATCGAGAAGCATGACAGCTGTTATCAGTTGTGGAAGTTCACGCTTCAGCAGCGATTCCTGGATGCCGTTAATCTGAACTTCACGGTAGATAATCTCTTCGATTATACACCTGAGAAGTATTATTGGAGTTCGGCGATGACCACCGGTCGCACCTTCTCAGTGGGACTTTCGGTTGACATCGACCGCATCGTGAATCTGTTCTAGAAACCGCCATCTGGCAGTTTCCAGACCCAAAATAGGTTAAAAAAGCCATAGTGAAGGATGCTTTTCTTCAATTTATGCCGTACTTTCGGTATAAAATCGTAATTTTGCAGTGATTTAAAACCTATTCATTCAAAATTATGATACGAAGAATCATTCTAACTATGGCTTTTTTGGCTAGCCTTTCATTATCAGCCAAGGATGTGAACATGGGCAGTTGGCAGATCGTTCCATTGCCTCAGCAAGTCAAGGAGATGAGCAGCGCTCCTTTCCGCATCACAGCCAAAACTACAATCTATTATGCTGCTGGAGATGAGAAGCAGAAGAAGGACGCCGAGTTCCTGGCATCTCATATCAAGGAGGTAACCGGTATCGAGGTAAAGACTACCGACAAGCAGGCGAAGGGTCAGATCCGTCTGGCGCTGAATGCTGGCGATACCCAGTCTGAGGCTTATTCTCTTGTGGTCAACAAGAATGGCATCACCATTTCTGCTACCTCTCATGTTGGTATCTTCTATGGCATCCAGAGTGTGATGAAGGCATTGCCTATCACCCGGAATGTGAAGAGCGTTTCTCTTCCTGCTGCCGAGGTTACCGACGCTCCCCGCTTTGCCTATCGTGCGTTCATGATTGATGTGGGCCGTCATTATTTCAGCGTACCTTATCTCAAGAAGTTGATTGATGTCTTTGCGATGCACAACATCAATTATTTCCACTGGCATCTTACCGAGGATCAGGGCTGGCGTCTTGAAATCAAGAAGTATCCGATGCTTACCCAGATCGGTTCCAAGCGCAAGGAGACTATCCTTCCAACCAACAAGAACGAGTTTGATGGCGTTCCTGTTTCGGGTTATTATACCCAGAAGGAAGCCCGCGAAATCGTGAAGTATGCTGCCGACAGATACATCACCGTGATTCCTGAGGTGGATATGCCGGGTCACATGCTGGCTGCCCTGGCATCTTATCCTGAGTTGGGCTGTACCGGTGGTCCTTACGAGGTAGCTACCCGTTTTGGTGTTTTCGAGGATGTGTTGTGTGCCGGCAAGGCTCAGACTCTCCAGTTTGCCAAGGATGTGATGGATGAGATTATGGATATTTTCCCATCAGAGTATATTCATATTGGTGGCGACGAGTGCCCAAAGAACCGCTGGAAGGTTTGCGGGAACTGTCAGAAGAAGATTGCAGATCTCGGCATCCAGGAGCTTCCTAAGCACAGCAAGGAAGAGCAGCTCCAGACCTGGTTTATGGGTGAGATAGAGAAGCAGATCAGAAACCGTGGCAGAAAGATGATGGGTTGGGATGAGATTCTGGAAGGAACTCCATCCAAGGACATCACCGTTTGCGGTTGGACCAGTGTGAGTGCCAGCATCCGTTCAGCCCGTGAAGGTCATCCTACCATCGTGGCTCCTATCAGCAATTTCTATTTCAGCAATCCTCGCATCAACAAGATTGAGGGTATTCCAAGCATCCAGCGAGTATATGATCTCGATCCTTGCTCTGATAAGCTGACTCCTGCCGAGCAGCAGAACATCATCGGTGCCGAGGGTTGTATCTGGACCGAGTGGGTAAAGGATGCCGAGAAGATGGAGTGGGAGTTGTTGCCAAGACTTGCCGCCCTTTCTGAGGTTCAGTGGACCGCCAAGGACAAGCGCAATCTGGAGAACTTCTTCCCAAGAATGCTCCACATGCAGGATCTCTACCGTCTCTACGGCTTGAATTACAAGGCTGATATCGAGGATGCCGTGAAGAAGCATCTGGAAGAGAAGAAGTAATATTTAACGATAGCTCCGCCCTAACTATATAAAAATAGGTAGTTAGGGCGGTGTTATCGCTTATAGCTCCGCTCTAACTATGTTAAAAAAGGTAGTTAGGGCGGAGTTCTTGTATTTTGTGATTTGCCCATTTCGCAAGCTATGCCCCAGATACCCCCCCCCTCAGTGTCAGGAAATCACCCATTCCAGAGTATTCACCTCGTCTTTGACAGAGAAGTTCAAGCCCA
>URYG01000223.1 GCA_900551985.1 uncultured Prevotella sp. | reverse complement strand
AGGGTGGTAAAGGCTCCATGCACCTGCGCCACGTGAAGTACCAACCGAATGGTGGACCTGACGGTGGCGATGGCGGACGTGGAGGAAGCATCTATCTTCGCGGCAACCACAACTACTGGACCTTGCTGCATCTGAAGTATCAGCGCCACTTCTTCGCCGAGCATGGTGGCAATGGAGGACGTGACAAGTGCCACGGCACTGATGGTAAGGACATCTATATCGATGTGCCTTGCGGTACCGTGGTGTATAATGCCGAAACCGGTAAGTTCGTCTGCGACGTGGCTTACGACGGTCAGGAAGTTCTGCTTCTGAAGGGCGGACGTGGCGGACTGGGCAACTTCCAGTTCCGTACCTCTACCAACCAGGCTCCACGCTATGCGCAGCCAGGTGAGCCGATGCAGGAGATGACCATCATCATGGAGCTGAAGCTCCTTGCCGATGTGGGTTTGGTGGGTTTCCCTAATGCCGGAAAGTCAACCCTGCTCTCTGCCGTATCCAGTGCCCGTCCGAAGATCGCCAACTATCCGTTTACCACCCTTGAGCCATCGCTGGGAATCGTGGATTACCGCGACCATCAGAGTTTCGTGATGGCTGATATCCCGGGTATCATCGAGGGAGCGAGCGAAGGAAAGGGCTTGGGACTGCGATTCCTGCGACACATCGAGCGCAACTCCCTGCTCCTCTTCATGGTTCCGGGCGATACAGACGACATCAAGAAGGAATACGAGGTTCTGCTGGGCGAGTTGAAGAACTTCAACCCTGAGATGCTCGACAAGCATCGCGTGCTTGCCATCACCAAGTGTGACCTGCTTGACGAGGAGCTCATCGAGATGCTGAAGGAGACCCTGCCAACCGATCTTCCGGTGGTATTCATCTCATCAGTTACCGGACAGGGCATCCAGGAACTCAAGGATGTGCTCTGGAAGGAGTTGAACTCAGAGAGCAACAAGCTGCAGGAGATTACTTCAGAAGATACCCTCGTTCACCGCGACAAGGATATGACCCGCTTCCAGCAGGAACTCGAGGCTGAGGGCGAGGACATCGTGGAGTATATCGATGAGGATGAAATCGAGGATGTAGATGACTTAGATGATTTCGAATATGAAAGTTAAAACTTTGAACTTTGAACTTGGAACATTGAACTTTATGATATGCTAAAAGAGGCATAAAGTTCAATGCAAAGAGTAATCATAAAGTTCCAAGTTCAAAGTAAAAAGTCTAATCATAAAGTTCCAAGTTCAAAGTAAAAAGTCTAATCATAAAGTTCCAAGTTCAAAGTAAAAAGTCTAATCATAAAGTTCAAAGTTCAATGTTCAATGTTCAAAGTATATAGCATAGCTGAGGGCGTCACGGCTTTCTCCACCACCCGAAAGGGAGGAGTGAGCCAGGGCAACTACAGCGAATTCAATATCAATGACTATTGCGGCGACTGTGCCGAACACGTGGCAGAGAACCGCAGGAAGCTGGCGGATGAGCTGGGCGTAAGCATCGACCATATCATCCTGCCGCATCAGGTACATGGAGTAGAGGTACGTCAGGTGGCAGGAGATTATTTCTCGATGCCTGAGAACATCCGCAAGATGATTCTCGAGGGCGTAGATGCCGTGATGACCAATGAGAAGGGCGTATGCATAGGCGTTTCCACCGCCGACTGCATCCCAATCCTGCTCTATGACGAGGATCACCATGCCGTGGCAGCCATCCATGCCGGATGGCGAGGCACGCTGGCACGCATCGTACACAAGACCATCCAGGAGATGGCTTTCGCCTATCATACGGATCCTAAGAAGCTGAAGGCAGTGATAGGTCCGGGCATCTCGCTGGAGCATTTCGAGGTAGGCGATGAGGTGTATGAGGCTTTCGAGCAGGCAGCCTTCCCGATGGAAGAGATTGCCGAGCAGCGCCCCAATGCCGCCTTTTCGGTAGATGTTGCCGAGCGTGAGCGCCTGGCTGCAGAGGGAAACATCGTGCAGCCGCTGAAGTGGCACATCAACCTGCCGCTCTGCAACAAGCAGATCCTGCTGCATTGCGGTGTGGCTGAGGAGAATATCCAGGATTGCGGTATCTGTACCTTTGCCCATAGCGATGAGTTCTTCTCGGCTAGGAAGCTGGGCATCGAGAGTGGCAGAATCTATACCGGCATTCTGATGAAGTAAGTTTTCAAGATAACATCCATTTTTCTCTTTTCTATGAACGAAGAGGGAGAAATGGATGTTTTTGTGTTTAACTGAACTTTCGTATGTGGGGAAGTTAAGGGAAGTTAGGGAAGTTAGAGGGAAGCGACCGTAGGGAGCGATAACTTCTTTAACTTCTTTAACTCCTTTATTTGCGAAACCTGAATAAAAATATGTATCAAAAAGAATAGAGAATGATTGTAAACAGAAGATTAAGAAGAAAACTGGGGCTGGCTGCCGTCTCGGGAATGCTGATGCTATCCCTGAGCAGTTTCATGCCCGCCAAGAATGAGTTTACTGCCGCCGAGCAACAGCAGGTGAGCATCGCAACGCCAGGTCTCTTTGCCCAGAGTCAAGCCTTCAATGTTGACTTTGAGATATTCCGTGCCAAGGAATATTCATTCCCGCTTCCTGTGGGCAAGGCTAGCCTTATCAATGGCAACAGCGTGATGCGCATCTCTACTGCCAAGGGCGACGCAGTGAAGGCGATGTTTGACGGTTATGTGCGTCTCTCGCGCAAGACCGAGTCGATGGGCAACGTCATCGTGATCCGACACGACAACGGTCTGGAAACCGTATATGCCAACAATGCCGAGAACCTGGTGAAGGTGGGACAGTCGATAGATGCCGGACAGACCATCGCCATCGTGGGCACCAAGGAGGGAGAGACCTATTGCGATTTCTCCATCATGGTGAACGGTGCGCGCATCAATCCGGAGACCATCATCGAGCTGAAGAGCCATAAGCTCCGCCGACAGACCGTGCAGTTCCGCAAGGAGGGCAACCGCATCGGCATCAAGGTGATTGGCGGCAAGGATTCCTCCGTATCGAGAAACACCGGTGGACTGGGCAAGGGCAGGGAGGCGATGACCCTGGATCCTGATGAGGTAAGCGATCCGTTTACCATCACCAACACCTTCCGCCTGGATCTGGAGAAGATAGAGGAGAAGGCGTGGGCATATCCGTTGCCGGATGCCAAGGTGATCAGTCCCTACGGCGGAAAGCGTCGCCATTCGGGAGTGGACCTGAAGACCAAGGCGAATGATGAGATCGTGGCAGCCTTTGATGGCGAGGTAGTGGCATCGGGTCCGTATTACGGATACGGCAACTGCATCCGCATCAAGCACGCCTATGGACTGGAGACGCTCTACAGTCATCAGAGCAAGAACTTTGTGAAGAAGGGCGATAAGGTGAAGGCAGGACAGGTAATCGGACTCACCGGTCGCACGGGTCGCGCCACCACCGAGCATCTCCATTTCGAAATGTCATTCGGAGGCCGCCGTCTGGACCCAGCCATCGTCTTCGACCACAGCAACCACAAGCTCAAGGCAGCTACCCTGCATCTTACCAAGGGCAAGAGCGTGAAGAGCGTGAAGAACTAGAAATAGCGAAAATTACTCCTGTTAATCGAAAAATTCCACCCGTTTGGATGATCAAAAGCCGGCAACTGCAAGTTTTTACGCATTGCACCATGGGTTTTTATCATCTGAACGGGTTTGTATTTTAAAAAATGCTATCTTTGCGGCAACAATTAAAATACAATATATAAATGATAATATGAAGAAATATCTTATCACACTTGCACTCTGCGTGCTTGCCCTTACGGCAAGTGCACAGGTCTTTACAGCCGAACAGATTGAGAAGTACGCCAAGGACAAGTATGGCGACAACTGGACCGAGGCTGCCGGAAACCTGAGCAAGGAAGTTGCCCTGGACAACAAGAACCGCCTGAACTACCAGGAGGTCATCGCCTGCGCAGGACAGTCGAAGGCTGAAATCTTCAAGAAAGCCATCGAATGGTTCAACCGCGCATTCAACAGCAAGGATACCCATGGCGTGATCCGGGAGCAGAATGCCGAACAGGGACTCATCATCACCCAGGCTTATATCGAGAACATCGCCCGACAGAATGCCGGAGTCAACCATTATCAGGTGGATATGATGCCGTATATCCGTGTGGATGTGAAGGAAGGGAAGGCAAGGGTGAGCGTCTATATGGACAGCTACGAGGTGACCGTGAAATCGGGCGGTGGATGGACGAGTGCCATCGCCAGTGCGCTGGCTGCGGCTGCTACCGGAGAGGCGGATGATGACGAGGTGGAGAGCAAGGATGAGGTATGGAATATCAGTTCCTGCTATCCCTATGTAGAAAAGGACAAGCACAAGCTGGCTTCGAGCAAGGCTTTCGTAATGGCTTCGGCTTTCCAGAACTCCATCATTGATATCCTGAAAGAGGCGCTTCTCGCCGATTCATCCGACGGATTCTCGGATGACTGGTAGTTGGGGAGTTAAGGGAAGTAAGAGGGAATAATCTATCAAACTCTATATATAATTAAGGTGTAAACATCAAAACCGCTAGTGTATGAAATGGAAGAATATCATGATGATGGTGATGATGGCAGCAGGATGTTGGTTCTCGCTTCCCGTCCACTCGCAGAGAATCTCTGTGGGTAAGAAAGGACTGGTGAAGGTCATGAGAACCGACTCCACCTGTGCCCAGGAATTTGTGAGGGATGAGCATCAGTCTGTTGCTACCCGGAAGACGGTGCAGGCAGCGGGAGCCGTTGAAGGCGTGAACACGCTGGCAAGCTATCTGAAATCGGACGTGGATCTGAACATCCCCGTTTCGAAGGTGAAGCAGGAGAAGACCTTTGCCGTAATCATCGCCAACGAGAATTACCAGGAGGAGGTGAACGTGGAGTTTGCCCTCAACGACGGTATGGCTTTCAGGGAATACTGCGTCAAGCTGCTCGGCATTCCGGAAAGCAACCTGCATATCCGCAAGGATGCCACCCTCAACAATATGCTGGCGGAAATCAACTGGATGCAGAACATCGCCAAGGCTTATGGCGCTGAGGCTAGATTCATCTTCTATTATGCCGGACATGGAATGCCCGACGAGAGTAACGGCACTTCTTATCTCCTGCCAGTAGATGGCAAGAGCAATATTCTGGCAACGGGTTACAGTATGAGCAGGCTGTATTCTGAACTTAACGGTCTGAACGCAGCCTGCGTAACGGTATTGATGGATGCCTGCTTCAGCGGCAGCAAGCGAGGCGAGGGTATGCTGGCTTCTGCCCGAGGGGTCGATGGGGATTTT
>URYG01000222.1 GCA_900551985.1 uncultured Prevotella sp. | reverse complement strand
CATCAGTTTCCAGATGTCCTTTCTCGCCGTGGCTTCCATCCTCATATTCTATCCCCCGCTCTTCGGATTGCTCAAATCCCACGGCAAGATCATCCGTTGCCTCTGGGGATTATTCAGCGTATCCCTGGCGGCACAGATAGGTACGCTTCCGCTCATCGTCTATTATTTCGGCAGAATATCCTGCTACTCCCTGCTCACCAGCTTCATCGCCATCCCGGCAGCCACCCTCATCCTCTATCTTTGTGCCCTGCTCCTGCTGCTTTCTCCCCTTACCTACATTTCCAGCCTTACCTCCGTCGGCATCTGGCTGATGCAGCACATTGCGGCAGTACTTGCCAGCATTACCCAGGCCACTAACACCGCCTTTAGGCTTACCAGCCTGTTACCGGGCGCCAGCATAGACCATCTCCATCTGTCGCTCCTTCAGTTGATGCTTCTCTATCTGGCAGTAGTATCCGGCTACCTGGTCCTTGCAAAATGGAATCAGATAAGGGAAAAAATCTACAAGATTCGCCATTCTCATGCATTACCTTTCTAATCATTTGCCCATCACAAAAATAATGCGTATCTTTGCAGTATCAATACGAATATTTGTATTTTTGCAGTATGAATTACGATAGAATCCAACAGCAGGCTGGCCATCTGCCAGCATTCCAGATAGCCGACACCATCAACAGCACCCTGAAGGAGTCGGCCAACCTTGTTGTTACCGCTCCACCGGGAGCCGGAAAATCCACCGTGCTCCCACTCACCCTCCTCGGAGCCACCCCACAAGGCAAGATTCTGATACTGGAACCGCGCCGACTTGCTGCCCGTCAGATTGCAGAACGGATGGCAAGCATCCTGGGCGAACCAGTGGGCAAGACCGTGGGTTACCGGGTACGCTTCGAGAACAAGGTTTCTTCAGAAACCCGCATCGAAGTGCTCACCGAGGGAATCCTCACCCGAATGCTCATCCATGATGCCACGCTCGAAGGAGTGAGCGCCGTCATCTTCGATGAGTTTCACGAGCGGAGCATCAACTCCGACCTGGCGCTTGCCCTCACCCGACAGGCGCAGGAAATCATCCGACCAGATTTGAAGATCATCATCATGTCGGCTACCATCGATGCTTCTGCCATCTGCGAGGCTCTTCAGGCGCCATTGATAGAGAGCGAAGGAAGGATGTTTCCCGTAGAGACCGTTTATTCCGAGACCGACATTGCGCGATACGACATATATAAAGAGGTGGCGGCCACCATCCTCAAGGCTGCCGATAAGCACGAGGGCGATATTCTGGCTTTCCTTCCGGGACAGTCAGAGATTCTGAAATGCAAGGAGATTTTGGACGCAAGCCTCAGCAGGGCTGCAGCTGCTTCTTCTGCTTCATTATCAGGTTCAGCTTCTTCATCTGCTTCATCTGAACTTTCCGTTCCGCAGGTTTATCCACTCTACGGCAATCTCCCACCCGAGAAGCAGCGCCTTGCCATTGCCCCATCACGTGAGGGAGAAAGAAAGATCGTGCTCGCCACACCTATCGCCGAAACCTCGCTTACCATCGAAGGGGTGAGAATCGTGGTGGATTCCGGACTCTGCCGAAAACTGGTTTACGACGCCCGCACGGGATTGAGCCACCTGGAAACCGTAACCATCAGCAAGGATATGGCTACCCAGCGAAGAGGACGAGCCGGACGAGTGGCTGAAGGAATCTGCTACCGGTTGTGGACTCAGACCTCAGAACATCTGATGGAAGACCAGCGCCGACCGGAAATAGAGGAAGCCGACCTTACGTCGATGGTGCTCGACATTGCAGCCTTTGGCGAGAACAATCCCCAATCGCTGCTATGGCTTACTCCGCCATCAAGCAGTAACCTTCTCAATGCCAAGGAATTGCTTCTTTCTCTTGAAGCGATAGAACCGGATGGCAGCATCACCCCATTGGGCAGGAAGATGGCAACATTGCCTTGTCATCCGCGCATCGCCAAGATGATGATGAGCTCAGAATCGTCTGCGCTCAAAGCTCTAGCCTGCGACGTTGCCGCCCTGCTGGAAGAGAAAGACCCGATGAGCGATTCAGAGGATTCAGATATGGCGCTGCGCCTCTCCATCCTCCGTTCGCAGCGACAGAAAAACAGTCTGGGCAGATGGGCTCGCATCGCCCAGATAGCCCAGGAATACCGCAGGATGCTCAAGGTAAAGGAAGATAATGAGCCAGTGGATGCAGAGGAAGTGGGCAGACTGATTGCCCTAGCCTATCCTGAGCGCATCGCCATGGCAATCGATAATATCGGACATTTCAGAATGTCGAACGGCAAGACGCTCTTCATCGATTCAAGCGATGCGATGTCGGCGCAGCAATGGCTCGCCATCGCCTCGCTCAATGTATCTGCCCAGCCGTCGGGCACGAATGCTTCCACCCCGCTTTCATCTTCGGGAAAGGCAGGCAGGGTGTTTCTCTCGGCTCCCGTAAACATCAACGACCTCCCTACCCACGAGTTCGACAACATCTCGTGGGACAGTAAGGCGGGAATGATCAGGATGCAGAGAGAGCGGCGCATCGGAACCCTGGTGGTGGATAGCAAACCGCTCCAGGATGCCGACAAACAGCAGATTATCGATATTCTCTGCACCGCCATCCGGAAGGAAGGACTCAGTATGCTGGATTGGAACGAAGACGTTCAGCGGTTGCAGCGGAGAGTGGCGCAGGTAAGAGAGTGGCATCCGGAAATGGAGTTGCCCGATTTATCTACTGCGCACCTGATGGAGACAGCCACCGAATGGTTGCCCTTCTATCTGGAACAGGGCGGAAAGCTCAAGACGAACACCACTGAACTCAGGAAGCTCAATCTCCCGGAAATACTCTGGGCACAGATTCCATACGGGCAGCAGCAGGAGATAGACCGCCTGGCTCCCACCCACATCGTGGTTCCATCGGGCAGTCATATCCGCATCGACTATCGTCAGGGAGCCGAAGCACCCATCCTCAGTGTCCGTCTGCAGGAATGCTTCGGAATGACTCAGACGCCGACAGTAGATGATGGCAGGCAGCCTCTGCTGCTGGAGCTGCTCTCTCCGGGTTTCAAGCCCGTGCAGCTTACGCAGGATCTCGCCAGCTTCTGGCAATCCACCTACTTCGAGGTGCGCAAGGAGCTGAAGCGCCGCTACCCCAAGCACTTCTGGCCCGAGAATCCATTGGAAAGTGAGGCAGTAAGAGGGGTGAAAAGGAAAAAATGACATTTTTAAGATTACAATATGAGAACAAAATCACTCGCTTTCATTGCCGGAATCATCTGGCTGATAGCAGGTTTTAATGTATGCAGAATAGGGGTTGTGTCATGGCTGGACCTTGATGCAACCACCCTTGTCATGGTAATGGGCAGCATCGTTACCATGATTTTGTTTTCTATGATGTTCGTGAAGATGCTGTTCAAGAATGTACAGCGCATCAGGAAGATAAAGGTCGAGAAACGAAAGGTTTGGGATATCATGCCGATGAAATCCTACGTCATCATGGCCTTCATGATTACATTCGGCGTGCTGCTCAGAAGCTGTCAGGTCATTCCCCGGTCATTCATCGCCTCCTTCTATGTAGGCTTAGGCTCGGCATTGATGATGGCAGGCATCATCTACATTTCAGCCTTCCTCTGTCCTAAGGAATTATAAATAGAATAGAATCAACAAAAAACGTGAGGACGTGTCATAAATCCACGACACTCCCTCACATTTTTTATAAATATATTAATAGTTCACCTTCACGCCAACAAAATAACTTCTTGGCAGAGAAGGACCATAGAGGTAGGCAGAATCACGGTTCCAGCCCTTGTCGAAATCCTTCTGATAAGCATTGGTGATGTTCTGGATTCCACAGTTCACCTGAAGGGTGAGATACTTATAGATAGTGAAATCGTATGACAACTTCATGTTTACTTCCATAAACTTAGGAGTATTCACAGCCACTGGCTCCTCTACACCCGAACCGGCAGAATGACCCACGAGCATGCTGCCCGTATAATTACCGGTAACAGAAGCCGTGAAACGCTTCACTGGGGTAAAGCTTGCCGTGAAATAACCATAGGTGTTTGGAGTACGCATCATCTTCTTGTACTTCTGCTCAGGCACCTCGTCGTTCCACGCAATCGCCTCATCATAATGACTCTGCTGCAGGGTGAGTCCTGCCTGGAGCGTAAACCAGCGAGTAAACATCGCCTTACCCTCCAGATTCAAGCCGAACACCTTGGCACCATAGGCATTGTAGCGTTCCTGCACCGTATTTCCCTGTGCATCAGGCTGGTCGAGCTGGCGAAGGGCAAACACATTGTTCAGGTCGGTGTAGAAACCTTCAATAAGGAGATTGGTCTGCACATTGCCGAACTTATGATACAAATCTGCCGATACGCTGAAACTGTTGGAACGTTCCTCCTTCAGATTGTCTGCCAATACTGTAACCAATCGTTCACCACCAACTACTCCCACATGCAGATCTTCATCGAATGCCTGAGGAGCACGGAATCCGCCAGCATAGGTAATGCGCAGGTTCACATTCTCGGTAGGATTGAAACGAAGATTGGCACGCGGACTGAAGATGACATGATCTACCAGGTTGTGCTTGTCCAGTCTTCCACCCAGGAGGAAACTCCACTGCTTATTCTTCCACTCATTCTGGAAGAAGAAGCTACCGATGCGCACATCCTGCTTGAAATGACGATCGTAACCGAGAATCACATCCTTCAAGCCGTCGAAGTTGTATTCTGCGCCAAGTGTCAAGTCGGATGGCATGAAGAGCAACTTGCCGAATGAGCGAACATACTGTGTTCCGGCTACGTATGTGAGGTTATGTGTGGTGCCATAGGCCTTGCTGGCTATTTCCTTGTCTTCCTCCTTTCCCTCTCCAATACCGCCATAATAACTCTTGCGGGCTGTGGTCTGGAATGAGAAATAAGCCGACAGACGATTCTTCTCATCAGGAGAGTAGAAATTGTAAGTGAGTCCGCCACCCTGGATATTGTGTTCCACCTGCTCTGCAATATTAGCCTCATGAGGAGCCTGGTCAAGCTTGTTGCCACCACGGCGGAACTCATGAATGCCGTGATACTGAAGACTCAGCTTGGAATAAGGACTGAGGCGGAGATAAGAATTGAGACCGAAAGTCTGGTTGTTCAGTTCCGGCAACTCCGTATAGCCATCTCCATCATGGTCGTAACCCTGTCGGGTGCGGGTCTGTCCATAAGCATACACGCCCGCCTTATTGTCATCGGTTACCAGAGAAACATTACCCGTCGTCACGTTGTCGAACGAATTAGCTCCACCCTGCGAAGCAGATTCCTGCCA
>URYG01000221.1 GCA_900551985.1 uncultured Prevotella sp. | reverse complement strand
ACAGCACCATCCATCTGAAGGTGAATATCCTGAAATCGGTATTGAGGGAAGCCGTGAGACAGGGATTGCTGGAGCAGAACCCGTTCGACCGGCTGCCCCACTCCTATCGCATCAAGGCGCAGTATAAGGAAAGAACTGCCCTGACCCAGGAGGAACTCATCAAGCTGAGCGAAACACCCTGTCATACTCCCGAGCTGAAGGAGGCATTCCTGCTAAGCTGCATCACGGGACTGAGGAAAAGCGATATACTGAGTCTATCGATAAACGACATCGAAAAATGCGATGACACCTATTATATATATAAGAAGATGAAGAAGACGCAACGCTGGCTCAGGCTTCCGCTGCCGGAAGAGGCGCATCATATCCTCTCGAAGCTCCATAACAAGAACGGCAACACCCCTTATTTTTTCTCTCATCTCTCGCCCCATCATCTGGGCGAGCATCTGGAAGTATGGCTGGAGGATAGCCATATCCCCAACAAGCATATCACTTTCCACACGGGCCGCCACACCTGCGCCACCCTCTTATTGACGCAGGGCACGGATCTCTATACCATCATGAGATATCTGGGACACCAGAACATCAACACCACGCAACGGTATGCACATATCACCGACCAGCAATTGTGCATTGCTACCCACCAGATAAGCAATCAGCTCAGAAACATTGCGTGCTAAGCCTGATTGCCAGGATGCCCATATTGCCCCAAGGATGCTACAGGATGTCCAGCAGCTGCGCAAAGCGGGAGATGCGGCGAAGGTTGGGATGTTCAAACTCCTCTATCTTTTCGTGCGCCCAGGTAGTATGGAAAGGGATATGGACGGCAGAGGCTCCGATTTTCAATGCCGGCGCAATATCGCTCTTAAAACTGTTGCCCACCATGAGCAGCTCTTCGGGCTTCACTTCCATCTCCCGGCAAAGACGACGGTAAGCCTCGGGCTTCTTATCGCTCACGATACTTACCACATCAAAATAGCGCTGCAGCCCCGAACGCCACAACTTATTCTCCTGATCCATCAGTTCTCCCTTGGTAAAGACAGCTAGCCTGTATCTTCTTTCACCGGAAGAACCATCCTCCTGCCCTACTCTCATTTCACGGATGCGGGCAAGAGTAACCTCAACACCCTCCAGCGGTTTGGCATCAAGATGCAGGAGGCTCTTGCCCAGATCCAGAATCTGAGCAATGACATTCGCCTCCACCTTACCATGACTCACCCTGATGGCATTTTCTACCAGCGAAAGGGTGAAAGCCTTGCAGCCATATCCCAAGTCAGCCATATTCCGGCTCTCCGTTTCAAAGAGGGCTGCAGAAATCTCCTTCTCCTTGCCATAAGCAGAAAGAAGCTCGCAATATTCATGCTCTACATCCTCAAAGTAATTCTGCAATGCCCAGAGCGTATCGTCGGCATCGAAGGCTATCGCCCTGATATCTTTCAGTTTTTCCATTCTATGATTTCTTATACATTATTATATACTACTTTGCCTTTAAAACGAGTGCAAAGATAATGCTTTCTTTCTAAAAAATCGAAGAAAAATCGTTTTTAACAGGATTGTAACACCTGTTTAAATCACCTGTAACATCCCTTACGTACCTTTGCAACCGAAATGAAGGGGAAAAAATAAACAATAAACATTAATATAATGAGTACGATTTATCTTTGTATCGTGATCTTCCTGCTCTGTCTGGCAGTGTTTGATCTCTTCGTGGGAGTCAGCAACGATGCTGTCAACTTCCTGCAATCTGCCATCGGAGCCAAGGTGGCAAAGTTTCGCACGGTGCTGATCATCGCATCCTGCGGTGTGGTACTGGGTGCCATCATGTCATCGGGAATGATGGATATCGCCCGACACGGTATCATGAGTCCAGATCACTTTACCTTCGAGGAAGTGATGACGCTCTTCCTAGCCGTCATGGTGACAGATGTGATCATCCTGGATGTGTTCAATACGCTGGGTATGCCAACCTCAACCACCGTTTCGCTGGTGTTCGAGCTCCTGGGAGGTGCCTTTATCCTCGCTACATTGAAGATGTACGGCGACGACAGCCTCAACTACGGTGTCTTGCTGAACAGTAACAAGGCATTGGAGGTAATCATGGGTATTTTCTCATCCGTTATCATCGCCTTCGTATTCGGTGCTTTCGTGATGTGGCTTTCCCGTATCATCTTCACCTTCAATTACCGCAAGCATTCACGCTACAGCATCGCCATCTTCGGTGGTATCGCCTTCACAGCCCTCTCTTACTTCATCTTCATGAAGGGCTTGGGTAAGAGTCCTTACCTGCCAGCAGAATGGCGCGATTATATCGACCAGAACCTCGGCTTGCTACTCTGCATCACCTTCGTAGGTTCAGCCATCGTGATGGAGTTCCTGCATCTCTGCCGCATCAACATCTTCAAGTTTACCGTATTGATGGGTACTTTCGCCCTAGCGATGGCTTTCGCCGGCAACGACCTGGTGAACTTCATCGGTGTGCCTCTCGCTGGTCTTTCTTCTTATCAGGACTATATGGCAAATGCCAACGGTGCTACTCCAGACCAGTTTATGATGACTTCTCTGATGGATAGCGCCAAAACTACTCCAATGTATCTTCTCGCAGCCGGTGCCGTGATGATCATCGCCATGGCAACTTCCAAGAAGGCTCAGAACGTAATCAAGACTTCTGTAGATTTGAGCCGTCAGGACGAGGGTGACGAGATGTTCGGAAGCTCTTCTGCAGCCCGCGTGATTGTACGCAACTGCCAGGCTACTGATTCATGGCTGAAGCAGTTTATGCCAAAGGCTCTGATGAACTGGATCAACAGCCGTTTCGACAAGAACGATGTAGAGTTGGAAGAGAGCGCTGCCTTCGACGTGGTTCGTGCAGCCGTAAACCTGGTATTGGCAAGTATGCTCATCACCATCGGTACCAACCTGAAGTTGCCACTCTCTACTACCTACGTTACCTTCATGGTGGCAATGGGTTCTTCACTCGCTGATAGAGCCTGGAGCCGTGAGAGTGCCGTATTCCGTGTAACAGGTGTATTGAGTGTGATTGGTGGTTGGTTTATCACAGCCGGTGTAGCTTTCGCAGCCTGCGCCATTGTCTGCCTCATCATGCACTTCGGCGGTGTAGGAATCCAGAGCTGTTTCATGGCATTGGTTATCTTCCTGCTCATCCGCAGCAACATCCAGTATAACAAGAAGGCAAAGGAAGAGAGCAAGGGCAGCACCTTCCAGCTGATGATGCGTTCACACGATCCAGAGATTGTATGGGATCTGCTTCGTCGCCAGGTATCCCGCACCCAGAGCTTCGTCTGCCACTTTGCACTCAACGAGTTCAACCAGATTATGGATGGTCTTGCCAACGAGAATCCTAAGAATCTCCGTCATGCCAACAAGGATTTGAAGAAGGAGCAGGATATGCTGAAGAAGTTCCGCCGCCAGGAGATGCTCGGTTTGAAGAAATCGCCAATGGAGATTGCCATCGAGCGCAACACCTGGTTCCATCTGGGAGCCAACAGCAACCAGCAGTTCATCTACTCTCTGCGCCGTATGCTCGACCCAATCAAGGAGCACGTGGACAACAACTTCAACCCACTTCCAGCAGAATACACCAAGGAGTTTGCTCCTGTACGCCAGAAGATCAACGACCTGATGCGTATGAGCTGCGAGCAGATTGAGACTAGCCGCTACGAGAACTACCGAGAGATTCTCGCCGAGGCTGATGCCTGCAAGGATGAGCTCAGCGTACTTCGCAAGAAGCATATCGACCGCATCCAGCATCTTTCAGATAATTCTCTGATGCAGATTTCGCTGGTTTACCTGAATGTACTGCAGGAGAGCCAGGAGTTCCTGAGCGTGATGAGACACCAGCTCAGAGCAGCCAAGAAGTTTATGGAGAAATAAGCATAAAGAATACGCCACTATTAATCAAAGGAGGAACTTTCAGCGAAAAGTTCCTCCTTTTGTAGTTAAAGAAAGGAATGGTAAGACTTTGTTGCCAAACACAAAATATAGGTTAAACTTAACAAAAGAATACAAATTATTTTGTTCAATAAGCATTTAATTTGTAAATTTGCGAATAATAACAAACAAATACAAAACGATTATGAAACAGATTATCTTTTTTTTATTATGCATTTTTTCTACTATCACTGTACAAGCACAATCATCGACTGTGCCTGACGAAGTTGTCTTTTACGACATTACAAGTGGAGACCCCTTCACATATAACAAGACTATACAGAAAAGTGGACATATAGAAAACTTTAGTTGTCCCTTTGCCTATGACGTTAAAGTCAAAGATAACCATCTAGAGTTTTCAATCACAAACGAAGATTTCAAATGGTTTATTGTCAGAAAATATCCAGAGAAATATGTAGATTTTATCATTAACTTTTATGATGGTATTTCACACATAGGTGGCTCATGGCCAAAACCAGGGCATGAAGATTTCTATCTGCCACAAGCATTTTCCTACACCATAAGAATAACATTTTAAGCGATGAAGAAGACAGTTTTTACAATCATATTTCTTTGTTCTGTGCTCATTCAGATGATGGCACAGAACAAGATACTTGTGTCGGAACGTATATTCTTGACTCCTACCCATGTTTACTACGACAAAAATGACACAGTAGAAATAATCGGGCAAATACTCTCCACAAACTACTCTGACTTCTATCCTTATAGCAGATATGTCTATCTCGAATTATTCGACAAAGACAGCAAGTTAGTTTCAAGGCAAAAAGTAAGATGCAATGACAAAGGCTGTTTTTACGCAACAATGCCTTTAGGAGCAATAAAAGAAAATGGGAAATATTACCTAAGAGGTTACACCCAATTCATGCGCAACCGCAAAAACACCTATTATCCGACAGTTCCACTATATGTAGGAAGTCGCCCAGTTATATCAACAGACAATCATACCATAAAGGCTTCATTCTTCCCTGAGGGAGGGCATTTGGTCAACAACCATAGCCAAAATATTGGCATTTATCTTTGCAACACCACCAACCAACCTATAGAAACCAACTATTGGATCTTAAAGAATGGAGTTGACACCATTTACAATGGAAAGACTTCTCTTTCCGGTTTGAGCATAGCTGCCTTCACCCCAGAAAAAAACGCCAATTACACCTTGCAAACTTCCCAAAACAAGCAGTCGTTCAAAATTCCAAGTACAGAACGAATCCCAACCATTCAAGCCACTATTCACAAAAACAGACTTGTTTGTCGTATTCTATCCGAGAATCAAGAAAGCAGCAACACTCCTTTACATCTGTTTATCTACCACAATAGCTTTGGACTAAAAGAAATGAGCATAAACAAGGGGCTAGCCGTGAAGCCAAG
>URYG01000220.1 GCA_900551985.1 uncultured Prevotella sp. | reverse complement strand
CGATGTACTGGAGCGTGTGCCACGAGATCAACAACCTTGCCAAGCACATGAAGCACGTGCCTGAGGAGCTCAGAGGATTGGACAAGATTCTTGCCGACAAGTATTTCTGCAACTTCTCGTTGTTCCAGAGTCTGCCAGACAGTTGGGCTATCGACCAGCTCTTCCCTATCATGCCTATCCAGCGCCTGGACGAGCGTCCTACCCGCAACGCTACCTTGCAGGACATCACCTGCGACAGCGACGGTAAGATTGCCAACTTCGTAACCGACGGTCATATCGGCAACGTTCTCCCACTTCATCCTCTGAAGAAGAATGAGCCATACTATCTCGGTGTGTTCCTCGTAGGTGCCTACCAGGAGATTCTGGGCGATATGCACAATCTCTTCGGCGACACCAATGCTGCCCACATCTCTGTAAAGAATGGCAAGTACTGCATCGACCAGATATTCGATGGCGAGACCGTAGAGGAGGTTCTGGATTACGTACAGTACAATCCAAAGAAGCTCGTCCGCCAGTTGGAGCAGTGGGTAACCAAGAGTGTGAAGGAAGGCAAGATTTCACTCGATGAGGGTAAGGAGTTCCTGGGCACCTATCGCAATGGTCTCTTCGGATACACATATCTTCAGTAAACATTCAACATAAGATAAAATGGAAAAAGTAACAGTAGTAAAGGTAGGCGGTGCCATCGTTGAAGACAGCGAGCAGCTGGCACAGCTCTTGAAGGATTTCGCAGCCATTCCTGGCAAGAAAGTATTGGTACATGGCGGTGGCCGCCGTGCCACCAAGGTAGCCGCAGCCCTCGGCATCGAGAGCAAGATGGTGAACGGGCGCCGCATCACCGATGCAGACATGCTGGAGGTGGTAACGATGGTGTATGGCGGTTTGGTCAACAAGAACCTGGTTGCCAAGCTTCAGGCTAACGGCGTAAATGCGCTCGGCTTGACAGGTGCTGACATGGACGTAATCCACAGTCACAAGCGCCCGTTGAAGGACGGCATCGACTTCGGATTCGTAGGCGATGTAGAGCGTGCCAACGGCAAGATGCTCCAGACCCTGATTAACGAAGGCATCACCCCCGTGATGGCTCCATTGACCCACGACGGCAAGGGCAATATCCTCAATACCAATGCCGACACCATCGCAAGCGAGACAGCCAAGGCTCTGGCTCCTTACTACGACGTGACATTGATATACAGTTTTGAAAAGAAAGGCGTGCTCAGCAATCCTGAGGATGACGACAGCGTGATTCCTGTGATTACCCATGCCGATTTTGAGAGATACAAAGCAGACGGTACTGTGGCAGGCGGCATGATTCCAAAACTGGAGAATGCTCTTGCTGCCATCGATGCGGGTGTTAAAGAGGTGATTATCACCCTTGCTACCGCCATCGACGGAAAGCACGGAACTGTTATTAAGAGTTAAAAATAGAAATAATTCATAGTTGCCTGTAACTTTATTGCAGGTGAGTCGTCATTAATTATAGAGGGATGAAAAAAATCAGTTTCCAAAACGATGTTTTGCCTCTGAAGAATAAACTCTTCAGGCTGGCCCTTCGCATTACTCTCAACCGGGAGGAAGCGGAAGACGTTGTGCAGGATACCATGATTAAAGTCTGGAATGCCCGCGACAGATGGCAGGAGCTCGACTCCATCGAGGCCTACAGCCTCACCATCGCCCGCAACCTCTCGCTCGACCGTATCAAGAAGATGGATAATCAGAACGATTCGCTGGAAGAGCAGACCACGGAAAGGCTCGACGAGACATCATCCACTCCTTCCGAACGAATGATTCAGAAAGACAAGCTGAACATCGTAAGGAACATCATTAATGAGTTGCCCGAGAAGCAGCGCAGCTGTCTGCAACTTCGAGACATCGAAGGAAAATCCTACAAGGAAATAGCAGACATCCTCAGCATCACCGAAGACCAGGTCAAGGTGAATATCTTCAGGGCTCGACAAACAGTTAAACAAAGATTTCAACAATTCGACAGTTATGGATTATAAGTACATCAACCAACTTTTGGACCGCTATTGGAAGGCCGAGACTTCTCTCGAAGAAGAGGAGATTCTCCGCGCATTCTTCAGCCAGGACGAGTTGCCTGCCGAGCTGAAGCCATATCAGACGCTCTTCTCTTACGAGATGGGCGAGGCTAAGCAAGAGACACTGGGTGATGACTTCGACCAGAAGATGATGGCGATGATTGAAGATGAATACACCAAGGAGCCTAACAAGGCGAAGGTGGTTTCACTGACAGAGCGCCTGAAGCCTCTCTTCAAGGCTGCTGCCGTGGTAGCGATCGTCTTGACCTTGGGCAACGCTGCTCAGGTTCCATTCCAGAACGACGTCGATAATCAGATTGAAAACGTAGGATACACCAAGAGTGGCAAGGGCGTTTCCGTAGCCATGGGCGATTCTGCTTCGGTTGACTCCATGCAGCGCACGGGCATCGACCAAATAAGCACCCCCACAGCGTCTCCTACGATATTGAAGTAGTTATTTCTATGCTTTCTCTATATAAAAAATCATGTTTAGTAAAACAATTCTGAAACTGTGAAGTTTCAATTCTCTCAAATTTTTCATAACATACTAACGTAATAGGGCTGCCAGGATGTACTGGCAGCCCTTACTGTTTATATGATAAGAGGCAGCCCTCACGGGTTGCCTCATATCATATAAACCTAACAAATTAAACCTAAAAAACTATATCTTGAGCCCTATTCAATGCTTCCAAATAGTAGTAATCAGCATAGATGATGCTGGCATCAATCTCGCTCCCAGCAGGATGATGACCCGTACTATGCATGAGGAAAGCTACATTTTTCTTACCGCTCTGGTATCGGTCAGTACTCAACTGAGCCAAAGACTGCAAGGCAAACTGCTTATATTCCTCACCCTTCTCGCCCCCAACATACTGCTGGAGTTCCAGTAGAGCATCGGCAACCACACAAGCTGCACTGGCATCCTTAGGAGCACCTTTTACTCCACGAGGATCATCCATGTCCCAAAGCGGAATTAAATCATCGCTGGTTTCCTTCAGTCGCTTGATATAGATATCCGTCACCTTCTGGGCGAAATCCAGGAACATCTTGTTGCGGGTATAGCGATACACCATCGTATAACCGTAGATGGCCCAACTCTGTCCTCTCGCCCACATCGAGTTGTCAGCATAGCCCTGATGGGTTACCCCCTTAATCAGATTACCATTGATGGTATCATATACTGCTACATGATAGCAACTGCCATCCGGGCGGAAATGATTCTGCATCGTAGTCTTGGCATGGGTTACTGCCAGGTCATAAAGCAGTTTGTTTCCTCCGTTTTTGGCTGCCCAGAACATCATATCGAGGTTCATCATATTATCCATGATGGTATTGTGCGGCCAGTTGCGGGGCTTTACCTCTCTAGGCCAGCTCAATATCGTGCCCACGATAGGATTGAAGAGTGTGGCAAGCGAATCGGCAGAAGCCAGGATTACGTTCTTGTATTCCTGCGAATGATTCACCTCGTAGCCTTTGCCATAAGAGCAGAACATCAGGAAACCGATGTCGTGGTCGTAGCAAGGACGATAGGCGATGCCTTTCAGCGATTCCGTATATCCTTCGGCAGCCTTGCGCACAGCCTCATCCCGGGTATTCTGATAGTCCATCCAGAGGATGCCTGGCCAGAAGCCATCACACCACTCTTCCGCTGTAGCCTTTCGGCAGTTCCATCCCTTCTGCTTATCGCCCTTCAGAATATTGCGAGGTTCCATCGTATAATCGTAAGAACCATCCTTCTGCTGCAACTCAGCCAGAGCACGCTTCACCTGCTTATGGCAGTATTGCAACTGCTTATCAACATCAAGCGCCGGAACCTGCGCAGCCGTCTGCACCTTCTGCGCCATGCTTATCTGCGATATGGCAACAGTAGCCATACATAAAAGTATTCTTCTTATTTTCATCGTCATTATTTTATTAGTAATACGAATCGGATAAGAAGAATACTTAAAGTCATAGTAAAAAACAGATAATAAACATAAAGGTGGAGACATGAACTGTTCTGAAAACTAAAACAAGTCATCCAAGGTTACTTCATTCTGCACGATTCCACTATACATATTTTGCTTGACACCTCGTGAGGTTACAAAAGTAAGATGGATGCTCTTATTATCATCCTTGAGACATTCTCGCAATTTCTCAATGCGATGCTGAAGCAAATCGTGATACTCCTTGTCTATGACAAAAGGCTGCGCGGTAAACTTCATTTCACAGAGATTGACGATGTTGTCATTACGGATGATTATCAAATCTATCTGCGTTCCTCTATCTTCCTCGTCTCCTCTTACAGTAAGTGAAGTTTCTCGTGACAAGACACCTCCTACCTTCAAGGCATCTTTTATTTTGTCAACATGGTTGGCACACAAGTCCTCGAAAGCCAATCCTCTCCAAGCAGCAACCTTTCCTTCATTTCTACTATTTTGCCAGAAATGAGCATCCGTATTGTTCTCCACAAAGGTGATATAAAAACGACAAAACGAATCGGAGAGCTTGTATCGGAAATCATCCTTGCGATTTCCCAATGGACAATAGTGGTGAATAAACTCACAATTTTCCAAGATGCTCAATATCTCCGTCAATGCCCCACCACTTTTTCTTCCCAAGGCTTGCGCTATTTCTTGACGCGAATATCCAATGCGCCTTTTAGCAAGGAGGCGCACTACTGATCTGTATTCCTCTGAATTATTAAACAGAGAACGAAACAAGCGATTAAACTCATTAGCAAGTCGAGCCTTACGGTCGAACAGCAACATATCTATATTCTGTCCAATGCTCATGCCCTTCTTGAAATAACTGAGATAATAAGGTATTCCACCAAGTATCATATATGCCTCGGCTATGTCCATCTTGCTGAGCATAATGCCTTTAGAAGATAGAAACTCAGAAGTTTCCGCCAAAGTAAAAGGACGAAGATGAATCTCACGAGTCAAGCGGTCATACAGTCCTCCATGATTGTTGACTATATTATTGAGCATCCACGTTGTAGCACTTCCACACACCACGAGCATGAGATTATGCCGTCCAGAACCCCATCCGTTCCAAAAAGCTTCGAAAGCTTTGACAAATCCAGACTTCGGCGTATCCATCCATGGTAATTCATCAATAAACACCACCTGTCGACTTCCGTCATCTATTTCTTCCAAAAAAGTTTCCAACATGAAGAAAGCTTCCAACCAGGACTTCGGTCTTTTCCGTTCATTCATTCCTGCTCTAACCAAGGAGAAATAGAAACTCAACAATTGGTCTTTCAAAGAGGTCTTGTTGGCTTCGTCATCCACAGGTGACAATCCCGTATGAGAGAAGGTCATTCGGGAGTCCAATAC
>URYG01000219.1 GCA_900551985.1 uncultured Prevotella sp. | reverse complement strand
CTTCGCCAAACCTCCCAGAACGATCACGGCCAATAAGGCCAGGAAGATGTGTTTCTTTTTAATCTTTCTGATTTTTCCTAATCCTTTTTTCATATCTATTCCTTTTATCGGGCTGCAAAGGTATAGCTTATTTAGAATCTGTACAATACCTAGAAATTGTGATTTTCACATTTTTTATACTTAGAAGTTGGTATCAGATTGAAAGGTTCAGATTCTCGCATCCTAATAAATGAGGAGTCTTTTCGTGGTTTTACTGAGTTTAGTTTGGTAGTTTCACATAAAAGCCGTAACTTTGCAACATAAATCAAACAGAAACTTTATAATAATGAAGAAACTGATTCTTAGTGCTGCCCTCCTGGCAGCTTCTTTGGCATCCCAGGCCCAGCAGGGGCCGCTGTGGATGCGCTACCCTGCCATCTCACCGGATGGCTCTACCATCGCCTTTGCCTATAAGGGCGATCTCTATTGCGTTCCAGCCACAGGTGGCGAGGCACGCCAGTTGACTACCCACGCTGCTTACGACTCTCAGCCTATCTGGAGCCCTGACGGCAAGAAGATTGCCTTCACTTCCAACCGAGAAGGCAGTCTGGATGTTTACGTCATCTCTGCCAAGGGCGGTGCGCCAACCCGACTCACCACTCACAGCGGCAAGGAGACTCCAATCGCCTTCAAGGACAACGACCACGTGCTCTTCTCTGCCAACATCATGCCTACAGCCCAGAGCAATCTCTTTGCTGCCAATGAATTCTCACAGGTTTACGAGGTAAGCACTGAGGGCGGTCGTCCTAAGCTGTATTCTGTTCTTCCTATGGAGAACATCACCATCAACAAGAACGGTCAGGTGCTCTATCACGACAAGAAGGGTTACGAGGATGCATGGCGCAAGCACCATACCTCTCCGATCACCCGAGATATCTGGATGCTCGATGGCGGCAAGTACCAGAAGCTTACTACCTTCAAGGGCGAGGACCGCAACCCGGTATGGGCTGCCGACAACCAGAGCTTCTACTATCTCAGCGAGCAGGACGGTTCCTTCAATATCTACCGCCGCAACATCGCAAGCGGTAAGGATACCCAGATTACCCAGCAGAAGAAGGACCCTATCCGTTTCCTCACCTCTTCTAACGACGGCTTGCTCTGCTATGGTTTCGATGGCGAAATCTATACCGTAAAGGAAGGTGGACAGCCTCAGAAGGTCAACATCTCCATCACTACAGACAACGATGAACCAAGCCTCATCCGCAAGGTGCAGTCTTGGGGCGCTACCGAGATTGCGCTTTCTCCAGATGCCAAGGAGGTGGCTTTCGTGATGCACGGAGATGTATATGTTACCTCTACAGAATACAAGACAACCAAGCGAATCACCGATACTCCTCAGCAGGAGCGCAACCTGAGCTTTGCTCCTGATGGCAGAAGTCTGGTCTATGCTTCTGAGCGCAATGGCGTATGGCAGATTTTCCAGGCTAAGATCAAGAACGAGAAGGAGAAGAACTTTACTTACTGCACCGAGGTAGAAGAGGAACAGCTCACCAAGACCAATATTACTTCTCAGTATCCTGCCTACAGTCCTGACGGCAAGGAGGTGGCTTTCTATGAGGATCGTGCTACCCTCCGCATCATCAACCTGAAGTCGAAGGAAGTTCGCACCGTGCTCGATGGCAAGTACAACTACTCTTACTCTGATGGCGACATCTGGTTTGAATGGAGCCCAGACAGCAAGTGGCTCATGTGCAGCTATATCGGTAACGGAGGCTGGAACAATACAGATATCGCCGTGGTAAAGGCTGACGGAAAGGAAGTGCACAACATTACCGACAGCGGCTACAGCGACAGCAACGGTAAGTGGGTACTCGGCGGAAAGGCAATCCTTTTCGAGAGCGACCGTGCCGGTTATCGCAGCCACGGTTCATGGGGTGCTGAATATGATGCCTATCTCATGTTCCTCGACCTCGAAGCCTACGACCGCTTCCGCATGTCTAAGGAGGAACTCGAATTAGCCGAGGCCAACAAGGACGAGAAGGAGAAGAAGGCTGACGAGAAGGAGGAGAAGAAGAAGGAAAACAAGAAGAAGAAAGAGGAGAAGACCGGAAAGATTGAGGTGGATAAGGTGAAACCTCTCGAACTCGACTTCGAGAACTGCCGTGACCGTGTGGTACGTCTTACCGTCAACTCATCCAATATGGGTGATGCCATCATCGACAGCAAGGGAGAGAAGGTATATTACCAGGCTGCCTTTGAAGGTGGCTACGACCTCTGGTGCCACGACCTGAAGGAAGGCAGCACTACCCTGATGATGAAGGGTATCGGTGGCGGCGGCTTCGTTGCCGACAAGGATATCAAGAACCTCTTCCTCTGCAATGGCAGCAGCATCAAGAAGATTGACCTGGGCAGCAAGGCTACTACCAACATCGACTTCGAGGCTCCATTCAACTATAAGCCTGCCGAGGAGCGCCAGTACCTCTTCGACCATGTATGGCGCCAGGTAGCTGACAAGTTCTACGATCCTAAGATGCAGGGTGTGGATTGGGAGTACTATCGCAAGGTTTATGAGAAGTACTTACCTTATATTAATAATAACTTCGACTTCGCTGAGATGTTGAGCGAGATGCTGGGTGAGCTGAATGCCAGCCATACCGGTTGCCGTTATTATGCTGGCGGTGCCTCTCTTTCTACCGCAGCTCTCGGTGCCTTCTTTGATCCTAACTACGAGGGCGACGGCTTGAAGATTCAGGAAGTTATCAAGCGTGGTCCTTTCGCTGTGAAGAAGAACGAAGTTACTGCCGGCTGCATCATCGAGAAGATTGATGGCGAGGCTATCAAGGCTGGTAAGGATTACAACGCATTGCTCGACGGCAAGGCTGGCAAGAATGTGCGCCTCACCATCAAGAACACCAAGGGTAAGACTTTCGACCTGACCATCAAGGCGATTTCGCAGGGTGATCAGCAGGAGCTTCTCTACAAGCGCTGGGTGGATAGAAACCGTGCCATCGTGGATAGCGTTTCAAAGGGCAGAATCGCATACGTTCACGTCAAGGCGATGAACAGCGAGAGCTTCCGCACCGTATATAGCGAACTCTTGAGCGACAAGAACCGCAACAAGGATGCCGTAATCGTGGATGAGCGCCACAATGGTGGCGGCTGGTTGCACGATGACCTCTGCACCCTGCTCAGCGGTAAGCAGTATCAGGAGTTTGTACCTCATGGAAAGGTAGTGGGCAAGGATCCATTCAACAAGTGGACCAAGCCATCCTGCGTTCTGATCTGCGAGGATGACTACAGCAACGGCCATGGTTTCCCATGGGTATATAAGGAGTTGGGCATCGGTAAGCTGATTGGTGCACCGGTAGCTGGTACAATGACTGCCGTTTGGTGGGAGACCTTGATGGACCGCAGCCTGGTATTCGGTATTCCACAGGTAGGTTGCCGTGATATGCGTGGTACCTTCGGCGAGAACACCACCCTCTATCCAGACATCGAGGTGTATAACTCTCCAGAGGATTATATCAATGGTCATGATACCCAGCTCATCAGAGCCGTAGAGGAAATGATGAAGAAGTAAAGGAAGAGGAACAAAAAAGTTATCAAGAAACGAGAGGGTGTGCCATGGATTTATGACACACCCTCTCATATATTTACAGGATTGGCATCTGAATCTCAGGAATCACCAGATCAGCCTCATCTTCTATCTTGTTGCTAAAGAACATACAATAATATATAGGCATATAAGTGATGCCATTTTCCGTATAGACCTTCTGCTCATTACTCAGCACCACAGCCTCATGAATATGATATTCCGGGGTATCCAGGAACTTATCAAGTGCACTATGCACCGTATAATCCTTACCCGACTTGATTTCCACAGGCAAGACTGTCAGGTTTCTGTAATCATCTATCAGATAATCCACCTCACCTTTCTGCTTGTTATCATAATAATGAAGCACATAACCATGGGCATGAAATTCCTGAGCTATGACCGATTCATATACAGCACCCAGATTCACACTCCGCTCATCCCGCAAAACAGCATTGATATTCGTACCATAAAGAATACTGGTCAATAACCCCACATCATTCATATAGAGCTTCAGCAAATTCTTGCTCTCCGACTCTATCAGCGGGAAACTAGGATTGCTGATAGCCTGCACCGACAAAGCTACCCCAGAATTGGTAAGATACTCAAATTCCTCAGCGTAGTCGCTAAACTGCTTATGCGCTTTCAAGCCTTCGATGTTCTTTACGATAATACGCTTTTTCTTATTTTCCATGTTCGACGGAATCATATCATATATCTTTCTGATAACAAGCTTGCGCTCGTCATCATACTGCGATGCATCTATCTTATAAAGCGCATGAATATCCTGCTGAATACTGCGCACTTGAGCCATATTTCTATTTTCAAGAAATTTATTGACGGCATCTGGCATTCCTCCCACAAGCAGATAAATTTTAAACTGCTGGAGCATATAGTTGTGCATCGACTCATTCAAGGCTTTCCTATCCAGAAAACTCTGCCGCATGCTCTCTATCGCCTTCTTTCCACAACCCATCGCCCACAAGAATTCCTCGAAATCAAGAGGATACATCTGTTGAATAGCGATACTGCCGATAGGCACAGAAGGGGTTTGCGACAAGGCGACACCCAGCTGTGAGCCACTTGCCACATATCGGTATTTACCATCCTCGTTGAGGAATTTAAGCATAGTCATCAGGTGAGGATAACTCTGTATTTCATCAAGAAACACCAGTGTGTCATCCTTACTTCCGAGATTGTTACCAGCCATGGCACCCAACTGCAAGTAAAAGTCTTCCTTGCTCCTTACTGTTTTGAAGATGCCATCTCCCTCTTGGTCTGCCTTGAGATTTATCTCAACAAAATGCTTGAAAAGTTTCTTTCCCACATATCTTATCAGATACGATTTTCCTATCTGCCTTGCTCCATTGACAAGCAGAATTTTCCGAGGTTCGTGAAGGAGAAATTTCTCCAAATTTTCTGCAAATTTACGTTCTAACATAAGCCCTTCATTTAAATTCAATGCAAATATACTCATTTTCAGTTAATTACGCAAACTTTCAGGACTTTTTCTTTCATTTTAGATTCAAAAAGAGGAATTATTCCGTTAAAATAGAGGATAAAAACAGGAATTATTCCGTTAAAACAAGGGGTAAAAATAGGAATTATTCCGAAAAATCATCTTGCATGAATCTATTTATATCTACTTATATCCACTTATATGAGATATTTTATCTTACTGAAGTTTCGCATATGGGGAAGTTAAGGGAAGTTAGAGGGAAGTTAAGGGACAAATGTCCTAAGTTTAAGCTAGAAGACTATTGTCTCTTAACTTCCCGAACGACCGTAGGGAGTGATAACTTC
>URYG01000218.1 GCA_900551985.1 uncultured Prevotella sp. | reverse complement strand
AATTCTTGCCCTTCTCGGCACCGAGATGGAAAAAAAGTGCATTCCTACGTATATGCAACTACGTTGGAATGCACTTTCTATCTTTCGATATTATATATCCTTATTAAAAAAGGTATATATATTACTTCTTCAACTTAGCGTAACGGCTCATGAAGCGGTCAACGCGACCAGCAGTATCAACGAGCTTGCTCTTACCTGTATAGAATGGGTGAGAAGTGCTAGAGATTTCAATCTTTACCACTGGATAAGTCTCGCCTTCGAACTCAACAGTGTCGTTAGTCTTGCATGTTGACTGAGAGAGGAACATATCGCCGTTAGACATATCCTTAAATACTACAGGACGATAGTTCTCTGGATGAATACCTTTTTTCATTTTTCTTTTATTTATTATTAATTTGTTAAAAAATAGACGTTATGGGGACGCTTTCGCATCATTTCATGTCCCTCTTCAGGGCATGCCCATTATAGCCTTTACCTAATTCAGGGTGCAAAGTTACTGCTTTTTCCTGAAATCACCAAATATTTCTCCTTGTTTTTTAGAAATATTGGGGATTTAGGTGTCTGTGTATATATAAATAAGGTGGAAAAAGATCTTTTTGAGTGGTAAAAAGGGGGCTGGATGTGTTAAAAATGAATGAAAACTCAAAATTTTATTCCCATTTATGGTGATAATTGTAATTTATGCGGTATCTTTGCATATTAGTTTGAGAACATCAGATGATGTATCATATAGTTATAACTTTAAAGCGAGAAAAAGAATGAAAAGACAAATGCTATTATTGGCAGCCCTGCTCATGGTTGGCTTGGGTGCTTGGGCGCAGAAGACGCAGCAGAATTTTAACCCTAAAAAGTTCCAGGTCTATGCCGTTGGCTTCTACAACCAGGAGAACCTCTTTGATACCTGTCATGATGCCGGCAAGAATGATTATGAGTATCTGCCTGCTAAAGGATGGGATAGCGAGAAATATACGAGTAAGTTGAAGAATATGTCTCGTGCCTTGGCGGATATGGGTACGGATGTGCTGCCTGATGCAGGTTGCGCCTTCATCGGTCTTGCCGAGGTGGAGAATGCCAATGTACTGAGAGACCTTACTGCCCAGCCTCCTTTGAAGGCTCGCAATATGCAGTTCTGCCATATCGAAGGTCCGGATAAGCGAGGCATCGACTGTGCACTGCTTTATAATCCGGCTCTTTTTACGGTGAAGAACGTGAAGCTGGTTCCTTATGTGCAGGAGTTGGCAAAGGATTCTGCCTTTTATACCCGTGGTTTCCTTACAGTGAGAGGTGAGATGGCGGGGGATGATGTGGCTGTCATCGTTTGTCACTGGCCAAGTCGTTTCTCCGATTCCTTCTATCGTGAGAGTGGCGCCCGTCAGACCAAGGCCGTGAAAGATTCCCTGCTTCGCCTGAATCCAGAGATGAAGGTGTTTGTGATGGGAGATATGAACGATGATCCTACCAACAAGAGTATGCATGAGGTTCTCCGTGCCCAACCGGAAATATCAGCAGTAGGTGAGGGGGATATGTATAATCCTTGGTATAACATCCTGGCAAAGGAAGAAAAGGGAACCCTTTACTACAGAGGAAAATGGAATCTCTTCGATCAGATTGTGTTGACTCCTAATCTTCTGAACAAGGATGGAAAGAAGAAGGGATATTCCACCCTGAAGTTCTGGAAAAAACAGGTGTTCCGCAGAGATTATCTGCTCCAGCAGGATGGCTCTTACAAGGGGGCTCCGTTGCGTACCAAGGCTGGCGGCAAATGGCTGAATGGCTACAGCGACCACCTGCCTGTGGTACTGTATTTGGTAAAAAAGAAGTAGGGATTATTGATTAGTGAAAAATTCAACAGCTTTACTAATCATAAAGTTCAAAATTCAAAGTTCAAAGTTCCATGTTAGAGTCTCATCCTTTTGAACCATGGTTGCCGGGCAATGCCAAGTTGCTGATGCTCGGTACCTTTCCACCGGCTGAAAAGCGCTGGTGTATGCCCTGGTATTATCCTAATTTCCAGAATGATATGTGGCGAATCTTCGGCATTATCTATTTCGATGACAAGTTTCATTTCGTAGATGTGGAGCACAAGACTTATCGCCTGGATGCCATCAAGGAGTTCCTGAAGAAGAAGGGAGTGGCTATCTATGATACTGCCCAGCAGGTAATCCGCACCAAGAATACGGCTTCGGATAAAGACTTGCAGGTGGTTCTGCCTTCCGATCTGGATGGCATGCTCCGTTCCCTGCCTGATTGCACGGCGGTACTTACAGCCGGACAGCTGGCAACCAAAGTCTTCTCCGATCACTTCGGTATCAAGGAAAAACCGGAGATGGGAGGATTTGTGGAGTTTGAATTCGAAAACCGCAAGTTCCGTCTCTATCGTATGCCTAGCAGCAGTAGGGCTTATCCGATGGCTGTAGAGAAAAAGGCGGAATATTATCGGAAAATGTTTAATGATATATTGGAAAAATAAGAGATATGGCAGAAAATAAAGTAACAGTGATCGGTATCGCTGGTGGTACCGGATGCGGTAAGACTACCGTAGTCAAGAGATTGGTGGAAGCTTTGCCTCCTCATTTCGTGGCAGTTGTTCCTCTTGATTCTTATTATAATGATACAACCCACATGACAGAGGAAGAGCGTAGGGCCATCAACTTCGATCATCCAGATGCCTTCGACTGGAAACTGCTTCATCAGCAGCTTGCCGACCTTCGTGCCGGTAAGGCAATCGAGCAGCCTACCTACAGTTATCTGAAGTGTAACCGCGAGAAGGAAACGATTCATGTAGAACCTAAGCCGGTGATTATCATCGAGGGAATCATGACTTTGGTGGATAAGCAGTTGCGTGATTTGATGGATCTGAAGGTGTTTGTGGATACAGATGCCGATGAGCGCCTGATCCGTAACATCCAGCGTGATACCATCGATCGTGGTCGTACGGTTTCCATGGTGGTAGATCGTTATCTGAAGGTGCTCAAACCGATGCACGAACAGTTTATCGAGCCAACCAAGCGCTATGCAGACATCATCATTCCTCAGGGAGGAGAGAATACTACCGGTATCGGTATTCTCTGCAGATATGTAGAGGGATTGGTAGATTAAAATCATAAAAGCTTCTATCATTCGGATATGAATCCTATGATAGAAGCTTTTTTGTTTGTCTTTATTTCTTTTGGATTTCCTGCATTTCCTGTGTTTTCTGCCATCTGCGTCGGTTGTTGGAAACCTTCATGGCATTGACGGCTTCCACTACGCCATATACCAGCATTGCCCATCCGATAACGAGCAGTGGGGCAGAGGCAATGGAGGATGGTCTGAAGAGGGTGAACAATCCCAACAGCAGCAGGAGTGTAGGCATCAGCCAATATACGATGCCCACTCTGCCCATCTTGGCTGCAGATACCAGATTCGCCATTTGGGTAAGGGCGCCCATAATCAGTATTGCCGAGAGGATGAACATCAGCCAGGCGATGAATACATTTGGCATCAGTGCCAGTACCAGACCGAAGATGAGTGAACCGAGTCCTACAAGAGGAAAGTTAGGTCGCATGCCGATGATCTGGTTGCCTTGTGCATCATAGAGATACTGCCCCTTCATTTTCTCCGCACTTCGCTTGGCACTCATATAACTGAGTAACGAGAATACGCCCGAGAGGAAAAACAATACACCGATGGCAATGGTAATCCAGGTAACTGTCTGTTCTCTGTATTGTATGAGTAGGGCACCTACAATGATGGCGCATAAGGCTCGAAATAATGAACTTTGTATTACTTTCATATCAATTGATTTAAAATGTTGTATTGCAATATTGCGTTTCTTTTTCCTGAAAAGTATTTCCTTTCTATTGCAAAAGTACGAAAGATTTTTGATACCACAAGTTTTTTCTCTCGCTTTTATATCATATTTAACGCAATTTATTCCTTCATTTCAATTATTATCAGTAATTTTGTAAGCAAAAATAAAATAGATGGTTGAATGACCATCTGATGATGATAAATATTCAATATGACAAAGCTATATTTAGTTCGCCATGGTGAGACCATGGATAATGCTGCCCAGATCATGCAGGGACAGACTCCGGGCAGACTGAATGCCGTGGGTATTCAGCAGGCAGAGGAAGTGGCAAGGAAAATGGCAAATGATCACATCGATGTCTTCGTTTCGAGTGATCTTTATCGCAGTATGCAGACTTGTGCCATCATTGCCCGTCCTCACTTGGAGGCAGGAATGCACTTGAAGGGTAGTGGAGATTCAGCCGCATTCTTGACGGAAGATGATATTCTCCAGAAGATAGAGACCACTCCTTTGATCAGAGAACGTGACTGGGGTGACTTTACGGGTAAGTTCATTCCTTCTCTTCCCAAAGACCCGAAGGATTGGCCGGACAATATCGAATCTCTGGAGCGGATGAAGTCGAGGGCGCAGAACTTCCTCACCTGGCTGAAGGTGGCGTATCCTGACAAGACCATCCTGGCTGTAGGTCATGGTATCATCAACAAGGCGATTCAGAGTGTGTATTACAAACGCCCGATGAATCAGATAGAGAAAATGGCGAATGCCGAAGTGAGAGTTCTCATCCTGTAAGAGGATAATCAGGAAGATTTTGCTCCAAGCAAACTAATCATAAAGTTCAAAGTTCAAATATCAAAGTTCAAAGTATATGAAAATTGCTCTTATCACAGGTGCAACCAGCGGAATAGGCGAGGGTTGTGCACGCCGCTTTGCAAGAGGTGGCTACGATTTGATCATTACGGGTAGAAATACCGGTAAACTGGAAATTCTCAAGAAAGAGTTGGAGGCAGAGGGTGTCAAGGTACTTGCTCTTGCCTTTGATGTGCGTAACCGTGAAGCGGCAAGAAAGGCTGTGGATTATATCCCGCAGGATTGGCGCAATATTGATGTGCTGATCAATAATGCCGGTCTGGCTCGTGGCTTGGAGCCAGAGTACAAGGGAAGCTTCGAAGATTGGGACCAGATGATTGATACCAATATCAAGGGCCTCCTTACTATGACTCGTCTGATTGTTCCTGGTATGGTGAAGCGTAATCATGGACACATTATTAATATAGGTAGTGTGGCTGGTGACGCAGCTTACGCTGGTGGCAATGTATATTGTGCTACCAAGGCTGCCGTCAAGGCAATCACCGATGGCTTGCGTATTGATGTGGCTCATACCAAGGTGCGTGTTACCAATGTCAAGCCTGGATTGGTGGAGACGAATTTCTCCAATGTCCGTTTTCATGGTGATAATCAGCGTGCTGCCAGTGTTTATCAGGGTATCGAACCTTTGAATGGCGATGATATTGCGGATGTGGCTTTCTATGCAGCCAGTGCTCCGGAGCATGTGCAGATTGCAGAAGTCCTGGTTCTTGCTACCCATCAGGCTAACGGAACCGTTATCCATCGTGACTAATCTTTTTGGTAAGTTCC
>URYG01000217.1 GCA_900551985.1 uncultured Prevotella sp. | reverse complement strand
AGCTTTCGCATGTGGTTCAAGAACGGGCTGAAAGCCCAAAAGTACAAGAAGCAGCACGCCCTGAAAGGGCAGAAGCTTACTTGCGAAATTCAGAAGTATGGAATAGACCGGTTGCTGGATGCCTGCGAGCCCTTGTTTATCCAGCAGACCGAAGACCTTTCTGCCTATCAGATGAATTTCCTTCATGCCATCACCAATGGAGTGCATACTGGTTTCACCCAGACGGCAATATTGGAAACCTATCGCCTGGGTACTGCCGCCAATGTAACTCGCCTCAAGAAATCCTTGATGGTGAAAGATCTGATCACGATATCAGCCCCTAAGCATTTGGAAATGAGTGACCCCATCTTGGCGTTGTGGCTGAAGAGAAGAGTGTGGAAGTTGACGTAAATTTCTTAGCCTTTTATCATTTCTACTGCAAATTTAGTCGCAATTGCGACTGTTTTTGCAGTAGAAAGAGCAGATGTGTAGAAAAACTGGGTATTATGCCGTGTGTTAACACTGGAATTCGTCATCACGGTTTGGAGAGGAGAAAGTAACCAAGTCGAAGACCATGACACTAAATTTAGATACTCTGACACCGACTCTGACACTAAAAGAGTGCCATTGACGAAAAAACAGAAGGATATTGTAGCCTTCTTCGCATTCTCCAGGAAACGGGTCTTCGAGAACTTCTTCCATAGCAGGATGAAGAGCGAGAACATGATGGGATAAAATATAAAGTTTCCTCTCCATTTTTTCTTTTTTACACTACTTTAAGTTAAATAAGTTGCCCGTTAGGGAAACTTTGTCTATCTTTGCACAAAAAGAACAGATATGAAAAAGAAATTCGATAATACAGATAATCTCCTAGGTGGTATCGTTAAAAAGGTCAGACAGGAAAAAGGTCTATCCCAGGAAACACTAGGGAAATATGTTGGGCTAGGAAAAAGCAGCATCAGCAAGATAGAGAGCGGCAAGACTAATGTGTCTGTAGATGATGCTGCCGTTCTCTTGGAAGCTATGGGGGAAAAGTTGTGTGTACATGTTGGCGATCAGTATCCGCCAGTTGAGACAAAGATGGAAGCTATCATTTTTATCACTGTTGCTGCCTGCTGGTTTGCTGAAGACAAGAAAATTACTAAGCAAAAGGCTTTCAACTATCTCCAAAAGAATCAGGGTATCAGATTTCTTGAGGAAAACTGGGAAATAGAACAAACCATGCCAAGGGAACAAATCATTCAAGATTTGACGCATATCTGCAATAATCATATTGCAAAAGCTAAGAGAAGGGAAGGGAGGATGATTGTATCATGAGATTGCTACATGGAAGTTATACAGAAATACTAACCCCAGATCTTTCCAAATGCAAAGGCAAAAATGATTTTGGTAAAGGTTTCTATCTCACTCCAAATTGGAAAAGAGCTTGGCAAATGGGCAAACGCAGTACATTCATCTATGGAGGAAAAATCACTGTCAATACGTTTCTGTTCTACCCTAATTTATGTAAGCAGAAAGGACTTCAAATTAAAATCTTTGAAGGATTCACTACAGAGTGGGCAAAATTTATTCTCCAGAACAGAATAGAAAGCAGATTCAAGCACAACTTTGATATTGTTATAGGACCTGTTGCAGATGCTTTTATTGATCAGGAAATAAAAAAATATATTCACCAATATGGAGAAACCTATCTTGAAGAAAGTAATTTGCAAACTTTTGTCTCTAGGATTTCCCAATTTGGACTTAGCTATATACAATATTGTTTTTGTACACAAAAAGCTATTGATGAACTCATAAAAGATTAAGAATATGGAAAATAAGCATAATTTCGAAAACGTGTTAGGTCAAATTGCTTGTTATATAGCAAAAGAATGTAACCTCACACCTAGTGAAGCTGTTGGAGTAATCATGAACGATGATTGCACAGACGCAGTTATTGATGAAATTCAAACTTCAGACAAGATAGATATCGAGGCTTTAGCCTCTCATTACTTGACAGAGCAACTCTGTTAGTTGACTATTGCAAAAGAACAGTCAATAAAAACGAAAGAGGGTGTTTGGCATCAGAAAAGCTGCACTCGGCAATTTGAAAGCAAGCTTTCATTGCGCTCGTTTGCATTTTCATAGCAGCAGTATCATATATAATAAGGTAGTGATTATGAGAAAAAGTAAAGAAGCTCCGTAGTGTGTGGCAATTGCAGAGCCATGTATCTTACTGCCTTTATGGAAGCAAGAAACACATGATGGAACAGATGTTCCAGAATGCCAGTTACCCATTCTATCGCTTTGGTGATTTCTTCTATCTGAATAAGATTAGCGAGAAAGACTGGGTGGAGTATATCTGTCAGCGATTCGAATCTACCGGCAAGCATATCTCTGAAGAGTCAGATGAATTACCTGCATGCCATCACCAATGGAGTGCATACTGGCTTCACGCAGACGGCAATATTGGAAACCTATCGCCTGGGTACTGCCGCCAATGTAACTCGCCTCAAGAAATCCTTGATGGTGAAAGATCTGATCACGATATCAGCCCCTAAGCATTTGGAAATGAGTGACCCCATCTTGGCGTTGTGGCTGAAGAGAAGAGTGTGGAAGTTGACGTAAATTACCCGTAAATTACCCGAGGTTTACGTCAACTTTACCCGAGATTTACCCGGTTGGATTCTTTAATTATCTGATAATCATTAGGATATTGTTCGCGTAATTTCACGTAATTTAATATCAATTACGCGAACTTTTACGTGAAATATGGAAGAGTTAAAGGAAAAATAAGACTAGACACTGGAATTTGTCATCACAGTTTGGAGAGGAGAAAGTAACCAAGTTGGTAACGAAGTCCATGGAATAAGTAACTAAGTCGTAGACCATGACACTTGACTTAGATACTCTGACACCGACCATGACACTAAAAGAGTGCCATTGACGAAAAAATAGAAGGATATTGTAAACTTCTGTTCAGTAAGGTTGCAAGCTCAGACTCTAATATAACATGCTCTGGCTCAAATATACCAAGTAATATTGCAAGTTCGGTCTCTAAGGTTGCAAGTTTAAGCCCAAATATACCAAGTTCAGATTCAAATATACCAAGTAAGGTTGCAAGTTCCGGTCCCTAAGGTTGCAAGTTCCGGCCTCTAAGGTTGCAAGTTCCGACCTCTAAGGTTGCAAGCTCTCAAAAAACGATAATCGCTAATAAATGGTAGTCTCATCTAAAAAATATCGCCTTGGTATTGCTGCCAATGTAATTCGGCTCAAGAGAAGAGTGTGGAAGGAATCAAAAAGGAATTTCGAAATAAGTTAATCTTTAAATAATTTGGTGTTCTTGATAGATTTTTGTATCTTTGCAACCTGTCTATTAAGGTCATAAAAAGAGGATAAAGGTATGAAAGTATTAATAGTGATTCCTTGCTATAACGAGGAAGCGGTATTGCCGAAGACCCTGGAGGTGCTTGGCAATCTGATCAAGACCATCAAGGTAAAAACAGACGCCGACACGGAGTTGCTCCTTGTTGACGATGGTAGTCGTGACCGTACCTGGCAGATGATTTCAAATGCTGCCAAGGAGCACAAGTATGTGCACGGCATCAAGTTATCTCATAATCGGGGACATCAGAATGCACTCTGGGCAGGTATGGAGGCTGCGGTGGATCATTGCGATGCAATGGTAAGCATCGATGCCGACCTGCAGGACGATGAGAATGTAATCATCGACATGGTACGCCAGGTGCAGGAAGGCAAGGATATTATCTATGGTGTGCGCAAGGAGCGCAAGACGGATACCTGGTTCAAGCGATTCACCGCCCAGGCTTTCTATAAGCTGATGCAGAGCGTGGATAAGGATACTGTGTATAACCATGCCGACTTCCGTATGATGACCAACCGCACGCTGAAGGCTCTGATGCAGTATCCTGAGCGAAATCTCTTCCTCAGATCCATCGTCCGCCAGCTGGGCTTCCGAGAGGGATTCGTCTATTACGACCGCAAGGCACGCGAGGCTGGCGAGAGCAAGTATCCGTTTACCAAGATGCTGAGCTTCAGTATTGATGGCATCACTTCGTTCTCCGTAGCACCCTTGAAGTTTATCACTATTCTGGGTCTGGCAATGACTCTGGTGGCAATCATCATGATCATCTTTGCCTTGGTTGAACATTTCCAGGGCAAGACCATCCAGGGTTGGACCTCCCTGCTCGTCTCCATGTGGTTTATCGGAGGCATCATTACCACGGGCGTGGGCATCACGGGTGTCTATATCGGCAAAATTTATACCGAGGTAAAGCGCCGCCCACGATACTTTATTGAAGAAAGAGTATAATTATTCAGATACAAAAATGAGGGTGTGTCATGGACTTATGACACACCCTCATTTTTGTATCTAATCACTAATCTTTGTTTATCTGTTCTGTGCGATATTGGCACTTGTCTTCACAAATTTGTAGAAGCCTACTTTGCTGTGCCATTCCACCGTCTTCTTTACTTCCCAAACCTTCTGGAAGGTATAGTCCCTTCCGAATTTCTCCTTGAAGTCTGGCACGTCGCTTTCAGGAATCATCAGCACGCCATCCTGTGGCAGCACCTTGTCAAACTGCTGGATCTTATCGCCCAGGTAGAAGTTTAGACTGAAGAAGTGCAGCATATCTACCGACATATAAGAGTAGAGCTTGCTGGCATCAAACTTCTTTTCGATAACCGGCGCCAGATGCTTGTCTGCCTTCGTGTTGAGCACGGCAGGCTGTAGGGTGGAGTCGAGTGTGATGAAAATTGCGATAATCATCACCAATGTATATTTCATCATTTGGCTTGTCTCTTTTTTCTTGAGTGCCTTGAATATATGATAAGCCCCTATTATAAGAAACATATAGCATACGTAGAATAGGATACCATGAGTAGATTCCCCTATAGCATGGAGTATGGCGATGTTGTCGGCAGCATGCTTGCCATGGAAAATGGTATCTGGTATGCCGCCTGCTCGTATAACAAGCGTAGCAATCACAAGGATGATGGCCAGCGAGGCAATCACGCCGGTATATACCTTGATGGCTCCCATCTTCTCCTTCATCATCCAAACGATGTATTCAGCGATGAGATAGGCCATGAACGGATAGCATGGCAGCAGATAGACGCTGCGCTTGCTCTTTGGGATGCAGTAGAAGAAGAGCACCAGGAGGAAGGCGAGCCAGGTGAACACCTGCAGCGGAGTAGCCTTCTTCGCATTCTCCAGGAACCGGGTCTTGGAGAACTTCTTCCAAGGCAGGATGAAGAGCGAGAACAGTAATAATAAGGTATAAGGAGCCCAACCCATCACGAGTGTGAGCAGGTTGTACCACGCCGGGTTCTCGTGCGATTCGTATGCCATCTTGCCCATGAATCGGTCGATGTTCTCTTCCTTCACCAGTCGCAGGAACTCGTCGCCACCTTGCAGATAGGCTGCATAGTACCAGCAGAACGGGATGATGAGCATCGCCTTC
>URYG01000216.1 GCA_900551985.1 uncultured Prevotella sp. | reverse complement strand
CTAGTACTAAACATGCGTAAATCTGCAATACGACCACCTTCCTGCAAATGATATATAGCTCTACAACTATCTGCTATTACTAAACAGCGGCTTTGAGCAACTGCTCCTAACAAATCATTAAGATTTAAATAATTATCTGGTCGAACTTCAAAATTGATCTGTTTATGCTGGTCTGTAAAACCATGACCACAATATACTATTAAATAGAAATCTATCGGTTTCTCTTCTACTCTTGCATTAAGGTCATTTATCCGAAGGAAATCTAAATCAAAATTATTATTTTCAAAAACCAGAATTTCGTCATCCTTCCACGCTCCACCTTCTGGAGACTTGAAGAAATTCAGAAAATTATCTTTATCTATGTGAACACCACGAAGAGGAGTATTCCCTCCGCCGTCACTTATAATTAAATATAGTTTGCGTCTCATAATCATTACTTTTTTTCTTCTGTTACATTTGACGTGAATGACTCTATGATAGAAGGCACAAATCGCTCATTAAAACCAGCAATAAATCCTACTATACAATGATAAGCCCACAAGTTTGATACGGTGATATCTTTAAGAACCAATCCGGTATCAATAAACAATATGGCAACAAAAGCAAAGATTCCTCCACAAAGCAGACGGGCAAAAGCCTCTAAATAATGAATCTTCTTAGAAGCTAGACCTGTCATGTTCATTTTTCCAAACCTTGACCAAATAGAAACATAAGAGCCAAGAACACCCAGTTCTAAGCCGACTATTTGTTCATCAGAAAACAAGTTCAAAATGCGACCTGCTATTAAAGACATAACAACAATTATCGTTGATACGCCTAAAATAAGGTATCTACTCTGTTCTTTGTTTCTTGCTTTAAGAAAAAGCAAAGCTTGATCTATGCAGGACTGAACTGAATCGAAATTTCCATATAAGGCACTTTCATAACCGGCTCCTAGCATTATCTTGAACTTCATGATGTTTTTCTCACTCAGATTCAAACAGGGTGAAGCTTGTGCTATGTCTAGTTTGGCTAGCCATTTGTTTCTCTCCTTGTCTAATTCTTCATTTCCATTTAAAGGATCTTGCTTCATGATCCAATCTATATCATTTTCCGGATCAATGTAAATTAGGATTTTGGCTTGTTCATCTTCACAATGATAAATCAGATACTTATCTACAATGCCATCAAATGTTTCTCGATATTTTTTCTGATATTCATCCTTTGGGGGATAAAGTTCTTCCGGTTTTTTATTTTTAAACCACATATCATATAATCTTTATGACTTTGCTTAATCTCTTCTGAATATATCGCGAGTATATACTTTACTTTGTACATCGTCGAGACAAGCATCATAGCGATTGGCAATGATTGCTTGGCTTTGTGCCTTGAAAGCATCCATATCATTCACAACCTTGCTGCCGAAGAAGGTGCTGCCATCTTCCAAAGTTGGCTCGTAGATGATTACCTCTGCACCCTTTGCCTTGATTCGCTTCATAATACCCTGGATGGCAGACTGGCGGAAGTTATCACTGTTACTCTTCATCGTCAAGCGATAAACACCAATCACACAATTATACTCCTTGCTCACATCATAACTATTGGCATCAGCATAGCTGTAATAACCAGCCTTTCTGAGCACGGCATCTGCAATATAGTCTTTTCTTGTACGGTTACTCTCAACAATTGCTTCTATCAGGTTCTCTGGAACATCAGCATAGTTTGCCAGGAGCTGCTTGGTATCCTTTGGCAGGCAATAACCACCATATCCGAAACTCGGGTTGTTATAATGCGTTCCGATACGTGGGTCAAGACCTATGCCATCAATGATTGCCTTGGTGTCCAAGCCCTTGACTTCGGCGTATGTATCCAGTTCATTGAAATAGCTTACTCTTAGGGCAAGATAGGTATTGGCGAAGAGCTTAACGGCTTCTGCTTCCTTCATGCCCATAAACAAACAAGGGATGCCCTTGTTTTCTAATGTTGAATGTTGAGTGTTAATTGTTGAATTGCCTACGGACTGTGATGCAATAGCACCTTCTACGAGAAGTTGAGAGAAGGTCTTGGCTGCTTCTTTCAACTTTTCTACATCAGTAACCTTCAAGATTGCCTCGTTCTCATCTCTAAACTCTGGGCGATCTATCAGTTTAGGATAACCTACTATGATGCGGCTTGGATAGAGATTATCATAGAGTGCCTTGCTCTCTCGGAGGAACTCCGGAGAGAAAAGGAGATTGAATTGCTTCACTCCCTTCTGAGCATACTTCTGATACAGGCTTCGGGTATAACCTACTGGGATGGTACTCTTGATTACCATCACTGCATCGGGGTTCACCTCTAATACCAAGTCAATAACTTCTTCTACATGAGTGGTGTCGAAGAAGTTCTTCACTGGGTCGTAGTTGGTTGGTGCTGCAATGACTACGAAGTCGGCATCCTTGTAGGCTGACTTGCCATCCAACGTGGCTGTGAGATGAAGAGGCTTCTCTGCCAGATACTTCTCGATATACTCATCTTGAATCGGTGATATATGCTGATTCAGTTTATCTACTTTCTCAGGAATTACATCTACAGCTGTTACCTCATGGTGTTGGGATAAAAGTGTGGCAATACTGAGTCCTACGTAACCGGTTCCGGCTACGGCAATTTTTAATTGATTAAAATTACGCATAGTTTTAAGTTCTTGAATAATAGCATCCTGAGCCTCTTTCGGTGGGTCAGTTTCCGGAAGAGAACTGCAGGATGCGTTGCGGGTGATTATGTAGCGCCCACACTACTAAGCTACTTTTCGTTTTATATATTTTTCGTTATATCTAACAATAAAATTGGTTCGTATCGGAAATTGAGGACATAGAGTCCCTGGCAGATAAGAATCGCTTTTAGGGTATTCTTACCTGGATATTGATTGAGTAAAACTAGTATGAATTTGATTTTTAAGAGTTTTTTCTACCTCTCCGTCTCTCCTGCAAAGAGATTTGTTCTAAAATCATCCCGTCCTTCTTTACCATTAAAGAAGGCTCCACCTCTCACCCCGCCCTCTCTCCTCAGGAGCGAGGGAGAAAACCGCCCTACTCGGTGCTCGAACCGCTACGCTATAAGGTTGGCGGACCAAAGCGGTCTCGCCAGGTTATGCGGGATGGGACCGCCTGGGGTGGAATGGCGATTTGCGAGTGTTTGACGGCTAGCGCATTGAAGGGTTCTCATACGATAGATTCTGTTCATTCGTCACCACTTATATACAGAAGGATATTTTACTTGGACAAAGCTGAAATTATGCCCAATAACGGAAATCTCCTTGGCTAATGTTCCACTACTCGCAGAGGGAGTCCTCATAAATGCCAACATATTTCTAGCGGCATCTCCACGCAGAGGAGTTACGTCAGGAACATCATAATCTCTCCAACCAAACAGGCAGATTTTCTTTGGAAAAGTCAATATGTAATGAGCCATCAATGGATCTAACAATAATCGTTCCAAGGATTTCTTCATCTGTGAAGAAGCCTTGGCTCGCTTGCCCAAAGGATACTTGCCATCATTGGGATTGACATACTTCTCTTCGGAGCAAGTCAAATCACAAAAGGCTATTTTGTTATGCTCGTCCGTTGCATCGACCAATAAGTAATCGCACCTATCCCTCATCGCAGCTACAGTATTATCAAATTGATTGACATACTCCTCAAAATCCACAATGGCTACAGGACAGGCAGATGCATCCAGTCTCAAATTAACCCTGTCACATTGAGCACGATGTGGGCGATGTCCTTGACAATCATCACAAGCCTTGGAATCTGACAATTCGACAAGCCCTCTATGGATAGTCATATCAACAACCACCCCTTGGCTATCCAAGTCATACTCCTGAGGATAATGCACTTGCAACAATCGGTCTATCAACAATTCGTCTCTCATCTGCTCAACTCGTTAAACTCATTATATATGGCAGACATCATCTCTGTCAAGTCATATGTATCAACCAGGGCTTGTCCTTTCTCATCCGTCGCCATGAGAGTTTGAGCATTTCCATCGTATATTCTATATACTGCCAAATTCTCAGGCTCAACTCTCGCACGCTCCTCAGCCGTTTGACGAATCAACACGTTCAAGTAGTTCAAGATATAAGGACTATGTGTAGCCATTATAATTCCCATCTTACGGTCATTGGAAGAAGCTGCATTAACAGTCTTCACCAAATCATCTATTAAGCGGCACTGAGCATCTGGAAAAAGACTAAGTTCAGGCTCTTCTAAATGAATATGCACATACTTTGGTAAGTCAGCCAATTCGATAACCGGAGAAAACTTTGTCAACAATTCGTTGTCATAAAGGTAGTCAAGCACAGACCGACGGAAAGCCTCCTTAAAGGAATAATCCTTGGCAAAATGCTGCACGATGACGGAAAGAGGAGTGGATGTCTGGATACCAGATGAAGCCTGGGTAAGCTCTATTGGAGCATAGGCATCGTTAACAGGCATAACAGTTAATTTCACAGGACGCCCCTTAGGATGTTTCACGGAAAGTTTCAGTCCCAAATAAGAGAGATCATATTCCTTGTCATCCTTCACCGCCTGGGCAAAGTCATTCATAGTCTCATGAAAATAAAATCCCAACGACGCATTCTTATTCGTTAAGGCATTAGCCGACCATGAAGGAATGACATTTCTATTCTCCGAGACAAAAGACTCTTTCCAAAAGGTCAAGTCTTCTTCTCTTATCTCTGGCAAGAGCGTACGCTTGATCTTGGAATTGCCATACTCTATGCTATACACATTACCTGAATCTGCATGCACCTCATATCGTATATATGAATTACTCTGAAAGAAAGCCACAAGATTAGTAGTCTTTACCAAAGACTCGAAGCGTATTCTGAAAGGAGAGTTTGTTATTTTCGAATGTTTTAGAAAAGATCGAATATTAGCTCGCTTATATAGATAGCGCATCAGGACAAGTATCTTCATCAGCGTACTTTTTCCGATGGCAGACTCACCTATAAGAACTGTAAGAGGCAGAATCTCCAACTGTTCAATATGGCGAAGCGGTCCAACATTGTGTATGGTTATATATTCCTTCATATACTTTTTCTGATTGTATTCACTAAAAAAACATTTTTATGGCTGCAAAAATACACTTTTTTATTGAAACGACCAAGCAAAAGAAGAAAAAAGACCGAACAGGTCTAAAGAATCCGTGAAATCCGTGTACGAAAATCATTTCTCTCGCCCATCGGCACCACCTTATTAAGAATCGCTTTTAGGGCATTCTTACCTGGATATTGATTGAGTAAAACTAGTATGAATTTGATTTTTAAGAGATTTTTCTACCTCTCTGGCTCTCCTGCAAAGAGATATTTCGACTCCCCTGTCCCCCTCTTGGAAAGAGATATTTTTCGAATCCCTCCGTCTCCCTTTAGCCAAAGGGAGCTCCACCTTTCTCACCAAGCCTCTCTTCCCTCAGGGACGAGAGGATGTAACCGC